>NZ_CP025025.1:1207924-1539511 GCF_002874535.1 Mesobacillus jeotgali
CGAAAAGCAGGACTTGAGCTTTGATGAATCAGTAAACGGTATCAAAGATGGCAACATCGATGCTGCTTTCGTTACTGCTGGAACACCTACAGCTGCTGTAGAAGAACTTTCTGCAACGGAAAAGGTAGTTATTGTTCCGGTTGAGGCTGATAAAGCTGAAGAGCTTATCGAAAAGTATCCTTACTATGCTAAAGAAGTAGTACCTTCTGGAACATACAAACTTGATTCTGAAGTGCCGACAGTGGCAGTTCTTGCAATGCTTGTTGTAAAAGCAGACCTGTCAGAGGACCTTGTCTATGACATTACAAAGTCAATCTTTGAAAATCTTGACCAGGTAACACACGCAAAAGCGAAGCAAATCAAGCCGGAAAATGCTCTGAACGGTGTTGGCATTGAAGTTCACGCAGGTGCCCAGAAGTACTATGATGAAAAAGGTATTAAGGCAGCTGAGTAAATGTTTTAATATGACCGGATAGTGCCCATAGAGGGTATTATCCGGTCAATTCATCTTAAAAAAAGGCTTTTCGCAAAGGATGGCCGTATGCATTAAAACCCAGGCAGGTAGACCGAACTTCCAACCGGTCTATTTTTTACTGTTATAAAGAAAGTACTCCATTGGAGACATTGGACAGGCGAGGCTAGTGATATGAATTTTAACTGGATTAAATCAAAAATCTTCGTTCTGTTAACCCTCATTATTTTTTTAGCAATTATCTCAATCAATATCCCATACAAACAAGCTCTAGTTTTTCAAGCACCTGAAAGTAATGATATACTCTGCTATGTACCGATTAATACAGGGGAAGCCTTTAAAATAAAGTATAAGCATTCGATCCATCTGTCAGATGTGATTGAAAGCTACAAAGTTACCAAAAGCCATAAAATCAGGCAATACGAACTGGAGTATGAGGATTTTGCTATCGGTATGCCATCTGAAATTGCGGATGGAGAGAACTTTGAAATGAAGGATGGCAAGTACTATATTACAAATATGAACAGGGAATTTTCGCATTTCGATATGAGGCTTGGCCAGGTCCGGGCAAACCACACCCTGATTTATGAAGACATAACGTACCCGTTGTCCAAGGCGATTGAACCAGGGACAAGGGTGCGGATAAAGATTGAGGAAATTAGTTTATTGAAGCAATTGGAAGGAGTGAATATCCTTGACGACAAATGAAGAAATGGTATCTCAAGAAAAACAACAAGAGCTTCTGGAGAAATATGATCCTGAAGCTGCAACTAGAAAATTGGCAGGTAAGATGGGATGGATTGTTTTCTTCGGGCTTCTGGCTTTCTCAGTATTCCAGCTATACACCTCCATATTTGGTGTCCTTACTGCCCAGCTCCAGCGTTCGATCCACCTGGGATTCGCTCTAGCACTCATTTTCTTGCTGTTTCCAGCAAGGAAGAAGAATCTTAAAGTGAAAAAGGTTGCATGGTATGACCTGCTATTGGCTGTGATTGCTGTTGCTGTCGGTGCCTATTGGCCAGTGATGATTGATGAACTCGTCAACCGTGTCGGCCGTTTGACACCAACAGATTTCTACATTGGTATTGCCGCTATCCTGCTGGTCCTTGAAGCGACACGAAGGACGGTTGGCTTGCCGATCACGATTATTGCAGCTTTATTCATGGCTTATGCTCTTTTTGGACCTTATATGCCAGGATTTTTGGCACACAGAGGTCTAGACCTGGAATCTCTAGTTCAGACAATGTTCTTTACTACTGAGGGTATTCTGGGAACTCCATTGGGTGTTTCATCAACATTCATCTTCCTATTCTTATTGTTCGGTGCATTCCTGGTAAAGACGGGTGTTGGTCAATATTTCAATGATCTAGCTGTTGCTGTAGCAGGTAAAAGTACTGGAGGACCAGCCAAGGTTGCGATTTTCTCCAGCGCCCTGCAGGGAACAATCAGTGGAAGCTCAGTTGCTAACGTTGTTACATCGGGTTCATTTACGATTCCGATGATGAAAAAGCTTGGCTACCGAAAAGAATTTGCTGGTGCCGTAGAAGCTGCGGCATCAACTGGAGGACAGCTGATGCCTCCAATCATGGGTGCGGCAGCGTTCCTGATGGTTGAATTCATCGGAGGCGGAATCACTTATTGGGATATTGCTAAAGCAGCGACAATTCCGGCTTTATTATATTTTACGGGTATTTGGATCATGACGCACTTTGAGGCGAAAAGAATCGGTCTGCGAGGTTTATCCGATGAAGAAATGCCAAACAGAAAAGAAGTGCTTAAAAAGATTTATCTGCTTTTGCCTATCCTGATTGTTATTATCTTGATGGTAAGCGGTATGAGTATCATGCGTGCTGCTCTGTGGTCGATTCTATCAACAATTGTCGTAAGTGCTTTCAGTAAAGAGACGAGAATCGGTTTTAGAGATGCAATCGATGCACTTGTCGATGGTGCGCGAACAGCCCTGGGTGTAGCGGCAGCTACAGCTGCAGCAGGTATCATTGTTGGGGTAGTTACGAAGACTGGCCTCGGATTGAAGCTGGCAAATGGCTTGCTCGACCTTTCAGGTGGTTACTTGATTCCAACTTTGATGTTAACAATGCTTGCAGCAATCGTTTTAGGTATGGGTTCACCAACTACGGCTAACTATGTTATCACATCAACGATCGCTGCACCGGCGATTATCCTGTTGGGTGTACCCGATTTATCTGCTCACTTATTTGTATTTTACTTTGGTATTATTGCCGACATCACTCCTCCTGTTGCGCTGGCAGCATTTGCGGCTGCAGGTGTTTCCGGCGGAGAACCGCTGCGTACAGGTGTGAATTCGGCTAAGCTGGCAATCGCCGCTTTTATCATCCCTTATATGTTCGTGTTATCTCCTGAACTCCTGATGATCGATACAACCTGGACAGAATTAATTTGGGTAGTATTCACTGCCATTTCAGGTATGCTGGCAATTGGTGCAGGCATTATCGGTTACTGGCTGAGGAAATTGTACTGGTGGGAAAGAGTGCTGGGAATTATCGGAGGTATTATGCTGATTTACCCAGAAGGTATGACAGATATCATCGGTCTTGGGTTATTCATTCTCCTTGTTGCACTCCAAGTGATCATCAAGGATAAAGACTCAGTGAAACCAAAGACTGCAAATTAACCAATAGAAAAGGAGTCCTTGCTAAAGGGCTTCTTTTTTTAGCTTGATTTAAGCAGTGTGCGTCTTTCGGGCATAACAGAAAGTATGTTTTCCTTTTTGAACAGGCGATCTGCGTTTCTGAGAAAACAGAAAGCTTTAAAATAATGATCGTGGATTTCTTTTACAATAATCCGGCGATGGGTAATTTGGTTATTAGCTGCAAGATAAATCATCTCAACAGGAACATTTTCCATAAGTGATTTTTCAAGAAGGACATTCATGCGCTCTCACTCCTTTAAAATATATTTAAATTATACCCGAACATTCGTTCTTTATTCAACCTTTTTTTAGAACGTTTGTTCGTAAATAATTTAAAGGAGAATATGGTATTATTTAGAAGGGGGTGTAATCATGGAAAACGAATTGCTTAAGGTGTTTGATCAACAGGGAAAATGTATTGGAACTGCTACGAGGTCTGAAGTTCATAAAGCAGGTCATTGGCATGAAACCTTTCATTGCTGGTTTACCGAGCGGATAGACAATGAAGACTTTCTGTTCTTCCAAGTCCGCAGTTCAGCTAAAAAAGATTATCCTAATTTGTTGGATATTACGGCAGCAGGACATATTCTTGCCGATGAAAGTCCTGTGGATGGCTTAAGAGAATTGAAAGAGGAACTTGGGATAGACCTTGCCTTGGAGGAATTGGATTCGTTAGGGATGATCAAGGATTCATTGAACAGTCCTGGATTTATCGACAACGAATTATGTCATGTATTTTTGTATGGAAAACCTGTACCTATCGATGATTACTGGCTGCAAAGTGATGAGGTATCGGGTATCATGATGGCGAGCATTACTGAATTTGAAAATCTTTGGTTTGGTAAGAAAAAGAAGATACAGGTTGAAGGTTTCCTGGCGAACGTGAAAAATGAAAAGAAATCATACTGCATGCATGTGTCCAAAAATGATTTTGTCCCACATGAAGACGCATATATCGAAAGTGTAATTAAGGCAATTAAAAAATTATAGATTAGGGTATTTTTACGTGAAAATTATATTGACATTGCGATCATTCCGGTTTATATTAATAAATGTCCTCATTAAAAACAGGACAAACATGATTACGATTCCTTAGCTCAGCTGGGAGAGCGCTACCTTGACAGGGTAGAGGTCGCTGGTTCGAACCCAGTAGGAATCATACTAAAAAGCTTCAATCCTTTTCCTAAGGATTGAAGCTTTTTTTTGTGGTTAAGGAATTTATAAAGGTATTGAGTTGTGGATAACTCAATACAGTTTTCTTAATCCAGCTCCAGCGCTTGTCGGGGCTGAACGAGGCGCTTGCGCTTTTTGTTCTTCGTCGAATCGGTAGTTCTCACATTAAATTTGGCGGTATTTGCTCATTACGCAAAACTGCAGGTGGTGCCATTTCTTCTGTCCCTGTGTCCATCTAAAGATCACGATACTTTCCGTCACCTCGCGTATTCCATCCCTGTAATAGGTATTGCAGTGCCACAGAAATTTCGCCGAAATGGCCAACGAAAACTTCCTGAAGTTTTCTGGCAAAGACAGGATCAGGCCCTTCTTGTTTTGCCTGATATTGTAATTCTTTTACATCGTAAAATATCCTATTCCTCCCCAAAGCAATTTTTCCACTCCGCTTTTATGATATGGGCAATTCAATATTCGGTAATTTGCCCCTGCAAAAGACCGGGAGAATCATAGAGGCTGTCATTCTTGAATGAATAGCTCATTTATTGAATAAAATTGCAATAGAATGGAGAAGGAGTTGTTAACACCTTTTTTATAGGGGGAATGACCGATATTCATTTTTAATAGAAAAGTAAAGTCGCCTATTGAAGTGATACAAGAAAACTTGCAAAGAAAGCAAAAAGTGAGTTTGGCTAAAAACCACTCAGAGCAAGAGTTAATAATTATTCGCGAGATAAAGCAGAAGACTGAAGAACTAAACATAAATAATATCACTAGAACAAAAGCGTATCTTGATTTTTATAATAGACACCCCGAAATCCACTGGGCATTCCTGGCCCATATGGTCTCACGGAATGGCGGTTGGAGCATGACGGATTTAAAAGCTGAGCTTTTAGCAAGGCTGTTATCTAAAAGGGAAAAAAGCTCCTATTTTTCTTTCCTTGAACGAGGGAATTGGCTTATCTTCCAGGATGCCTATCCACAGCTGCTGCTTTACGAAGAAAGTCTCAAAACGAAAGAACCGCTATTCAGGCTGCTTCCCCACTTTAATGTTTCCATCTTTATCGAGACGATCTGGGAATATTACTGGAACTCTTCCAATTCATCTCTGCTCACATTTGGACTGATTATTAATGAACAGAACTATATCGAAAATAGAGTCATCCAGAATCAGAAATATATCAAAGATGTATTCGGTACCATGGAGTTTGAATTACAGGATCTATTATCATTTAATCAAATTCTTTTCCCTTATAATGATTTCGGTGTGACTAAATTGGCCGGACAGAAAGTAAATCAGTTCGAATCATTGCATGAAAGAATCCAATTAGGAAAGAGACTTTATACTATCCTTTTTGATAAGGAAGTTTTAAAAAAGGTGGAAGAGTGGGCCGTGACACACCCACATACTGGTTCACGAAAAGATTACTGGCCTCATATTTTTAATGATGTACACGAAGGAAGGCCTGGGCTTAAATATCAAATAAAATTGAATTCCTGCAAGCTTAAATCTGGAGCAAGACGAATCTATAGCCCGACACTTGAAAATGTATGGAATAACGTTAGACACCAGGAAGCTGAGAAGGGCGAGTGGTTTAGTGATCTTAAAGTATTAGAGTATCTTAGAGAGATAGAGGGACCATCGGTTGGCAATATTGAATATCAATACTGTCAAACACTTGAAAAGCTGGAACTTGCTGCTTTTGCAAAGAAAATTATTTCTCTTTTAGATTAGAGATAGATTTATCAATATGAAGTTTTTTCTAGACGAATCATAAAACATTATATATAGTAGAGATGACAATTGGAGAATTGGAAATGTAGGGGAGCCGGTGGTGCCGGCTGAGAAAGTGTCCATAGATGCTGACCCTTTAACCTGATCTGGTTAGTACCAGCGTAGGGAACATCTTCTGATAGACGTTTTTCGTTTATTATGGATTTTTTCATGCGCTTGGGATTCCCTGAGCGCATTTTTTATTTTATGAACCTTACCATCCTTCTTTTCCACCTTCATTGTCAAACAAATAGAGAAGAGGGGAAAAAATGAAGAAGAAATTATTAATCTTGTTTTCTGCGTTATTGTTAGTCACAAGTTTGGCTGCTTGTTCTTCGAGCCAGTCATCTGTGGAAAAGGAAGGCACATTGAAGAAGGTGTCAATTGTGCTCGATTGGACGCCTAATACAAACCATACGGGCATCTATGTAGCGAAAGAAAATGGCTATTTTAAGAAGCATGGTTTAGATGTAAATATAATACTTCCTGGAGAAGCGGGAGCTGACCAGCTTGTCGCGTCAGGAAAGTCGGAATTCGGAGTAAGTTACCAGGAAGGAATCACGCAGGCGAGAATCCAGGGGATACCGCTTGTTTCACTGGCGGCTGTTATTCAGCATAATACTTCAGGATTTGCCTCGCCTAAGGGCAAGAATATAGTTTCACCAAAAGACTTTGAAGGCAAAACCTATGGCGGCTGGGGATCACCAATTGAAGAGGCTGTAATCAATTCATTAATGAAACAAGAAAATACCGCTGTGGAAAAAGTCAAAATAATTAATATGGGAGACTCTGACTTTTTTACAGCCGTGAATCGTGATATTGATTTTGCCTGGATTTATTATGGTTGGACAGGAGTCGAGGCGGAAATTCGTAACGAACCGATCAATATGGTGTATTTAACTGATTACTCAGAGAAACTTGATTACTACACACCAGTCATTACTACGAATGAAAAAATGATCAAGGATGATCCAGAAACAGTAGAGGCATTCATGGCTGCACTTACAGAGGGATATGAGTTTGCAATTGAGCACCCGGCTGACAGTGCAGATGTTTTGATTCAGGCGGTCCCTGATTTGGATGAAGAGCTAGTGAAGAGAAGTCAGGAATGGCTTTCCCCAAGATACCAGGATGACGCTGCGCGCTGGGGAGAGCAAAAGCTGGAAGTTTGGGAGAATTACAGTGAATGGATGTTTGATAACGGTCTTCTGGAGAAGGAATTAGAAGCTGATAAAGCTTTTACGAATGAGTTTTTACCAAAGAGGGGGAACTGAGATGGCAACTGCGTTAGTAAGTGTACAAATCATACCTAAAGCTTCATCTGCCGAGGAAGTCATTGGATTGGTGGATGAGGCAATCAAAATTATTGACCGGTCAGGTGTAAGTTATGAAGTACATCCGCTGGAGACAACAATGGAGGGAGAACTGGAGCATCTGTTAGCGGTAATTGCCGAGATGAACAAGAAAATGATTGAACTTGGATCTCCAAACGTCATTTCCCAGGTGAAAATCCTGTATCAGCCAGATGGAATTACAATGGGCAGGCTGACGGAGAAATATCGGTGATTAACTCACTCTGGTATAAAGGATGGCGGCCATTTTTGGTTCTCGTCCTTTTCTTCTTGTTTTGGGAAGTGATGACTCGTGTAAAGGAGATACCGGCATGGCTGCTGCCCGCCCCTTCTGTGATTTTTAAGGAAGCGGCAGGGAGTTATCCATTATTTTTGCCAGACATAGGTGCAACCTTGACATTGGCGATTACCGGGCTTTTGCTGGGATCAACAATCGGATTATTGATTGCCATGATCCTCCACTTAATCCCTTCTCTGAGAAACGCATTTTATCCATTGCTGATTCTATCGCAAAATGTCCCGATTATTGTTTTAGCTCCTCTGTTGGTCATTTGGTTTGGTTTCGGCTTTTTGCCTAAATTGCTCATCATCATTTTAGTTTGTTTTTTTCCGGTCACTATTGCTTCATTGGATGGTTTCAGCAATGTACCGGGAGAACTTCTGCATTACATGAGGATGTCAGGGGCCACTCGGTTCCAGATATTTGCGAAGCTTGAGCTTCCCAATGCACTGTCGCCCCTGTTTTCTGGGTTGAAAATAGCAGCGACATACAGCGTCATGGGTGCTGTCATTTCAGAATGGCTGGGGGCTGAGAAAGGAATTGGCGTTTTCATGACACTGTCTTCCTCAGCCTTCAGGACAGACAGGGTTTTCATTGCCATTTTCATTATTATTTTTTTCAGCATGCTGCTCTACAGTGTTATTGTGATGATTGAAAAGAATGTGATTAAATGGAAAGTCAAGGGTGAGAGATGATGGAAGCAAAAATCAGACTTGAAAATGTCACTAAATCCTTTTTAGACACCGGGGTAGTCCTTGATGATCTCTCTTTGTATGTGAAAGAGGGAGAATTTGTTTCCATTATTGGACCTTCCGGCAGCGGGAAAAGTACCATCTTTCAATGTATTGGAGGATTGCTCAAACCTGAAAAAGGAGACCTGTTTCTGGATAACCGGAAAATTAATGGGGAGACAGGAAATATAGCATATATGCCTCAGCAGAACTCACTTCTCCCCTGGAGGACGGTAACAGATAATGTCTTGCTGGGCCAGGAACTGTTCCAGAAGCCAGATAAACAAGAGGCTCAAAATTGGTTAAGGAAAATTAATTTATCAGACTTTCAAGATGCTTATCCACACCAGCTTTCAGGGGGGATGAAGCAAAGGGTCGCTTTTTTAAGGGCGCTTCTGAGTCCACAATCTGTTTTGCTGCTTGATGAGCCATTTTCTGCACTGGATGAGTTCACCCGATTTGATATGCAAAAGTGGTTGTTATCGATCTGGGAAGCGAAGAGGAAATCCGTTCTGTTTATTACCCACAATATTGAAGAAGCTATTTTCTTATCCGATCGGATCTATCTCTTATCTCCTAGGCCAGCTAAAATCATTCGTGAAATCGAAGTATCTTTTAAGAGGCCGCGAACAGACACTCTGCTTATGGAAAGCGAATTTCTCGAACTGAAGAGGGAAATATACGGCGATTTGAAGGCAGGTGGTTTGCATGAAAGTGTTTGATGCTCATATTCATTTTGATAAATATACAGATAGAGATCAAAATCAAATTATCAAAACGTTAGCGGAAAAGAAAGTGGTAGGTATGATAACAGTCTCAATGAACCTTTTATCCAGCAAAGAAAACCTGAGATTGGCTGATCAGCACCCGAATATTTATTCCGCTTTTGGCTGCCATCCCGAACAGCCTCTGCCGACCGATAATGAAGTTGCAGAACTGTTGAATTGGATTGAAGTAAATCAAGAAAATATGGTTGCTGTCGGTGAAGTTGGGCTGCCTTATTATCTACGGGAGAAGGCTAAAGGGAACAGGTTTCCTTATCGGGGATATGTAGAGGTTTTAGAGCAATTTATTATTTTGGCCAAGAAGCTGGATAAACCGATCATCCTTCATGCAATTTATGACGATGCATCTGCAGTATGTGACCTGTTGGAAAAACATAATGTAAGCAAGGCTCATTTTCATTGGTTTAAAGGTAATCTGAAGACAATGGGGAGAATGGTGGAAAATAAGTATTTTATCTCGCTCACACCGGACATCCTTTATGAAGAAGAAACCAGAGGGGTTGCAGAATTCTATCCTTTGCATTTGATCATGGCGGAAACTGATGGTCCCTGGCCATTTGAAGGGATTTTTCACGACAAACTGACTCAGCCTTCAATGGTTCACCATGTGGTCCATCAAATTGCCGCCATTAAGAAGGTCGGGGTTGAAGATGTGTACAACAGTTTGTACAACCAGGTGAAAAGCTTCTATCAGATATAATTTAAACAAAAGGATAGGCTTCCCCTATCCTTTCATATATATCAGGGCAATTGCCATTGACAGAATCAGGGGTGATGAAGGTGCTGTTCTGGGTCTTTGATAAATTGTAAGTCATTTATCCAGCCATCCCCAAGAAGACTCCCTGAATAAAGGTAGAGGATAAACAATGTGAAAATAAGGACTGGTTTTATGATATATTTTTTTGATTTTATGGATGTATTAGTTTTTGGAAGTATTTTAAAAAGGAGTAAGCTAGCTGCTGAAAGCGTTAAGAAGATATTGATCAAGATCAGCGATTTTTCAGGCAGCAGCATTTCTCCAAGCATTGCCCCCATCATCCCGCCCATAATACCGGACATAAGACCTTCGATTGTTGCAGCAGCACTGATTAAAGCCCCCATTATAATGCCCGCTGCTGCCCCTATCAGCATTGATAGAATGGTAGAAAGATATAAATCACCTTGAAAAACAGTTCCAAATAAAACCCCACTAGTCAATCCAATATTCATGCCGAGAAACATTGAAATAATCATCCCATTCATGCCTGTCCATCTATCTCTGCTACGAAGGACAAGCATAATAGAAAGCAGAAGTGTAACTGCGAGGGTTAAAAAGACATATGCATTAAATAAAAACATGGTTGGCCTCCTTTTCACCATCATATGAAAATAAAGGACAAACCATTCCGAAGTTGACTCCATTAACAGATAACGTATAATTCATTAAAATTTACAAAATATAAAGTTTGTTAAATGATATTAGGAGGAATGAGTGATATGGGAATATTGTCAGCGTCACCAACTCAAATGGACAACTGTATTGATGCATGCGTAAAATGTGCGAGGGCATGTGAGGAATGCCTGACTGCCTGCCTTCAGGAGCCTGATGTCCAGGCACGGATCATGTGCATTCAGACCTTGAATGACTGCGCAGAAATATGCCTTCAGGCTGTGGCTTATATGGCACGGAACAGCCAGTTCGCCAAGCAGCACTGCCAATTGTGTGCAGATATTTGTGATGCATGTGCAATGCATTGTGAAAAGTTCCAGGATGCGCATTGCCAGGAATGTGCAAAAATCTGCCGTGAATGTGCAGAAGCGTGCAGAAACATGGCTTCATAATCGTCTCTATAGTCTAAAACCCTGCATTTAAATGCAGGGTTTTTTATTGGCAAATAGGATTACAAACGACATTATATCAATGAATTAGGCACACGAAAATTTCCTTCTATTCATACAATGTAAATATACTTGCCATTTTTAGGAGTGATCAGATGCCTGTATTAATTGGCGGTATTAAGATAGGCGGTATCCAATCGGGGGCATCAATGAACAACGGTGAGATTTTGTTCACCTCTACTCATAGTAAAATGAATATGCAGGCTCAAGCAGGATCATTTACCGTAGGGGATGCAAATTTGATTAATAATGCTGGCAGTGGAAATTTCTCCATTCCACAAGTGAATGATCCCGATATAGCGGAGGTAGGAAACTAAGGGGTGCAAGCTGTGAATAATTTCTTTTACCATTTAATACATTCAGAAAAAGAATATTGGAAACAGCTTGCCTTCTCTTATCAATCCAGAATAAGAGAACTCGAAGAAAAAGTAGAATTAATGAAATCTGAACAAAACGGTGAGCTCCAGTCAGAGATCATTAATGATACAAGCGGTAAAATTTCCATTCAAAATGTTAAAGTGAACCAAATACAATCCGGTGCTGCCTTTAATATTGCTGAGATGATATATAGTACTACCAAAAGCGATATGGACATGGATTTGGGGCCGAATTCTATGAATATTGGTGACCATAATAGAATGGAGCATCAAGAGGGATATAGAGTGAAGTTGGGGCCAGTACAAGAGGTGTAACTTTGTATACTTGCTTTGTACATGCCTTCTTTCAACCTGTGAATTGAGTGGCAGCAACGTTTACCCTTAGATATAAAGGGTACGGACATAATAGAGGCTCATAAAAACTCAATCACAGGAGGTAGATAATATGAATAAAAATAAAGCTCCTAACAAAGGGTTGAATACGGAACAGAACAATGGTTTGTCTGATGCGCAAGAAGTGCTTTACGCCAAGGAATTCACTCGTGCAGTAAAGGCCGAAAACAAGTATAGAGCAGAGAACGGAAATAAAGGTAAATAGATAGACAAAAAGATGGCTTTTAGGCCATCTTTTCTATTTCCAATTTCATGGAGAAGAACTCTATGTTTAGTCCAAAATGTGACGGGTAATGGTTCAATGTAGGCAAAATTACACACTTTGTTAAATGGTAAACAGCCGCTTTGGCATACAAGTCTTAGTTTTGAGAATCTCAATTTTAAGACTTTGTATACCGGATCAGAAACCATCACGCTCAGGTCATTCAATCCGGAAAGAGCGTAAAAACTAGAATGGAGGTAATAGTCTATGGAAAAGACAATCGTAGGTGGAGTATTCAGGGATTCAGACGAAGCAATTGGTGCAATTAGAAGGCTTAAGGAAATGGGATTTGATACGAATGATTTGTCAATCTTTGCAAAGGACGATGATAAACTGGAAAACATCGAAGACCAAACGGATGTAGATGTAATTGAAAATGATTCTGATCGAGGGAAAAATGCTGGCAAAGGCGCGGGTATTGGCGCTGGGACTGGTGGAGTTCTTGGAGGAATCGCTGGCCTGATAGCTGAAATCGGTCTGCTTTCGATTCCTGGAATTGGTGTCCTTGCTGCCGCTGGTCCGCTTGCAACAACCTTGAGCGGTGCAGCAATTGGCGCTACAGGCGGAGGTATCGTTGGTGCATTGACAGGCGCAGGAGTAACGGAAGATGACGCCAAGGAATATGAGAGATACTTGAAGGAAGGGAATATCCTGGTGTTAGTCGAAGTGGATGATGATAGAAGAGAGGAAATCCATACCACTTTTAGAGACTCTAATTCATTAAACACTGATATGTATGTGACTTCCTAAGCTGGAGGGCAAGAGGCATTCCTTTGGATAGGAATGCCTCTTTTTTATGGGCATAGGGACTAATTCTGTATTAAAAAAGTACCTGTTCCAGTAGGACAGGTACGATTCATGAAGAAGTTATCCGGTAAGTTTTGGCCATTCATTATAACGAATAACGTGGTAGATAGCCAGCCCGTCACTATAATTGCCGTTTCCGTAATCAACTGGAATCAGTGAAAAGGTTGCCAGCCAGACAGAAAAATAGGAATAGCGGACAAATATAGTATGAGGTTCTATAATGCCTTTTGAGATAAGGATATTCAGCACGAGCACTGATCCAAGATTAAAAATGATTCCACCAGCATGGACAAGGAAATGGGTTAATCGATTATTCCATTTTAGGTGCTCATACTCGCTAAAAGCATCCAGAAAATACATGCTGTTTAAACTGAATGGTCCCTTTTTAAAAATCCTTTTTCCCCGCCCAAGGGAGAAACTGAATTCCCCTCCAAATATCCATGCGAAGAAGGAATGCCCTAATTCATGAATTAGTGAAACTACCGGATAAATAAATAATAGTGCTAGAAGAAAGCCGATAAAGTCTGAAAAGCCGAACATGATTAGAGACCTCCCATCTTGAAAAATTTTTATAATCAATGTACAGATTTTACCCATGGGCTAGTAACCTAAACGAACATATTAGTTGAAAAATATTGCACATTTCCATATTATTTTCAACTTTTTACACAAATAGACAAGTTCACCAAATTAATCTGGAAAGGACAGGTGAAAAATGGATAATCGTAAAAAGAGTGATTTTAAGCTATTGTTTTTGACAGGCATTGCCGGAATAGTCGTTGGAGTGATTCTTATCTTCTTGCTTGGTCCGTTTACGTCTGAAAAAGATTTAGTGTCTACAGCCAATAACGATTCAGAAGGGAAGGTTACTGCAAAAGTCAGTGCGGATGAGGGTGAAGAGGATCCAACTATAAAGGAAGCGGTAAACAGAAGTATGGATACGGTTGTCAGCGTGGTGAAATACGAAGGGGGAAGTATGTGGGAAGGAACTGAGCCGCAAAGAGCTGGTTCTGGTTCAGGAGTCATATACAAAAAAAAGGATGGCAAAGCATATGTAGCAACCAATCACCATGTTATTTCCGGAGCAAGCGAGATTGAAATTAGCCTTGGTAACGAAAAGAAGCTTCCGGCTAAGCTCCTAGGCTCCGATCCATTGCTCGACCTTGCAGTATTGGAGGTGAATGGTGAAAAGATTAAAGATGTTATTGAACTTGGCAAGTCGGAAAAACTGGAGCCAGGAGAAACTGCCATTGCGATTGGCAATCCGCTTGGCTTCCTGCATGGTACCATTACAGCGGGTGTGATCAGCGCACCTGATCGAGTGATGCCGGTCGATATTGATCAGGATGGAACTATTGATTGGCAGTCAGAAGTAGTCCAGACAGATGCTTCAATTAACCCAGGTAACAGCGGCGGGGCATTGATTAATATTCATGGCGAATTGATTGGCATCAATTCTTCAAAAATTGCCCAGGAATCTGTAGAAGGAATTGGATTTGCAATCCCAATAGATGTAGCGATGCCAATCTTAAAAGATCTGGCAGAACACGGAGAAGTGCTAAGGCCGTATATTGGAATTGTCCCAATTTCCCTGGCCGACATTCCATCACAATATTACAGTGAGACGTTAAACCTGCCAAAGGGTGTTGAAAATGGAATTGTCGTCAAGGAAGTAATTTCAACATCGCCAGCAGGTATAGCAGGCTTAAAGGAATACGATGTCATCACAAAACTGGATGATACAGAAGTTAATACTGCAGGAGAACTTCGCAAATATTTATATACCGAGAAAGAGATTGGAGATGAAGTTGCAGTAACTTTTTTCAGGGAAGGAAAAGAGGAAACTGCAACATTGACTTTAGTCGAAGATTTGTCACAAAGCAATTAATTGAACAAAAACGCCGTTATGGCGTTTTTGTTGTTAATGCAGAAGATTTAAATTAAATCCGCCTATACCCTTCCCGGATGAACGAATAAGATAATACAGAATAAATAAAGGCGGGAGGGAAAAATATGTCACGTGATAAAGGAAAAGTTATTCATGTAGATAAGCTTACAATTCATGCAAAAGAGGTTGAGATTATTCAGGAAAGCCGAAGGGATCACCAGAGGGGCAGAAGACATCCTTTTGATTTCTTTGGTCATGGTAGAAGAGCAGGGCATGAAATTGAAGAAGACAAACACATCGAGGACGAGAGCAGCTCGGATGAGCGTAAGAGCGAGAGACACAGAGGGCCAAGGTGGGTTTAGAAAAAATCGACAATGTTCTTTTATAAATGCAGGAAATGCTATTTACATTGGCCTTTCCTGTTTTTTTGTTAAATGAAGCCTAATTGCAACAAGAAACTTCATTATATTTAAAACAGCTTGCAGACCATTATTGTCTGCAAGCTGTTTGCGTAGTCCTTATACTGGTACATCAAGTTCATCGTCTTCAATGCGTTTTTCGTGGTGTTCGACGTCTTTTCTGGCGTTGAAGCGGTCAGCTTTTTCCAATGTGACCGTGATGTTGAAATCTGGGATACCGGCGTACTTTTCATAGCGTCCCCTTGGCAGAAGAAAGTTTCCTTCAGGAAAGTGGACCTGGACGTTGCCGCGTGAAATGTCTACGAATTTAGCTCTGCCCTGGAAGACACCGAAACCGTTGTATAGAACAATTCCTTCACCTTCGGCAATGCTAAGGACCTGTGCGTCTTCTGCATTCATCAGGACATCATAGCGTCCGGCGCCGTTAAGCGGATCTACTTCATTGTAGACCATGGAATTGAATTGCTTTCCACGGCGGGAGGTAACGATGAATTGTCCTTCCTTTTTACCGAGTTCAGGAATATCAACTGAAATCAGATTTCCTTTTCCGTCAGAAGTAGGGCAGATTCCATCCTCACATAACCAGGCTCCGCCCCACTGGAACACATCTCCTGCTTTTTTAAGATGTTGTATGCCGTCATAATTAGGATTCGCCAGTGCGATTTCATTCCGTATCTCCTGTGCATTTTTAAAATCAACCAAATGCGCAGTCTCAGGTTTGACCCGCTTAGCTAAATCAATGTAGATTTTCCATTCAGCGCGAGCTTCTTCAACCTGATTCTTGTTTCCTTCAATTTCCGGGCTAAAATAAACCATTCGCTCTGTTGAAGTGGATGTTCCCCCGCCTTCCTGCTCATAACGAGTCTTAGCAGGGAGGATAATGACGGCTTCCTTTGCATCAACAAGGGTAGAAGTATTCAGGATGATATCCTGATGGACACGTATCTCGAGTTCAGACAATGCTTTTTCCACAAAGTGTGGGTCGGGCATCGTTTCGAGAAAATTGCCTCCAGATAAGTAATACATTTTGATTTTGCGTTCATGCTCTTCAGGAAGCAAAATATTCTCAAGAGTCACTCCGACGATATCACCTTGCCAATCCGGAAGTTCGAATCCCCATAGATCCTCAATTCGCTTAATATTTTCTCCATAAAAATCTCCGCCTGGAAGAACGAAGGGATCTGCACCCATTTCGCCGCTGCCCTGAACAGAAGAGTGTCCGCGGAAAGGCATCAGGCCTGCGTGCTTTCGGCCAAGATGTCCCCGGAGCAAGGCAAGGTTCGCCACTTGTGAAATATTATCTGTTGCGAATGAATGCATGGTCAAACCAAGTGCCCATGCATAAACGGCATTCTTGCTGTTAGCGAGCAGTTCCGCCAACTCGATAATGCGTTCTTTAGAAACGCCAGAAGATGTGACAATATCTTCCCATTCTTGCTCCTGGACCTTCGCTTTCAATTCCTCAAAACCATTCACATGCTCTTGAACAAATTGATGATTGATGGCTGAACCGTGCTTGATTTCCTCCATATCAAACCAGTGCTTCATGATCCCATGCATGAAAGCAATGTCACCACCGATATTGACCTGGTAAAAATCATCCGCGATTTTCGTGCCGAAAAGAGCGGATTCTGGATTTGAAGGAATCCAGTACTCATCCATTGCCGGTTCCTTATACGGGTTGACGACAATGATTTTTGTTCCCTTTTTCTTTGCTTCCAGCATGTACTTAGACGAAACAGGGGAGCTGTTCGATGCTACACTGCCCCAGAATAACAAGACATCAGTGCCTATCCAGTCCTGGTAATTTGAAGTAGAAGCCCCAACGCCAATCGAGCGCTTTAAAGCTGTTTTAGAAGGAGAATGGCAAATCCGGCTTGCATTGTCGATATTGTTTGTACCAAGAAAGCGGGAGACTTTTCCGGCTACATAGTAAGACTCATTTGTAATCCCACGGCTTGTCAGGTAGAAAGCGTACTGTTTTGGATCAAGCTTCTTCGCCTTCTCTGCAATCATATCCATTGCATCATCCCAGGAAATGCCGGAAAACTTCCGCTCACCCTTCCTGCGGATCATAGGATATGGGATACGTCCAAGCTTACGCAGCTGGGTGCTGTCATATTTTCTTAGTTCATCTATATCAGCATGTAGAATCTCCGGCTTTATTGCACCGGCAGTATTCAGTCTGAGGACATTCAATCTTGTCGTACAAATATGCGGACCTGTCAAAGTCTGGTCTTTTAATCCTGATACACCTAATGCACAACCATCACATACTCCTTTGGTCAGGATGTTGGTCGCGTAGCCAAAGTTATCCCGATTGTCCCAAAGGGTTTTCATGGTATCTCTTATATGTTTCGGTTTCACCTTGCCAAGCCCGAAAGGAATCGGACTTACCCAGTGCTTTGGTGCAGGCATTGCCGCTTTTTTCTGTGGTCCTGGATGTTTTGTTTTACCCAATTTGAAACACTCCCATTTATAACAATCTTTAAGTCTATAAAAAAACCACCGTAAACCCGAAGCAGATGCTCCAGGTTCTAACGGTGGTTAGTCTTTAGCAGGGTCGCTGCCAAGTGCCATACCTTATAAATTACAGAATTTTTCTTGAATGTCCTCATCGAAAACAAAGATGGACATTCCAAAATCACGATCGATATCTATATCTACAAAAAGTTCTACCAACTTGCAGCCTAGAAACTCTTCCATTTCCACTGGAGGATTCTTTCGGTACATGTCTTTAACCATTTCCGTTCTTGCGGCCCTAAGTGCCTGTTTTCCTTCATTGGCTGATGCAATGAATTTTTCGACAGGTGAAAGGTTTCCTTCCATTTCGCAGATGGCCCATTTCTTACAAAAAGTAGTGGTTATTTTGCTTGGCCCTTTGCCCATATGCTTTTTGCGAAAGGATCGGACCAGATTGCTGAATTCTGCCTCGTATTTATTCATATTATCCTCCTGTTATCTATACAGGTTATAAGACGATAGGTATTTTACCATATTGAGAGGCAATTACAAAGCATTAACCAGCTAATCTTTCATTGGCTTCATTTTGTTTTCGAAGTTTATTGATATCACGGCGGATTAAAATGGACACGGCCAGCGCAACAACGAACAGTCCGCTGAAGAACGTTAAGCTTGTTCCATAGCTTCCTGTAGTGTCTTTCATCCATGCCGCGAACATTGGTCCTGCCAGGCCTGCGGCTGCCCATGCAGTCAGGATATATCCGTGAATCGCACCTAGCTGCTTCGTTCCAAACATGTCACCGATGAACGCAGGGATTGCAGCAAAACCGCCGCCATACATTGTGTAAACTACCGCAAGCATAACCTGGAATAGAAAAGCTTCTTTCGTATGCGGCAACAGCATGAATAATACAATCTGTGTCGCGAAGAAAATCGTATATGTGTTAGGGCGGCCAATATAGTCAGATATCGATGCCCAGGCAATACGGCCAAATCCGTTGAATAAACCTAAAACTCCAACCAGTGCCGCTGCCTCTGCAGTAGTTAATCCGATACTCTCTTCAGCTAACGGTTTTGCAGCTGAAAGTATGGCGATACCGCAAGTTACATTGATGAAGAGCATGATCCATAGATAGTAAAAACGTGAAGTTTTTATTGCTTCATTGGCTGTCAGCTGGGAAAGGTCTTTCTTAACCTTTACTTTTCCTGACTCAGCTTTTTCCTTGAAGCCTTTTGGAGCCCAATCAACTGGCGGCCTTTCAAGGTAGAGTGAGGATAGAGTCATAATAATAAAATATGCAGCACCGAGAATGTAAAATGTATTGGCCGTGCCTACAGATTTAATCAGTGAATCCATAATTGGGCTGCTGATTGCTGCTGCGAATCCAAATCCCATGATGGCAAGTCCTGTGGCAAGTCCACGTCTGTCTGGGAACCACTTTACCAAAGTAGAAACCGGGGCTATATAACCTACCCCAAGGCCAATTCCGCCTAAAACCCCATAAGTAATATACAATAATGGCAATGAACCGAGATTGACCGCCAGGCCTGATCCTAAAATTCCTGCTCCGAAAAAGGCTGCTGACAGAAGTCCAGCTTTTCTTGGACCGTGTTTTTCAACAAAATGCCCGAGGAACGCTGCTGATAATCCTAAAAATAAAATGGCAAGGCTGAATGTAAATTGTACTTGCTTGGAAGTCCAACCGAACTCCTCGATTAATGGGTTCGTAAAGTTGCTCCAGGCATATACAGACCCAATGGAAATGTGGATTCCCACTGCTGAGGCTGCGATAAGCCATCGATTCTTCGTTTTTTTCATGTTTTTTCCCCTTTACTTTGTTTGTTTTTCCCTATGACCAATGACTGCAACAATGAAGTGGATGGAATCTCTTAAACTGCAGAGACCTTGATTCCAAGCTCGATATGTATACTGTTTTTGAACCGAGTTCTTACCCGGGAAACAAAAAACCGTCAATCTTCCCAAGCCCGCGACAAAGACGCGGACATTGATAGAAAAATTGACGGTTAGTACTAAGCAGGATTCGCTACTTACGGACCAACAGTTAATCGCTTACATTTCTATGACACCTTAACCGATGACAGGATCGCTATCTCGAATCAAAATGTGACAGAATAGTGAACTTCGGGAAAATTTTATCATCTTAGAACTGTAGATGCAATACATTTTAGGTTGCGAAATCAATTTTACACTATGAGTGTGTTGTAAATTTTTCTTGTGAAAAAGAAGAGATTGTGTTTAGATTTTAAGTATTCTCAAATTCTTATAAATTCAGGTGACGACTATGTTAGAAAATATGAGTGATAAATATACCATAACAAAATATCAGGATGGACAATTCCTGGATGTAGAGGATGTCATCGTAAATGAATTCCCATTGACCATTTATGTAAATGACATGGAGTTTGCAACAATGGTTTGTACTCCTACACATTTTGAGGAAATGGTAGTCGGTTTTCTGGCATCCGAAGGGGTTATCCGTTCCTACAATGACATCCATTCACTTAGCATCGATGAAAGCAGAGGCTATGCTTACGTTATGCTAAAAGTGAGTATGACAACAAACCAGGAGTATTATTCAAAACGCTTTATCGGTTCCTGTTGCGGGAAGAGCCGTCAATTTTACTTTCATAATGATGCCCGGACAGCGAAAACCTCGATGTCGAATACAACCATATCAGCGACTCAGAGCATTGCCCTTATGAACCAGATGCAAAACAGCTCTCAAGTGTTTCTTGAAACTGGAGGAGTACATAATGCAGCTCTTTGTTCCCCTGAAGAAATGATTGCGGTTCGCACGGATATTGGAAGACATAATGCACTGGATAAGTTATATGGGTATAGCATTTTGAATAGGGTGCCTGTTAGAAATAAAATCATTGTATTTAGTGGCAGGATTTCCTCAGAAGTACTATTGAAAGCTGCGAAGATCGGGGTAGGAATCGTCCTGTCAAAATCAGCGCCGACTGATCTTGCTATCAAACTGGCTAAGGACTTAAATATAACTGCAGTAGGTTTTATCCGTGGAAAATCCTTTAATGTGTATTCCTGTCCCGAAAGAATTATTGATTAAATCTATTGTTGCAATCCGTATAAAGCGGACGAAATTCATTTGAAATATAGTTGTTTTTACATGAGTTTTTTAATAGACCAAACATACTAAAAGCCAGAGTCCATATATGGATTCTGGCTTTTCCTAGTATAATGTATTTTTTCCGCGCAAATTGTCGGACCAGGAAGAATCCGGAGTATCTAAGAGGATAAAGAGGGAAAAGGGAGGCTCGGCAGGCTCAGTGGCTGAGAAGAAAGAATATCACATGATTTGATAAATTATCAGATAATTTGGATTTTGATTGAATATTACAAGATTGTTACAATTATTGTTATAACGTATTTCATATTCGCTCATAATACTCGGTAAAATAGGAAATTTGAATGAATTCTTATCATTCTAGTTTACTATTCTCGAATAGTGGGTATAAGTACTTTGGGTCGAATGTTACGGTCTTTTATAACTGGGTTATAAGGATCGATTAACAGAATAAATATTAAAGAAAGTAAGATTAAGAGGGGGAGTTTTAAACAGTGAAGAAAATTTTATCATTATTCATTATTATGGTGACCATGGTAGGTCTCCTGGCTGCTTGCGGCAGCGATGAAAAAGCATCTGGTGACGGCGGCATGAAGTTGGCCGAGGATGGAAAGTTCACTTTTGCATCATCTGGTGAGTTCAAACCATTCAGCGTAACCGATGGAGAAGGCAAGATGAGTGGTTTTGACATCGATGTTGCCGAAGCAGTGGCAAAGGAAATGGGTCTGGAACCAAACCAGAAAAAGTTCAAGTTTGCCAGTATCGTAGAAGGTGTTAAGTCAGGCCGATTCGATGCAGCTGTTGCGAGCCATACCATTAACGAAGATCGCTTGAAGCATGTGGATTTCTCAACACCTTACTATTATTCCGGACCTCAGATTTTTGTAAGACCAGATAGCGATGTAGAAAAACTTGCTGATCTTGATGGACTGGAAATTGCAGTTTCAAAAGGTTCTACTTATGCAAAGACTGCTGAAGAAGTGACAGATAATATTGTGCTTTATGACAGTGACGTAACTGCTTTAGAAGCGTTAGCAAATGGAAGGCACGACGCTGTTATAACGGACTTTATTACAGGGAAAGAAGCGATTGGTGCTGGTCTTGAAATTGAAGGCAAAGAGCTTCTTGGCCGAAGCGAGCAGGCAATTGCCATAGCCCAGGACAACGATGAATTACTGGAGAAAGTCAACGAGGCATTGGAAACTTTAAGAGAAAATGGAACGTTGAAAGAAATCAGTGAAAAATATTTCGGTGAAGACATCACAGTTAAACCGGAGTAATAAGTTGTCATCTGGAGCGAATGTGCGGTTTAACTGCACATTCGTTTCTGCTTAAAAACGGTATTTATCAAGAACGATAAAAGAGCCCACAGGGAGTTGAATGAATTTTGCCAAGTCTATCGCATGTTATAGAAGTCTTTTTTGACACGTATGATATATTCCTCAAAGGCATGCTGCTTACATTGCAAGTTACAGCAGTCTCGATTTTGATTGCTATTTTCATAGGGTTGTTTTTTGCCTTCCTAAAAATATCAGGTATTAAAGTTCTGGAATGGATTGCAAATGCCTATATCTATTTGGTCAGAGGAACCCCGTTGATCGTCCAGATCTTCATTTTCTACTTTGGTATGACCAATTTGAACATCTCTGCTTTCTGGTCTGTAGCCCTTGGGCTTGCTTTCCATAACGGTGCCTATATTGCCGAAATCTTCAGGGGCACAATACAATCAATCGATAAAGGACAAATGGAAGCTGGCCGTTCACTTGGTATGAGCAGGGTCCTTACAATGCGGAGAATTATCCTCCCACAAGCATTCCGTCGTGCCTTGCCCCCTCTTGGGAATCAATTCATCATTGGCCTCAAGGATTCTTCACTAGCAGCATTCATTGGAATGTACGAATTATTCAATGTCGCGACAACAAAAGGGGCAAACGATTTTGACAATATGACGTACTTGCTCATCGTTGCAGTGTACTATCTATTCCTTGTTTACTTGATATCTGCTTTGGTTGGACTGCTTGAGAAGAAACTTTCGGTAAGTGATTAAGGGGGAATTTGTTTTGGACGGAAGAGATATGATCAATGTTAAGAAACTGAATAAATCATTTGGCGACCTTCATGTATTGAAGGATGTAGATATAAATGTAAAAGAAAGTGACGTTGTCTGCCTGATAGGAGCAAGTGGCTCAGGTAAAAGTACTTTGCTGCGATGCCTGAACTTCCTGGAAATTAAAGATAATGGCCAAATCATCATTGAGGGTGAAGAAGTAAATGCAGATTCTCATGACCTGAACGAAGTGCGCCAGAAAATCGGCATGGTTTTTCAGCACTTTAACCTATTTCCTCATAAAAATGTGATTGAGAATATTATCGAGGCGCCAGTACATGTAAAAGGGATCAGCAAATCACAGGCGATAAAGGAAGCAAGAGAGCTGCTAGAAAAGGTTGGCCTGGCGGATAAAGAAAAAGTCTATCCATCCAAGCTTTCTGGCGGTCAGAAACAACGAGTAGCAATTGCGAGAGCGCTGGCGATGAAGCCAGATATCATGCTGTTCGATGAGCCGACATCAGCACTCGACCCGGAGCTGGTTGGAGAAGTACTGGCAACGATGAAAGAGCTGGCAGAAGAGGGCATGACCATGGTAGTCGTGACACATGAAATGGGCTTTGCGCGCGAGGTAGCTGATTGGGTTGTCTATATGCACGGAGGCCGGATTGTAGAAGTTGGCCACCCAGATGAAATCTTTGATAACCCTGTCGAGGAACGTACACGTGAGTTTTTAAGCAAAACCTTTTAATGGATGGACGCTTAGGTTCTCTAAGCGTCCATTTTTTTGCCTTTTTAGGACCTAGTGTTATGTAGATGGAAATGGGATATAAAAAAATGTTTCACCATGGATAATAGAGGGAAAAAGTTTGCAGAATAATTACATGGCAGGAAATATATATTTGCCCCTTAGAAAAAGGTAAGTGAAATTTTTATACATACTGAAAAATGCATATTTTTTGGAGGCTGACATGATCAAGAATATATTATCAAACTTTGTTTTTTCTGTGTCAGCTGCGGTGATTTTGTTGTTCGTCGTAGTTGGAGCCATTATGCCAAAGAAGTTTGGTGCGGTGGCTGGAGAGTTGTTTGGTTTTACAACAGTTAATTTTGGCTGGTTCTACTTGCTTGCAGTATTTATTATTGTACTCTTCTTGATAGGACTGGCCGTCAGTAAATATGGCGCCATCAGACTTGGCGGAGAAGGTGAACGACCTGAGTTTTCTTTCTTTACCTGGATTGGTATGCTCTTTTCAGCTGGTTTTGGCGCCGGGCTTGTATTCTGGGGAATTGCTGAACCAATGAGCCACTTTTTTAACACACCATTCGCGGATATACAAGGGGAATCAAGAAGTGCGGCTAGAGTTGCAATGGGATACTCCTTTTTTCACTGGGGTGTGAGTCAATGGTCTGTTTTTGCGATAGTTGGCTTAGTAATTGGATTCCTTCAATTCCGCAAACAAAAAAATGGTTTGGTTTCTACTGCACTTGAACCGATTACAGGTACAAAACCAGCAGTGAAAAACACAATTGATACACTTGCTGTTGTCGCGACTGTCATGGGGATCGCCACATCTGTCGGACTAGGTGTCCTTCAAATGAATGGCGGACTCAATGCTGTTTTTGATACTGGAAACTCTATCGGCATACAAATGATCATTATTTTAGTGATTTTCATTGCCTATATGATCTCATCTTCGACTGGACTTGAAAAAGGGATCGCGATGTTGAGTAACTTGAATCTTGGAATCGCGATTGTGCTACTATTATTTGTATTGATTGCGGGACCAACAGTCTTTATCATGGAAAGCTTCACACTCGCGATTGGGGATTATTTTGCCAACTTCATTCAATACAGCCTAAGACTGCAGCCATACCAGGAAGGGACATGGACAAGAGATTGGACAATCTTCTATTGGGCATGGGCGATAGCGTGGTCTCCATTTGTTGGAGCGTTCGTTGCCAGGGTATCAAAGGGCAGAACCATCAGGGAATATATTTTTGGCGTCATGGTCATCCCGCCTGTAATTGCCTGTCTCTGGATCGCAGCATTCGGAGGCACTGCACTTTGGAATGATTTGAATTATGACACAGGAATTGCTGCAGCAGTGAACGCAGATTTAACATCTGCTCTATTCAAGACTTTTGAAGTGCTGCCGATGTCAACTATTCTTTCTATTTTATCTATTATATTAATTTTTACTTTCCTGGTAACATCAGCGGATTCAGCAACTTATATTCTGGCAAGTATGACGACTTCCGGAAGTTTGAACCCGCCAAGATTTGCAAAAATTGTTTGGGGCTCGCTAATGGCAGCCATCTCTGCAGTTTTGCTATACGCAGGTGGTCTCGAAGCTTTACAGACTGCTTCATTGATTGCTGCACTACCGTTTACAGTGTTGCTTTTGCTGTTAATGTTCGCGATTCTTAAGCTTCTGAAAAAAGAGCCACTGCCAATAAGGTCTGCAGATTTAAGGCGATTCAGGAGATTAGAGAAAGCTGCAAATAAAGATGGGGATCGTAAATAAATTGGCATACCCCAGTTAGATATATTAAGATTAAGTGCGCTGCTGCTTGCAGCGTTTTTTTTTTTGCAGTAAGTATGGCAATAGAGTTGTCCAGGTCTACCACCTTTTATCTCACTCCAAAGTAAGTTAGCTGTTTGGCTGTATTCAAAATAAAGAACTCTAGCCGATATATTTACTATAAACAACATGAAAATTAAATAAAGGATGTTAGCCAAGCATGTTTTTTAGTCCCGAGTCAGACAATATTGTAATTTTACAGGGAGAATATTCACTGCCAATTGTATTTCTTTCGGTGGTAATAGCCTTCCTTGCTTCCTTTTCTGCCCTTTCGATGAACTAAAGGATTAGCAAGAATGGTTTTTTTAGCCGGAGTTTTTGGCTGACCCTTGCATCCATTGCTATGGGGTTGGGGATTTGGGCGATGCATTTCATCGGGATGAGTGCTTTTAGACTTCCGGTATCAATGCAGTTTAACGTTTCAGTAACGATATTATCCATTTTTCCTGCCGTCTTGTCCTCATACCTGGCGTTTTATATTTCCAATCGTATCAATGTAACTCGTTGGCCACAAATACTCGCTGGCATGATCATGGGTATCGGAATTGCTTCGATGCATTATATCGGGATGTCGGCAATGGAGATGGATATTGAGTATTCTTATCGGCCTTTCATTTTTGTTTTGTCCGTTCTGATTGCCACTATTGTTTCTTATGTTGCTCTGTACATATTTACCAGCATGCAAAGATTTATGGGGAATTTTTATGTCAAGTTGATTACCTCCTTACTGATGGGGATAGCTATATCAAGTATGCATTATACAGGTATGGAGGCGGTAGTTTTTTATACAGAGGGGACCGTGCTTCCGGCAACTCAACATGGACATCATATGAATTTGCATATGCTAATCATTGCTGTGACCGTTGGAATAGGAGTAATATTGGTGTTTTCTGGATTATCCAGCCTGCTTGACCGGTATGTTGATTTCCGGTTGAATAATTTCGATGCTTTGACAGGATTGCCGAATAGACGCCAATTCGAAAAAGTGCTCAATTCCTCTTCACCAGCCAGCATGGCAGTGATCCATTTACATGGACTGGAAAAGTGAAATAGCCGATATGGTTACGAATTTGGTGATGAAGTCATTAAGTCAGTTAGTGAGATTCTTGTCAGCCTAAAACCGTCATTCTGTGTGATTTATAGAATAGAAGGGAATCGCTTTGCTCTTTATCAGAGAATGGACGAGATTATGAAAAACTGAAAACCTCCCTTGAGAGAATCACCGTGATTTTGAAAAAACCTATAGTCATCAAAGAGAAGAAATTAGTCATTAATATGGTTTGTGCAGTATCTTGCTCAGAGGAGAATGAACAATCTGATTTATTTTCCAATACGATGGCAGTGCTCCTGCAGTCTAACATTGATTACAATCATGAAGTAATTGAATATGATCCGAAGATCCATACTTTCGCATTTGAACGGAATCTCATTCATGACATTGACAGGGCGATGGTTGATGATGAACTTTATGTTCTCTATCAGCCAAAAGTATGTTCAAACACGAAAATGATCTTTGGTGTTGAAGCGTTGCTGCGCTGGAAGCATCCTGTGCACGGTGTTATTTCTCCTGGTATCTTTATCCCGGTTCTCGAAGAAAACGGCAAGATGCATGAGGTAACGGATTGGCTCATCAACTATGTGTGCAGGCAGATAATGTTTTGGATGAATGGAGGAAACGAAGCTTTCAAAGTAGCGATTAATATTCCAGGTTCCTATTTCACATCGCCACAGTTGATGGAAATGTTGAAACAAAGTATTTCGAAATATGAAATTGAAAGCAAGTATCTTGAACTTGAAATTACGGAGACAAGCGTAATCGATCAAATAGAAAATGCAATCAGGGCAGTAAGTGTTTTCAAAGAATTTGGGTGTACTGTTGCTCTCGATGATTTCGGAACGGGTGTATCTTCCTTATCGTATTTAAAGCGGCTGCCGATTTCTACGTTGAAAATTGATAAGTCCTTTGTTGATGATGTTCCACAATCAGAGAAGGATTCAGCGATTATGAAAGCAATCATTAGTCTTGGACATTCATTGAAACTAAAAGTGGTGATTGAGGGAGTGGAAACCGAAGACCAGATGAATTTCCTGTCCCAAAATTTTGAAAATCCAATTATTCAGGGTTATTACTATTCCAAGCCGCTTAATGCTGTGGAGGTAGTTGAATGGGTCAAGGCTTTTGAGACACAATCAGTTGCGGTCTCTTAAATATTCTATGAATTTGTTATTTTTTTCAAAATATAATTGGTGTGTATCTTCATTTTAGTTTTTTAGGAGGAAAGTGAATGAATATATCTATTTCACAAATCAAAAAGAAGGCTCTAGCGACTTTAAAAGGAAAGTGGGGCATCGGAGTAGCACTTACATTTATAGTCTTTTTGATTACGACTATAGTGCCGACGATTGTAGAAGTGCCTTTAAGTGGTGGATTTTCAGAGTGGTTTAATCAAACAGAAACCCCATTGATTGCTGACATGGTTAATCTTCTAATATCGTTTTTGTTCATCCCGATGACAGTTGCCAGCTACTGGTTCTACCTTGTTATTGCCAGATGGAATGACCCGAAAATCTCCGATGTCTTTACGGTGTATAAAGAATGGGAGCTATCACTGAAAGTTATCGGTACATCTATCCTTGTTGGGATCTTCACGATGCTATGGTCATTACTGCTGATCATACCAGGGATTATCAAGGGAATTTCCTACTCACAAGTGTTTTTCATTTTGAGGGATAACCCACAGCTCTCCGCCCTTGAAGCGATCACAGAAAGTAAAATCAGGATGAAGGGCTATAAGTGGAAATATTTCTTATTGAATCTTAGTTTTATAGGGTGGGTCTTGATTGCCATCTTTACTTTAGGGATTGGTTTCTTGTGGCTGACTCCGTATATCAGTACAGCCAATGCTACTTTTTATAATGAATTAATCGCGCCGCAAGACCATAAAGAGGCTAAGCCTGCTGACTTGGAAAGCTAATGTTTAATAATCCAGCTAATTTTAGCTGGTTTTTTTCTTTTCCTCCATTTCCCTGACATGCTTGCCTGCCAGGCAGGACGATTTGGCATGCTCTATGATCATACCAATCTATAATAAATGAATAAGAAGGATAATTGTGAAGCACGCCGAATAATATTAGTTCATGAAATATAGGAAATGAGGGGAAATATGGAAAAAGACAGATCAACTTTATTTTTGGTCGATCAGAAAGAAGGGTTCAGTCCAACTTTCGGTCATCTGGTGTCAATGATGAATTACGCACGTTCCACAACCATGGAAGCAGTAGAAGGACTCACAATTGAGGAGCTTGATTTCCTGATTCATGATGAAGCAAACTCAATTGGAATGTTGCTAGGCCACATGGCTGCCGTTGAAAGAATCTATCAGATTGTTACATTTGAGAAAAGGGATCCAACTAAGGAAGAGGAAAAAGCCCTGGCAGCAGGTCTTGAACTAGGAGAAAAAGGAAAGGCAGCATTCAAAGGGTTTCCTCTGGAACATTATCTTGCCGATCTCCAGGCTGTACGGGAAGATACGTATCGAAAATTCCGGACACTTTCTGATGATGGTTGTTTGAGCAGACAAACTGGTGGTGGAATGAGCCAGGAAACAATTATTTTAAATGGTTCCATGTCCTGGAGGATGAATTGAATCATCGTGGACAAATCAGGATGATTAAGAAGTTATACAGTAAAGAAAAAGAGCGTGTCGTTAAATAAATTACCAGAAGCCTGCGGAGCAATCTGCAGGTTTTTGTATTAATTGAATAGTCAGATAATATATAATAGGTTAAACGAACTATAAGGGGGCTGAAAAATGAATAAACTTTTCAAGGATTTTCTTTTTTTTCCTGATATTAGTGTCTTGATTATTTTAATATTGACAGGAGTTGGTATCTCTCTATTCATGGAAGTTACATGGCTTATGTTTCTTTTTTTCATTACTGGGATGGTTACCTTTGCTCTCAGCGAATACTTTACTCACAGATTCTTTTTTCACATTAAAGCTCCGAAAAATCCCTTATTACTAAGGTTCATGAAAAGAATCCACTATGATCATCACGCTGATCCGAACAACCTTAAACTTCTATTCCTGCCCCTGTGGTACAGTCTTCCGGGTTTCTTTGTCCTGTCTTATCTTTTTTATCTCACTTTTAATTCTATCAACCTGACAATAGCTTTCGGAACAGGCCTCATGACGATGCTTTTGGTCTATGAATGGAAGCATTATGTTGCCCATCGGCCAATTAAACCAAAGACTAAATTCGGGCGCTGGGTGAAAAAAGTCCATATTCTCCATCATTATAAAAATGAAAATTACTGGTATGGAGTCAGTACCCCGTTTGCCGACTTTCTATTTGGAACATTTAAAGATGAAAAAAATGTAGAAACAAGCAGAACAGCCAAGGCATTGGAAAAACGTATGTAATCACGTACGGGCCTGATTACTTTTAAAGGCAATCAGGCTTTTTAATTGGTATCAGGAGGAAAATAACGAAATTTCTACAATTTTTTGAAACCTATTAAGATGACAATCGTATTACATATCAAGAAATAAATGGAATAAGGGAGGGTGCTTGGTCGATCTTAGCAAGGGGTGATTAAAAATGGAACTATTTGGCATTCCATTAGAAACGATTTATTTTTACGGCTTGGTGATTTCAGGTGCTGTCACGATTATTTATCTATTTTTCGGTGACGCTCTTGAGGGATTGACAGAAGGCATTCCTTTTGTGAATCCAACATTAATTTTTTCTTTTGCGGCGATTTTTTCTGCAGGCGGATATTTAGGTGAAGTTTTCACAAAGCTGCACAGTGTTTTGATTGCTGCTGCTTCTGCTATTATTGCTCTCATTCTGGTAACTTTGCTGAATGTATTTGTTCTGATACCCCTATCCAATGCCGAGGAGTCCCTGGTGTATAAAGAGAGTGACTTAAGAGGGAGGATTGGAACCGTCATTACTGGAATCCCGGTCGACGGCTATGGTGAAGTCATGATTGAGAATATCAGCGGCCGCATCTCTAAACCGGCAGTCAGTTTCACAAAAACAGAAATACCTTATGGAAAAAAAGTACTTATCATTGATATTGAAAATGGAGTATTGCAAGTCAAGATGTACGAAGAATTAGAGACTTATATTTAGGGGGAAAAGGTATGGATCTTATGTTTATAGTTATTGGTTTTGTTGTCTTCCTTGTCATCGCTATGATTGCTGTTTTCATCACCAAATATAAAACGGCTGGACCTGATGAAGCCCTGATTGTAACGGGCAGCTTTTTGGGAAGCCGCAATGTGCACACGGATGAATCGAATAATAAGATAAAAATCATCAGGGGCGGGGGTACGTTCATCTTCCCTGTGTTTCAGCAATCACGCCCATTAAGCCTGCTTTCAAGTAAACTGGAGGTCACCACTCCGGAAGTCTACACAGAGCAGGGTGTGCCAGTAATGGCTGACGGAACGGCAATCATCAAAATTGGTGGCTCCATCAGTGAAATTGCCACTGCTGCTGAACAGTTTCTTGGAAAAACGAAAGAAGATCGGGAGAATGAAGCAAAGGAAGTATTGGAAGGACATCTGCGTTCAATCTTGGGATCTATGACTGTAGAAGAAATCTACAAGAACCGTGATAAGTTCTCTCAGGAAGTTCAGCGTGTTGCCTCACAGGACCTTGCAAAAATGGGACTTATTATTGTGTCATTCACGATCAAGGATGTACGCGATAAAAACGGGTACCTTGATTCACTGGGTAAACCTCGTATTGCCCAGGTAAAACGCGATGCTGATATCGCAACTGCAGACGCGGAAAAAGAAACAAGAATCAAGAAAGCGGAAGCAGATAAAGAAGCAAAGAAAGCAGAATTTGAACGTGCGACAGAAATTGCCGAAGCTGAAAAAATTAACGGCTTAAAAATGGCTGAGTTCCGCCGTGAACAGGATATTGCCAAGGCTCGTGCCGACCAGGCCTATGACCTGGAAAATGCCCGTGCTCAGCAAGAAGTAACAGAGCAGGAAATGCAAGTCAAAATCATCGAGCGCCAAAAGCAAATCGAGCTCGAGGAAAAAGAAATCCTGCGCCGCGAACGCCAATATGATTCCGAAGTCAAGAAAAAAGCAGATGCAGACCGCTACTCTGTTGAGCAATCCGCAGCTGCAGATAAAGCTAAGCAAATCGCAGAAGCAGATGCAAATAAATATCGTATTGAAGCAATGGCACGTGCCGAAGCAGAGAGAATCCGCATGGATGGACTTGCAAAAGCAGAAGCGGAGCGTGCACAGGGTGAAACGGAAGCTGAAATCATCCGCCTGAAAGGTATCGCAGAAGCAGAAGCGAAAGAAAAGATTGCCGAAGCGTTCGAACAGTTCGGCCAGGCCGCAATCCTCGATATGATCGTGAAAATGCTTCCTGAATACGCTAAGCAGGTTGCAGCACCACTTGGAAACATCGATAAGATTACCGTTGTCGACACTGGCGGCAGTGACGCCAATGGCGGAGCAAACAAGGTAACCGGCTATGCGACTAATCTTATGTCGACGCTTCAGGAATCACTAAAAGCATCATCCGGTATTGATGTAAAAGAGTTAATCGAGAATTTCTCAGGCAAAGCCAATGTAAGACACAGTATCGATGCGTTGGCAGATGAAATTCGCGAAAACAAGACAGAAAATAGAATTGAAGCTGCTGTGAAGCAGGAAGAATAGAAGGGAAAGCCGCCTGGATACCAATTTAAACCGTTCCGTTTTGAGGTGCATATGGCGAAAATGGCACAGTAAATGGCGTGGAAATTGTCCACGCCATTTTTCCTATTGTGCCAGCATTTATAAGCCATTTCATTACAAATTAACACCTGCAAAATGATATTAAATGCCATTGACACTGTTTGTAGTACAAGGAATAATGACGGTCATTTACACTGTCAATTTTATGGCCAGTTCGGAAGTCAATTTAAGGGTTGCATTCTACGAACATTACATTCATGTATAGCCATTATAACGATGAACATGGAATTTTACTTTATTTTTTCTTCAACGAACGGAGCAGTTAGCGGAAGATTGATTTTTTTTAAAACAAGGGCAGACTTAAACTTAATTGAGTAACAAACAATCCTAGAAATAAGCGGAGAATATCCGGTTAAACTGTAGAGTATAGCTCGGTAAGGGGTAAATAAGCGGAGGTTTTCCGGTTAAGCAAGTGCGAATGCCAATTTTTTATGTTTTTCAAGTAAATAGGCGGAAATCTTCCGTCTATTTAAGCTGTTTTCCGTGCCATTTTCTAAATAAGGGAAGTTTCTCCGCTTATTTATCAGCCCATGATGATCCCTTCACCAGGGACCGTTCTTTTATGGTGTGGAATAAACGGGTGCTTTGTTGAATAAGAACCATTATATTTTGGATCAGAAAATACATTAAATTAGAAAAATGGCGTGTCAAAACTGATGTCAGTTTACACGCCATTTTTATTGTCATTTAAATGATATCCACCCAAAACAGAATGGTTAAATATCAATTCAGGCGGGTTTTTTATTGAGAAGGTGCTAATATATAGTGTAAAAAAATTTTTATATGTAATATCAGAAAAAAATTTTTTATAGCGACTTTTCGATTTTTATAGCGACTTTTTCGGTATTATAGCGAATTTGAAAAAATCACATGTTCTTTACAGTTGAAGTCCAAAAAAACGCCTGAGCTCACCACCAAAGCTCAGGCGAAAACTAAGCTATTCTTTTACCTCAGGTTTCAGCCATCCCTCGAAATATCCTTTTGCCTGAGGATGACCTGCTTTTTCAAAAAGTTCAATTACATCGTGTCCAGATGCGTTTTTGTTTGTGTACTCGTTGACATATGTCTTCAGAGCTTTATTCACTTTGCCCGCCTTGACTAAATAATCCAGCTCAGCGTACATATTGTAACCATGTAAATTCATCATAACGATATAGTCATTGATGTTTTTAAAATCACTTAATGGGCTGCCTAAATATTGGCCTTCTGTTTGAATTCTTGCGATCTCGTCCTGCTGCTTTAATTGATCTTCTGCAGTTTGACTAATCGTGTAGCCTTTTTCCCCCATATAGGTTTTCAAGGAATAGCTTACGAGACTTTCATTAACCCATGGTTCTTTATATCCGTGGCTTCCGACCAATCCTGAAAGCCATTGGCGGACCACTCCGTCAGTCATGCTGAGAGAAGTAAAGCTGTTATCTGAAAAATTATACCCAGCTGAGAAGATCATTCCCTGGTAAGCCATTTGAGGGTTGCCTTCTGCGGTTCGGATAATATCCAGTTCTTTATAAGGTAGTGTTGAATCAAAAAATTCCTCAAAATAATCGATTGATTGACCAGCGCCCATTACATTTCTGTTTGCTGTTTCTTGTTTGTCAGTGGTTGGGCGGTACCAAACATTCACGAGTGTTTCATTACGGGTCATGAATCTTTCCGTTTGATAATACTGAGTATCCAATAAGACGATAGAAAAATCGCGGACACCCTCTACCTTGGCGCTATATTTCTTGTTTTCACCTTCGATTTCTGTTGCCGCATTTGCTTCTTCTGCATTCGATAGAATCTCGTATTTGGCAGGGGCGTTAATGGTTACATCATAGTTAGCTGTCTCGCTATAAAAAGGAAATCCTATTGGTGAATACGGATCCAGATTCCAGCCGTTCTTATCATATACAGCCTGTATTGGCAGGAAACTGCCAAGCCATACTGCGGCATAATCATAGCTTGCATTGCTGTAATTCGAAGGGAGCTGGAAGTTGAATTGAATGTCCAGTTCGGCGGCAGACTTGGCTTTCCACTCATCAATTTGTATTTCTAATATCGTGCCTTCGACTTTAAAATCAGCTTTCTGTTTATTCACTTTGATGTCTTTAATCTCAATCCAGCCTGGTGTCGGAGAAGGGCCTCTGACGAATTCCCATTCCGGACCATCAATTGGTTCCTTGAACTGGTTAGGGTACAGGTGGAAATAGATTTTATCCTGTTCGGAACCGGTAGTATTAGTTGTTTCAACATGCAGTGTTCCCTGCAATGTCGCATCTGCATCCAAATAGGTCAAGTCGGCCTTATATTTGACCGGCTCATGCTCCGTGTTGGTAAAGCTGTAACTAAATAAGTCTTTAGCCTCTTTTGGTTCAGTTGATGCATCAACACTTTTTTCCTCTTTCTTCGTATCTTCCTCTGCAAAGAAATTCGCATACGAAAATACACCCGCCCATAGCACGAAGGATACCGTCAATAAAGCGGTAAATGCTGCCTTAGGATAATAGGAAATATGTTCAGAAGCCCTAATGGAAAGCTTCTCAATAAACCGATAACCCGTAAAGCGGTTCAAATACCTGCGGGTCATCGTGAGTTTTTCTCTCACGAAGTCACTGACATATTTCTTCTTTTCATACTCTATCTTAGCTTGTTCGGGGACGCCTACTAGCATAAAATTTTTGGATATGCGGGTGTCTGTTTTTATAACCTGCTCAGGTGCTGCTTTCACCCTGTTTTTTGCAGGTACGACTCCAGCTAAATTGTCCTCAATCCCTTTCTTCATCCAATTCACGATGATGGCAATAAAAGCAATGATTAAAATTGGACTGTAGGCCATCCACGGAGCTCTTCTGATCAACCAGAAGTTTTGTCCGGCCATACCGGCAAGCTCGTTGGTGATCGAACGGTAAATCAGCCGTGGTGTATCAGTCAAAGGAGTTGGATGCGGACCGCCTAAATATAATGAAAAGATTCCTAGAAACGTCAATAGCTGTAATATTGATAAAATTTGCTGTGTTGTTAATAAAAGTAAATGGGATTTAACGTTGGGCCATATATGCTTTTTCAACATGTGGAATTTACTTGCTCCCATCAGTGTTGAGCTAAGCACATAAGGCTGTTTTTCAATTTCATCCACCATATCAAGTATGTAATTATAGACGCCGGGAAGTCCGACCAGCAACATGATAATCAATTGATATTCCAAAATGACTGTTGCTGAATATCCCATTGGTGAAGCTGCGACAGGAAGCATCAAGATAATCCCGACAAGCAATTGGGGAATATACCGAAATGGCCAAAAGAAAGCTGAGAAATATCGTCTAAAGCTTGGATACAGTAATTTCGTTACAAGTGCCAGTATGGTCCCAAGCAATAATCGAGCAAAAGTGATCCCCATTACAGCACCAAGAGTATACTTAACTCCTACGAGCACCAAGTTAACCATGCTCCTTGCGCCCAAATCTGTCCCGAGCGGGAAGGTCAGTGAAGGGGGAGCAGGCGGTGCTGCGACAAATTTTCCATTCTCATCGAAAATCAGCGGCTCATTGCTCTCAGGCATCAGTTCTGTATTCCAGCTGATCAAGAACAAGGTGAGAAGTAGTGCTGAACCAACCATGATATTCCGATGTTTATGATGATTGATATAGGAACTTATTTTCACGATCATCCTTAGATAAGCCTTCAAATAAAGGAATAATCCCATTTTTGCTTTTTGGGGATTAGCACTTACTTTATTTTCAACCGACGATATCCCAGTCGGTAAAATTCTTTTTACTCTTCTCATATATCCAGCCCCCGGACGCTTCTGAACTTCTTACCAATCAAAGAAACGATTCTTTCAACAATAATGACAGGAAGCATGAAAACTCCCACGTAAAAGAAGATGCTCACTGGTGAGGTACTTCGCATCTGAAGCAGTTTATTGAGCTCTTTTATGTACCCATCTAGGACAAACATATGTTCAACTAGTACAAGGGTAGTTAAAACCATAAAGATAATGGTCTTAAAATGGATCGAGACAACCGGAACGATATTCCTGGTTAAATGCGAGAAAAGTAGATGCAGTCTAGATAACCCTTTTGCCTGGCCAAGTAGAATATAATGTTTTTCGAATTCTTCTTCCATAACCTTGATCAAGTATTGAGCGAAAAATAAGGAAGGAAGGAGCGAATTAATGATCATCGGGAAGATGATTGGTTCTTTGCCTGCCAGTCCATACATGGTGACAAGGCGGATCTGGAACTCTCTATAGAGCATAAATAAAAACAGTTGAATCATGAAAATGACCAGTAAATCAGGAATCCCTTCAAAAAAATTAAGGACATTCTTCACTCTAACACGTTGTTTAAATGAAAGATTCATAAATAAATAGGCGATTATACTTCCGATAAAAATAGTGAACAACAGACTAAAGAAAATAAGTTCAAGAGAATATGTATACCGGTCAAGAACGATTTCCGTGTTCCAGTTTTCGAAAAATTGCCAACTCGAAGGCTTGAAAAATTGCATGACAGTATCTCCAATTACCTTTAAAAAGGATAACAAATTGACTCCAAGGTGATCACTGTCAGGTTCCCGGAAGCTGAAAAGCCTGGGAAAGGCCATGAAAAATAAAAGACCTGCAATGGAGGTCAAAAATAAAAATGGGTAATGAATGATTTTTTTCATATACTCTCCTTTGGGAAAAATTTCTTTTTTTGTTTTTGACGTAGTAAGTTTATGAAAAGTTGCATGATTTCAGAAATATTTTTTAATAATTTTGTGATAATTGAAAAAATATTGTAATATGGATTATAATAAACCGACTGGATAGTTTATTTAAATTTCTAATCCACGCAAAGTATATAGCATTCCAGGGGTAAATTCACTCATTAGAAAGAGGGGAAATCGACATGGAACAAAGGGTTATGAATCAATCAATCATGTCTGCGCTCGAAAAGTTTAATGAATTAGATGAGAAGATTTCGCATTTTAATAGTATTTTAGGTTTGTTGAGCTGGGACCAAAAAGTTATTTCACCGAAAAAAGGACGCTCTATTTTTGCGAATGCAAATGGAACGCTTAGAACAGAAGCTTTCAAGCTAACAGTCTCTGAGGAAATGGGGGAGGCACTTAACACGCTCTCCACACCAGAAGCAGAGGAGTACCTTGATGAGTCGGTAAAGGCTAAGGTACGTGAACGCCTTAAATTTTATAACCGTTCAAAGAGTATTCCAGCTGCAATGATTAAAGATTTCTCTGTGCTTACCTCAAAGGCAAATGATGCATGGGAAGAGGCAAGAGAGAATAATGATTTTGAAAAATACCTTCCTTATCTTGAGAAGATCGTAGAATTCAAAAGGAAAGCTGTTGAAATTTACGGTTATGAAAACCATCCATATGATGCGCTTCTGGACGAGTTTGAGCCTGGTTTGACTGTGGAAAAACTTGACCCTTTGTTTGTTAAATTAAGAGAATCAAGCACTGATTTACTTAGAAGAATCCAAGAGTCTTCATACAAGCCATCAGTGGAGATATTTGAAAAATCATATTCTGTAGAGAAGCAAAAAGAGTTCAACCGTTATATCTTGCCGCTGATCGGCTTCGATATGGAAGCAGGGAGACTGGATGAAACCGTCCATCCTTTTGCGCAACCTGTCAATACCCGTGATGTGAGGATTACGACAAGATATATTGAAAATAATGTCCGCTCTGCTATTTTCGGAACAATTCATGAAGCTGGGCATGGTATTTATGAACAAAATATTAATCCGGAATTCCAGGATACAGTCCTTCAGGATGGTGCTTCATTTGGAATCCATGAATCTCAGTCGCGTTTTCTTGAAAACATGGTAGGACGCAGTGAGGAATTCTGGAAGTACTTCTATCCGAAACTGCAGGAACATTTCCCAAATCAACTTGGGAAAGTGGAATTGGATGATTTTTATCGAGCCACGAATGCTGTCCAGCCATCTTTTATCCGAGTTGAGGCTGATGAGCTAACCTATAATCTTCATATCATGGTTCGCTATGAAATTGAGAAGGCTTTGATTGCCGGGGAAATAGAGGCGAAGGAATTGCCAGGAATCTGGAACGCAAAAATGAAAGACTATCTTGGCATTACACCATCTACTGACAGTGAAGGGGTGCTCCAGGATATTCATTGGTCGTTCGGAGGGCTTGGCTACTTCCCGTCATATTCTCTTGGAAATCTTTATGCAGCCCAAATCCTGAACAAGATCAAGAAAGACTTGCCGGATTTCTATGAGAGTATTGAGCAGGGTGATTTTTCAGTGATACAAGACTGGCTAAGGGAAAACATCCATCAGTATGGCATGCTTTATACACCTAATGAATTGATTGTAAAAGCCACTGGTGAAGAACTAAATGCTGAATATCTCGTTCAGTATCTCGAAGAAAAGTATAGCAAAGTATACAAATTATAATTCAACGTAAAAGAATGAGGTAATTTATATGACGCCAATTGTTTCAGAGGAGTACAAGGAAAAGAAGCGTCAGGAAATCTTGCAGAGCGCTCATGTTTGTTTTGCCGAGAAGGGTTTTGAAGCATCCACTGTTGATGATATTGTCGCTCGCTCTGGCCTTAGCAAAGGGGCAATCTATAATTACTTCAAAAGTAAGGATGATATCTATCTTGCCTTGATGGAAGGCCAGACAAATAACTCGGGAAAAAAATTTTCAAAAGCGATAGCAGAGCGAAAGACAGCGCTGGATAAACTCCACTACTTGATTGAAGCCTATCTTGATAACGATCCGAATGCTGAAGAGAACAAGGGCGATGCGATTGTCCATTACGAGTTCAGATTGTATTCAACACGTAATTCGGAGTTAAAGAAAGTGTTGACTGAACGATATAAAGATTTCTTTGTTTCATTGCTGATAGGGATAATAAAAGATGGCCAGACATCAGGTGAATTCAACAAAGAGCTAGATCCCGTGACATATGCAGATATTTTTTGGGCGATGGTCAATGGAGCTACATTGCAGGCAACTATACTTGAAAATTATCAATATAAACTAATATTAAAAGAAATGCAGAATATGTTCTTGGAAACTTTGAAAGTATAAATGATTAAAACCAGTGAGGTGGGTCCTCACTGGTTTTAATTTTGTTTCGCCAGGTCAAGGGGATGTAAGTAATGAAATTGACGAAAACAGCTTCATTACTTCAGCTCTAGCGCATTTTGAGTATATAGTGATTTTTCCTTTAATAGTTTCTTCAGTTTCGGTTTGTTTTTTCTCCCGGACAGAATGTAAAGGAAGTCTCCAGCCATGATGACTGTATTACCGGTAGGTGCAATCAGTTTGCCATTGCGTATGATCGCATTCACCAGTGTCCCTTCTGGAAATGGAATTTCCATCAAGGTTTTCCCGACAATTGCATTATCGCTTTCCATTTCATATTCAATCATCTCTGCATCAGCTTTTCCAAGTGAAATCAACTCAAGCGACTGCATCGGTATTGTTTTCTTAGGACCATTCAATCCCAGCTTATTGGCGAGCATCGGTATGGTAGCTCCCTGAATGAGTGCACTCGTCAGAACAACGAAGAAGACAACATTGAAGATCTGATGGCTGTCCTCAATACCTGCCAGTAAAGGGAAGGTAGCAAGGATAATTGGCACAGCACCTTTCAATCCTGCCCATGAAAGGAAAATTCGCTCTTTTTGGGAATACTGCATTTTTATCGTTGAAATGAACACCGCAACAGGTCTTGCTACCAGAATCAGAATCAATGAAACCAGTATCCCTTGAATTAAAATGGCAGGAGTAAAAAGTTCTGATGGAAATACAAGGAGTCCAAGAATGACAAACATAAGAATTTGCATCATCCAGGCAAACCCCTCCGAAAAACGGAAAATCGAATGGCGGTAGGCAATTTCCGTATTACCGATGATAATGGCAGCAATATATACAGCCAAAAGCCCGCTGCCGTTTAGGGATGCTGTAATGCCATAAGTCAGCAATGCAAAAGCGGTCGCAAATACAGGATATAGTCCGCTGGAATCCAGGTTAATGGAATTCAGTGCTTTTACAGCTATCTTTCCAAATATGATCCCCAGTAATAAACCCAGTCCCATTTGTAAGAAAAAATCACCAATCAATGTCAAGATACTTGTATTTGGGATGGTAATCAGTTCAATCATTGCGACCGTTAAAAACACGGCCATCGGATCATTCGATCCCGACTCGGCTTCAAGGGTGGATCCAAGTTTTGGAGAAATATTATGATCTTTCAGTACAGCGAACACTGCTGCGGCGTCAGTTGAACCAACTATCGCACCGAATAAAATGGATTCAAGCCAGTCGAGCCCAAGGATCATTTTAGCAGCCGCCGCTATAATCCCCGAGGTTATTAAAACCCCAATAGTCGCCAATGATAAAGAAGGGACAATCACCGGCCTGACATCCTTCCAATTTGTCTGCAGGCCGCCTTCAAACAAAATGATGATCAGCGCAATTACCCCTATCTTTTGTGTCAATGATGCATTGTCAAAATAGACGATACCCAGGACATCACTGCCCATGACCATTCCGACCAATATAAAAAGGATAAGGGAGGGAACGCCTAATCTAGTTGAAAATCTCGTAGTCAAAACCCCGACAATTAATAAAAATGCTAAAAGCATGATGAATGAGTCCGTACTAATATTATGTTCAGGCAATAAAAACTCCCCCTTATAGATTGATATTTATTTTAACCGGGACCGTTTCCTGGTCTACTCCAATAAAATGCTTTGTTTCTGATGGCGAGGCATGATGTAGTCTTTTTTGGATGAGGGAAATTGCAACACCCTGGGAGTAGGCATGATAGCCAAATGTTTTCCTGAGAGTGGTCATTCCTACCGGTTCTTCAATTCCGGCATTCTTGGCTGCCGCATTGATAATCCTGTAGGCTTGTTGTCTTGTTATTGGGTTAGAAGTTTTTCTCGACCTAAAAAGATAGTCTGTATCAAGAAAAGAATTTTCATTTAAATATTTTTTTAGCGACCTCCGTATAGAGGCATTCAAGTAAACGGGAGGATTACAGTAGTGAGTAATGGAAAGAATATCTGTGATTTCTCCATCCTTATCGCATACATCATGGACTCGCAGACTAAGTAATTCCTGAAGTTTGATCCCAGTATTGATTCCAAGTAAAAATAAGCAATAATCCCTGGTCGAGTGATTTTCGAGGAATTTCTTCATAATGATAATTTTCTTTTTGGATTTAATTGCACTTACCGTTTTCATTAAATCACTTCCTTAAGTAACATAATTATATCTTAAATCAAGTTTTGTAACATAGATTTTGCTTGATAAAGATTTATTTGTTACTCTACTGTCAAATGTTATAATGAACAGAATCTAAAAATTTGTTATTAATCTGGAGGCAATTATGCTGACTTTTGAACAGAAACTTGCAATTATTGAATCATTTCCTCAACTTGAACGAAAAAATGTCTCTTTAGGGCGTGTTAACTTTCATTATGCTGAGAGCATATATGACAAGAAAAATGTTGTATATCACCTTCACCCAAATGGGAATGGGTTTGTCTATGGTGAATTTTTAGAAGGCTATGACCTCGACCCTAAAGGTATGGTAAATATCCGCGATTTTTCTGAGGGAGAGCTTAAAACGATCATTGAACAGTCGATTGAGTCTCTTTCGGCCAACAGCACCATTGAATCAGCCATCATAGAGGACAATGAAGAGGAACGCTGGATAAATTCAGAAAACCACACATTGATTCTTGTTCATGAAGATGAAATGTGGAATGTGTATGCCGGTCTGAATCTTGACGGTACATTCCTTTCTTACAATGAAGCCAAACAATACTTAGAAGAAGAAGGATTCAGGAAAAGATAAAAAAGGATGCCACAGTGGCATCCTTTTTTCTATAGCAGGGTATAAAATGATAACTATAAGGGTTATCTTAATCCAGCTCCAGCGCCTAGCCCCTCAAGGCGCATGCGCTATTTGTTCTGAAGCCTATAATTTAAAATTCCCTGTCAGTTTTTCTAATTCCGTTGCTGTCCTCTGGAGGATCTTTGTCGTCTCGTTTACATTTTCAGCGATTCTGAGCTGCTCTTGTGTGGACTGGTCTGTCTGTCCTGTGCCTGCAGCAATCTGCTGGGATGCTTGAGATACTGTATCAAGGGAATTAGTTATTTGTTCAAATGCGATAACCTGCTGTTCAATGGCAGTTGCGATGTTATTGGAGTTGTCCTCAATCTCCAATGTCGTCTCATAAATTTCATTAAGTGTATTTTTTGCCTTAGCAGAAAGGTCTTTATTGTATTGTACAGCTTCTCTCGTTTTTGTGATGTAGTCAACGGCAGTTCGAGTGTTCTGGACATTTTCGTTAACGATTGAGATGATAGTGGATGCCGATTTTGCACTTTCCTCAGCCAGTTTCCGTACTTCGTTTGCAACAACAGCAAAGCCTTTTCCATGTTCGCCAGCCCTTGCAGCTTCAATGGCTGCGTTCAATGCCAACAGGTTTGTCTGATCAGAGATTGTATTGATGATTTTGACGAATTGTGTAATTTTGTCTGATTGTTTCTCAAGCACGGTAATAATGTCTGCCAGCTGGTTTGTATTTTCATCTACAGCTTCAAGTCCTTCAAGCATCTCGTCGATTCTTACGGTTCCTTCTTTTGAAGTTACCGTTGAATTTTTAGCAATGAAGCTTGCCTGCTGAGCAGATGCGTTGATTTCTTCGATACCGGCATTGATCTCTTCCAATGTTGCCTGCATTTCTTCAATGTTGGCGTTCTGCTCCTGTGTGCTTGCGGCCGCCTGCTGGTTAGCTGATGTCAGTTCTCTGATAGCTTCTACCGAACTGGAGGCTATCTGGGATAACCCAACTGTTTCACTCGAAACTTCCCTTGAACTTGTTTGCACCTGGGAAACGAGGGTTCTAAGGGAGGCAGCCATTGTATTGATACTTTCAGCCAGTGCTCCGATTTCATCTTTTGATTTAACGGCGATATCTTCTTGTGACAAGTCACCTTTTGCAATGTTTGCTGTTAAGACCTTGATGTTATTCAGTGGTTTGATGAGCCTGGACACAAGGAAATACATAGCTGCGCTTGAGAGGGCGAGGATTATAAGAGATAGAATCCAAATGCCTGCGACCTCAGCATTAATTTTTTTATTTACCTGAGAAACGTCAAACTCGACTCCATAAAGAGCAATTGTTTTTCCTGTCATATCGGTGATTGGCGCAAAGCCGGTCATTTTTGAACCATTTTGAGATTGGTATGTTTCAGTAGTTGTCCTTTTATTTTCCTTAAAAGCTTCTAGGGCTGCCTGATCAAAATCCTTGCCGCCAGAATAATTAGAACCATATGTAATATCCTTCGACATCATTGCAGAGCTCATTGTTGGGATAGCAAATTTATCTCCATCCATTGTGATCAAATAAAGATTATGTATTAATGGGTTTTCTTTTAGTATTTGGTCCATTTGTTTCTGCATTGAGGTGACACCTGGATTGTTTTTGGAAGGATTGGCAATGATTGTTTGTGCTTTCCCTGCAGAAACCTGATCCGATAATAAGCTTGAGATTGTATTAAGCTCTGCTTCCATCGAATCCATGTTGCTAGACCTGATGGTGTATTGAGCATAAAATGTAGTAGCCAATGCAAGGAGCAGCATTGAGATTATGCTTAAAGATACAATCTTTAGTTTTAGACTCATATTTCTGTTGGGATTTTTTTTGCTTGATTTTTTCGTAGTCACTGCTTTTTTTGCAGTGTTCTTCTTCTTCTTCTTAAAAAACAATTTGTCCACTCCTTCTGATCTTCGTAGGCAATAAAATTTCTTCGAGAACAACTTTACTATGCAGGATCCGGTTGAATCCTGAATTGTTCTCATATTATTGTTATTTTCGGCAATTTTCAAAATTAGTTAAGGAAAATAGGCTAATTAGTCTTATATTTTTATTTGACAGGATAGTAGTGCTTTTATATATTTAAGGTAAATAAATATTCTCTTTTTAAAGGGGAGTAGCTGCTACAATAAAGTCGTCATTCCCGAGATGAAAGTCTCCGGCTTTATTGGCAACGTGGACGTTGTTAGCAAGACCTTTGCTGTCATAGTAAAGGTCTTTTTCTATGTGATTTAAGGCCTTTACCATGATGGTAAGGGTCTTTTCTTTTGGCCATGCGAAGAGGTATCTGATTGACCAATCAATGGTTAGGAGGAAAAGAAAATGGAATTGACTTTATTTCTGGAGTATGGATGGGTACTTTTTGTGCTTGTTGTGATGGAAGGGCTTTTGGCAGCGGACAATGCATTAGTACTTGCACTCATGGTGAAGCACCTTCCTGAGAATAAGCGTAAAAAGGCTTTGTTTTATGGCTTGGCAGGGGCATTTGTGTTTCGTTTTACATCTCTGTTTGTGATTTCCTTTCTGGTGGATGTATGGCAAGTACAGGCGATTGGGGCCTTATACCTGCTTTTCATGTCTGTAAATCACATCATCAGGAAAATTGTTCTCAGGGATAAAAGAGAAAATCAAGAGCAGATACTGACCAAAGAAGATAAAAACAAAAGCGGTTTTTGGGGGACTGTCCTTAAAGTAGAGGTTGCCGACATTGCTTTTGCAGTAGATTCTATCCTTGCAGCAGTAGCCCTTGCTGTTGTACTGCCTGAAACTCCGCTGCCCAACATAGGAGGGATGGACGGTGGACAATTCCTTGTCATTTTCGCAGGAGGGATGATTGGTCTCGTTATCATGCGATTCGCTGCAAATTTGTTCGTAAATTTGCTTGAAAGAAGGCCGGGACTGGAAATGGCTGCGTTTGCCATCGTTGGCTGGGTAGGGGTTAAGCTGGCGATTTTAACATTTTCCCATCCTGCATTAGGTATTATAAACCCTGACTTCTCCCATTCAACAGAATGGAAACTAACATTCTATGCAGTGCTTATAGGAATTGCGGCAGCGGGCTGGTTCCTGTCCGATGAAAAGACTGCAGAGACTGCCAAAAAGGTATCATAACGACATGAACCCTGAAGTATAACCCATCTGCATTAATATGTAGAGGGTTGACTTCAGTTTTTCATTTTGCTCCCGTAACCTGTGCTGTTTGCTCACCCAGCCCATTCATAAATATATTCTACTCCATATACCAATAATAAGTGTGGATTGATTCACGTTTTTCCTCTATTATGCGTTAGCTGTTTATTATAAGGGTATAATTTAAAAAATGGACGAAAAATCATGGTGCTGAAGGAATATTCCTTTGAGCATCAGTCCGTTTTGAATGGAGTACTGTCTTCTAGGAGGTGACTGCCTTACGAATGTAGGGCTTGCCCATTGATTATTACTAATTTGTTTTTAGTTGTATTATTAATTTCGTTAACTGGCTTTTTCGTAGCAACAGAGTTTGCCATTGTAAAAGTGAGAAGTTCAAGAATTGATCAGCTCATCACTGAAGGAAGAAAAGGGGCTCAATCGGCAAAGCACGTGGTAACACATCTCGACGAATATCTATCGGCTTGTCAGCTTGGTATCACGATTACAGCACTTGGCCTTGGTTGGCTCGGGGAACCGACGATTGAAGAAATGCTTCATCCCGTTTTTGAGAACTTTCAGCTTAATACGTCCTTAGCCAGTATTTTATCGTTCGGAATCGCTTTTGCTTTAATCACTTTTTTACATGTGGTTGTTGGGGAGCTGGCTCCAAAAACGGTAGCGATTCAAAAAGCTGAAGCAATCACCCTTGCTTTTTCAAAACCAATAATCTGGTTCTATAAGATTATGTACCCTTTCATATGGGTGTTGAACGGTTCTGCCAGGCTTCTTGTCGGGCTGTTTGGTTTAAAGTCGGCATCGGAGCATGAAATTGCCCATTCTGAGGAAGAGCTCCGCATTCTCTTGTCGGAGAGCTATGAGAGTGGTGAAATCAATCAAAATGAACTGAACTATGTTAATAATATATTTGAGTTTGATGAGCGTATAGCCAAAGAAATCATGGTCCCGCGGACTGAGATCGTCACATTTGATATTTCAGATGATATTGATACGATTATTGATGTGATCCAAAAAGAGAAATATACACGATATCCAGTCATAGACGGCGAGAAGGACAATATAGTCGGTATGATCAATATCAAGGAGATACTCACTGCTAAATTGACACGCAAAGATCTTCAAAAAGAATCGATACTGTCATCATTTATTAAGCCTGTCATCAGAGTAATCGAAACCATTCCAATCCATGATTTGCTCGTCAAAATGCAGAAAGAGCGCATCCATATGGCCATCTTGATTGATGAATATGGTGGCACATCCGGACTGGTGACTGTCGAGGACATTCTTGAAGAGATTGTTGGAGATATCCGTGATGAATTTGATGTGGACGAAATCGCAGAAATCAGAAAAGTAAATGAAAATCATTATCTATTCAGCTCAAGAGTATTGATAGATGAAGTGAATGACCTGTTAGGTATCTTTATATCAGAAGAAGAGGTAGATACTATAGGAGGATGGTTCATGACAAAGAATATCGATGCGGAAATAGGTGATGAAATAGAAGAACAAGGCTATATTTTCAAGATTATCGAGATCGACGAATATCATATTGCCTATTTAGAGGTTATAAAAATGGACGAAGATGAAAAGCCGGACTGATGATGCCGGCTTTTTCTTTTGTTCCAAAAGAGTGTGGCTAATTTTGGCAAGTCCTATATAGTTTGAGCGTGTGTCCATGCCGGGTAAGAATACACTACCGGGGCAGCCGGAGGATCCATACAATGAATGGAGGAATTTAAAATGGCTAAAAAAGTAGTCGGAGTTTATGATAATCAAACAGAACTTATTGAAGCAATAGAAGAACATAAAAACAAGGGCTATGCTGTTCAGGATTTCTCAATCATTGGTGATACGAATGATGTTACCACTGCACTTGAAAGCAGAACAGGCGTAACAACTGAAGATATCGGAACAGATACTGACGACCATAGGGAAGGCGGTTTCTGGCAAAGCCTGATGACAGCATTTGACGCCGACAGAAATCTGGGAGGCAATGGGCCTTCAATTTCCGATCGTCTGGTTGGAGTTGGCTTAACTGATGACGCCGCAAGAGAATATGAAGAGGATGTCCGAAATGGACGCATCATCCTTTTAGCAGAAACGGCTGCGTCTGGACTTGATGTAGAAGAAACAGGCTATGTTACCGATACATCGGCAGCAGGAACTGGTGTACAAGGAAACTACGAAACAGACAACTATGATCGAAATAATCTTGACACTGATCGTTACAGAAATGATGAACAAAGGCTGGAGTTAAAGGAAGAACAATTGGATGTATCCAAGGAAAGGGTACAGGCAGGTGAAGTTGAAGTCCATAAGGAAGTAGTCGAAGACCAGCAGAAGGTTAACATACCAGTCACACGTGAGAAAGTATACGTGGAGAGACGTGATGTGAATGAGACTGCTTCTGGTACTGCTGCTGCGATGGACGATGACGAAACAATCCGTGTACCGATTATGGAAGAGAAGGTAGAGGTTACTAAGAAACCGGTTGTTTCTGAAGAGCTTGTCATAGATAAGCGAGAAGTGACAGATACTGAACAAGTCGTAGAAAGTGTAAAGCATGAAGAAGCGCATCTTGAAGCTGACGACGATCGTGTGGTCAATGAAGCAGACCTAGACCGAGATTCACTCAATTATTCATCTGACCGAGAACGAAATTCACTTAATAATTCATCTGACCTTGACCGTGACGGTTTCAACAATCCGTCAGGTACGTACCGTGATGGTTACAAGGATAGATAAACATCCCAGAAAAATAGGAAAAGACGCCCATAGGGCGTCTTTTCTGCGTATTGAGGCGACCGACTGCACGCCACATCGTACATTTCCATAAAGGAGTGTCTGTCGACTTACACAATTCAGCTCATCGCTTGATAAATATAACATGTTGATGAAGCAATAGCAACAGAAAATTTAATGGAGAATTCTTCATGTTTCGTGTTCACTATATTCCGGGTAAAAAGGGAAAATGAAATAGAGAAGGGGCACATCATGAAGAAAAATACATTCTTGATATCATCACTCATTATTATAGTCGTTTTACTAGCTGCTTTCAGTATGGTCAATCCTGAAAAAGAGGAAGGGGACAGGCTGGTAGTAGCATTCGGAGATTCTCTCACCTATGGTTATGGAGATCAGAAAGGCTCGGGTTATATTGATACTTTGCAAACCAAGTTGAACAATCAAAACAAAGAGGACTACAACTTTGATAATGAAGCTATATATGGTCTTGAATCTTCGGGAATTCTTACTCAGCTATCTAATGTCAGTATTAGAGGGAAGCTTGATGAAGCAGATTATTTTATTCTTTTCATCGGGACGAATGATTTGATTAATAGCAATGGCAGAAATTTAGCGAATCTGAAGCATAGGGAAATAGAAAAAGGGCAGGAAGCATATTTGCAAAACCTGAGAGCCATCCTCAAAATTTTAACGGATGAAAACGAGACAGCGCCGATCCTGCTGCTGGGCCTCTATAATCCCTACCCCGACAGTGCCGCAATTGAAGAGGTGATTGATGACTGGAATAAAGAAATAATAAAAGCCGCTAAAAAAGAAACACAAGTCGTATTTATTCCAACTAATGACCTGTTTAAAGGAAAAGATAAAAAACACAATTTCAGTGATTCGCTTCATTTGAATGATAAAGGATACCAGCTGATCGCTGATCGCATTTTAGAAAAATACAAGTTTGAATAGGAGCTCTGGAGTCTTTGAATAAGGCTTTGTTATAGAATGACTGCCTGGCAAAATTTACTGCCAGGTTTTTTTACTCGAAAAAATTTCCATGAAACCAAGAATGGAGGAAATTCGTTATATAATAGATTAAAAGAATAGCTGAAAGGGATTTTAACGTGAAAAAGAAATTTTTTGGGAACGCGTCCATCACTTTTTTGCTGATTTTGGCTGCGCTCCTTTTATATTATCAATTCCTCACCCAGCCTGAAATTAATGAAGATGTTCCTTTGCCGCAGGAACTGCATCCAGTTGTCCAGGAGAATAAGGATATGCTGGTCCAGAAGGCAGCAGAGAGAGGTATAAGGGTCTTGGTAACTGATGGTTTCCGGAGTTTTGAAGAACAGAATCAGTTATATGAAATGGGAAGGTCTAAAGAAGGCCAGATAGTCACACATGCTAAAGGCGGGGAGTCTTACCATAATTTTGGTCTGGCAATCGACTTCGCATTATTGAATAAACAAGGAAAAGCCCTATGGGACACAACTTATGACGGAAATGGCAATGGGAAATCGGATTGGATGGAAGTAGTAGGCATTGCCAAGGAGCTCGGATTTTCGTGGGGCGGAGACTGGAATCACTTTAAGGATTATCCTCACTTGGAAATGCGGTTCGGCCTGACAATAAATGACTTGAAACGGGGGAAGCGTCCTCCGGAAGATGCATTGACTGCTTCACAAAATTAAGCATCGGCGCCATGAGGCTCCGATGCTTTTTAAGGTTAGTATTCAAGATGAAAATATCGCTGAATAATCATTTTTGTTTGGAAATAGCCAACTCTGAGTGTGGCTTACCTACCTTAAAGAATTGCTTTATGACCAGTCCTGGTCCACCGAGTACTAAAAGGTAACGAGCTTCGATTACCTGCTTCATTAAGGCAGCGAATAAACCGGTGATCTTCAAACCGAAGACTTTCCCAACAGCTGCTTTGTTACCGATGGAAGCGACTGTACCTTTGTGGTGGTATTCGAATGCTTTGAGTTGTTCACCTCTCAAGCTGGCAATTATATTTGGTCCACAAAGCTCTGCCTGTTGAATGGCCACCTGGGCAGTCGGAGGGAGTGGGGTTCCATCCTCCTTCAGGAATAACGCAGCGTCACCGATACAAAAAACATTTTCCATTCCTTGTACCCGCAAAAATTTATCAATCATGATGCGGCCCTTCGAAATAGGTAAATCCAGTTTTTCGAGGAGGGTATTGCCCCGCACACCTCCCGACCAGATTAATGTCCTTGAAGGAAGTTCTTCGCCGTTGTCCAATGTTATGGAAGTCGGAGAACATTCAAGTATCTTCGTAGAGGTCATCAGCTCTACACCATTCTTTTTAAAATAGCTTTCTGTAAAATCTATAGCCTCTTTATCAAATCCTGGCAGAACAGAAGGAGACGCTTCTATATTGATAATTCTTGTCGCGGACACAGGTATATCATATTTGAGACATAGCTTTGGCATTGCTTCTATAAGTTCGCCAATCATTTCTATTCCGGTAAAGCCGGCACCGGCAACAGCAAAAGTCAGTCTTGAAGGGTCAAGGTCCTCTTTATACGCTGCGAACTGTCTCAGCATATGATTGTATATGGCCTTCGTACTCCTGAAACTTTTGATTTTAAAAGCATTTTCTTCAACTCCAGGAATACCGAACGTACTCACATCGAAACCAAGGCCAATCATCAGGTAATCATAATCGATAAATTCACCAGACTCGAGCTGGATTTTCTTTGAAGTAAAGTCTACAGCTTGTACTGTTCCTTTTTTGAATTTGATTTTATCTGTCTTAAGAAGGTCAGGAATATGTAAGGTGATTTTTTCGTCAGAGGCAGTGCCCGCACCTGTTTTATGAAGTTGAGTAGAAATATAGTGATAATCATGTTTATTGATCAAAGTAACTTGGGCTTCGCCGTTACGTAAAGTTTTTTCAAGCTGGCGGCTAGTTATGAGACCGCCATATCCCGCACCTAAAATGACTACTTTTGGAGTTTGCATCATTATTCCTTCTTTCTGGTTGTTTATTGTGAAGTGGTTCACATGTATTAGTAAAAAAAATTCTCTTGTACCACATATATCAAATGATTTGTGAAGTTTTTCACAAATATTATCTATCAATAGATTACGATATTAAAATATTTATATCAATACGTATTTACAATAAAAATTCTACAAAAGTTTGACAAAACATCCGAAAAAGAAGGAGATGGAATAGCTCCATCTCCTGGCGGTGATTATAAATTCATTGTTTCTGGTTCTCCATTATCATTCATCAATCGAATGGTTTCTGGTTTTATTTCAAGAATAATGTAATCGGGGTCATGAGGGCTCTCAATCCATTTTTCCATCTTCTCATTCCAGAATTTTTCCTTGAGTGACTGATCTTCACGGATTGAAGCTTTTCCCTGTACCTCGATATAGGCATCACCCATTCCTTCACCTTCATATCCGAGCAGGATATGAACATATGGGTTCCTTTCAACCTCTTCCGCTTTGTACGTTTCTTTACTTGTCGGAGTGTATAATGTCAAGTCCTCATTGAAAAAGGTCATGTATCGGGAGTGCGGCTTATTCCCGACTACGGTTGCCAGCGTGCCAACCTTTGATTCACCAAGTACCTGAGTGATTTTTTCTTTTAAGTTTTGACTAGCCATATGAATTCCTCCTTTTTTTGTGCATGTATTTAATATTCTCTTTATGTGACTTCATAAACCAAAAAAGCCCTGGCATTCCCAGGGCAGTTAATCCAATTCATTGTCAAGGTCTACATTGTACTTCTTTTCGCTTGAGGATGAATCTTTTGAGTGATGCCCATCCTTTTCTTCATGTTTTTCCTGGTTAAGGTCCTCCATCGGAATCGTGTCGACTGTCAATTCACTTTTGAATTTGTCATGAAGACTTTCTGTTCTGGTTTCATATTGCTCAGGGTTGTCCATATTTTGAGTATTATCAACTGGAATGTTCTTTTTCTTTTCCTTTCCCACAATGCTCACCTCTCTTATTTTTTAAAGGCTGGAACTTGCATTATTTATCATAGGACATGGCTTATTTACTGCTATTCGACTCTTCCTGTGGTTTTACAGGATCCCTTTGAGGCTCGATATCCTTGTTGTGTTCCTTTTTCTTCTCCTGCTCAACTGAACCGTCGTTCTTATTTTTATTTAATTCTGTCATGATAAAAGCCTCCTTATCGCTGGGATTATTATAAAAATACCCTTTTATAGGTAATTGAAACAAACAACAATTAATCCTTTTAACTCATTGTCGAGATTAACCCAAGGGTCGAAGATGGTATCCAGGTTCCTTACAGATTAAATAAGAGCGAGTCCAGTATTATTTCAAGATTCTGTTCAATGTCTTTTCAGCCATTCACCTTCATATAGTTAGAATGTATGTTTAACTAGCGGAATATGGAGGGGGAGTGTGATGATAATCATCCGGTTTCCAGATGGTGCAAGCGGCCAGATGCTGCAGAATCTGTCTGGGAAACAGAAGGAAATATACGAGCAACTAGACAATAGCTTGACGATGTTCGAGTATGATACAACCTTTCAGCTTCTTTTTGAAATAAAACTTCGCGAGAATATCATTGAAGCGGCATTAAAGCTTAAGGATGCTTCTGTAGCTTTTACCTCCTTCAAATATTCAAGATTCAATCCAGTTTATTGGACAAAAGGACCGAGGGGCTATTTGTTGAATCCGAATGTCCGGCCTTCTGATGCGATTAATGATATTTATGAAAATGGTCAGGAATACGCATTCGAGTGCTCCACAGCAATGGTGATCATTTTCTACAAAGCCGTTCTGGATTCAATAAGATTGTCGGATTTCAACTATTTATTCAGAGGGTTGCTCGTTTGGAATTGGAATTATGACCCTGATTTGGCCATCATCACGTTAGAAGGGAATGAGTTTATACCTGGCGATGTGGTGTATTTCATGAATCCTGATTTTGATAAACCAATTTGGCGAGGGGAAAATGCTGTAGTCCTTGGAAATGGATTATATTATGGACATGGTATAGGAATAGGTACAGCTGAGGAAATGATTAGTGCTCTTAATACACTTCGGAAAAATGGCTCGACTACCTCCGCCTTTATGCTCCAGCAGCATAGCAGGCTGAATTTTAAATACTTGTCCCAGTTTTCAAGGTGAAATAGGAAACAATAGTAAAAGACTGGCTAAATTGCCGGTCTTTTTTTCTATTTCCTTTTGCTCATTTTTTTTAAAAGGGAATCTTGTATCATTTACGAGGCATAGTTTTAAAATTTGGGGGAATATAAAAAGAGACATATTATATACATTTCTAATTCCGGATGTGGAATTTATAGGCATGTTAAAAAGGGAGTTTTGGAAATGAGATTAACCAAGGTGCTTGAAGAACTCGGCAGCAGTTTAAAAAAATACATGAATGATGCAGACCCTGAATTGTCTGGAATCCAGATGGATTCACGTAAAGTGGAGCCAGGAGATTTATTTGTTGCGATAACAGGCTTTCAGATAGATGGCCACAAGTTTATTAATGAAGCCATAGACAATGGTGCTGCTGCTGTCATAGGTGAAAATGAGCTTGAACTTTCTGTCCCTTATATTCAGGTATTCGACAGCAGGCTTGCACTGGGAAGGGCAGCGAGCGCATTTTATCAACACCCGTCGAGGAAGCATACGGTAATAGGCATCACAGGTACAAATGGGAAAACGACCGTTTCTTACATTCTAAAGCACATCCTAGAGCATGCGGGCAAAAGCTGCTCTCTCCTGGGGACTGTGTCTTATATTATAAATAATGAAGTGTACAAGCCTTCCAATACCACTCCGGACGCTTTACAAATTCAGGAATTGATTTCGAAAAGCAATGATGAATTTGTTGTTTTGGAAGTGTCATCACATGCCTTGAAGCAATACAGAATCGAGGGGCTTGAGCTGGATTATGGGTTGTTCACGAATTTATCCCATGATCACCTCGATTACCATCCGACAATTGAAGATTATTTCGAAGCCAAAACATTGATGTATAACTACATGAAAAAAGAGGGTTCGGCTGTGGTCAGCAGGTTGGGCGAGTGGGGTGACAGGCTGGACAGTATTTTAAAAGCTAAAGAAATTCCGGTATATTCAATTGGTTATGATGACATCCACGATTTGAAAATTGAGGACATTAAATTGAACGGAGAAAGCAGATTTGACATCCAAATGGGAGGGATCACATACCCTTTGACTTTTCCATCCCCTGGCCTACACAATGTCTATAATGCTGCAATGGCCTTCTTGACAGCAGTAAAAATCGGGATCAGTCCTGATGTGATTACTGAAGCACTAAAATCTTTCCCTGGAGTGCCTGGAAGGTTCGAGATGATTTCTCATCCTGAAGGTGCTACTTTCATTGTCGATTATGCACATACAAAGGATGCGATTGAATACTGCCTGCAAGCAGCACAAGAGCATGAAGCAGTTAAGATAAAGCATATATTCGGATTCCGTGGAGAGCGTGACAAGACCAAAAGAGTGCATATGATTAAAGCATCGGCCGCAATGAGTGATGAATTCATCTTGACCTTCGATGACCTGAACGGAATATCCGAAGAAGAGATGGCCAATGAATTAAAGGAACTGAATGAACGATATGGCATGAATAAAGGAAAAGTCATTACAGACAGGACCCTGGCAATTAGAGATGCATGGGAAAACGCCAGGAAAGGGGAGTGGATCCTTATCACGGGTAAAGGACCTGAAGAGTATCAGTTAATGTATGAACTTCCTACATCGTCAGATAAAGAAACACTGTTATATTTAAAGAAACTGCAGAACAAGGAAAGTGTAATAGGTTGAATGGAAAGCAGGCGGAATAAGCAGCCTGCTTTTTTTCAGGGGATTTAAACTCGCTTGAGTAATCTGACACAAAATATCCTTCTAATAATGACAATAATATGAAATGTGAATTGGGTCACTCCAATATTTTCACAGCATCTCTTATGATATAAGTAAGCAAGACAATTGACCGGACTAAGGCGGGAGGAGGTACTCAATATGGATAAAAAAGAAATTTATAAAATGCTTGAACAAATAGAAGAACCCATGCTTGGAGTCGATATTGTGAACCTTGGCCTCGTCTACGAAGTCTGTGTCAAGGATGATAAAGATGTCGAAATCGTCATGACTACAAGGAATGAAGATTGCATGCTTGCTGATTATATTGCACTCTCCGCCCGTGAACATCTGGCTGGTCAGATGGGTACCCTCGAGCATATTGATATCAAAATGGTCTCAGCACCAAAATGGACACAAGACAGGATGTCCAAATACGCTAAATATTTACTGGACTTGTAAAATAACCCAAAAAGGTTGCGACTTCGCAATCTTTTTTTCTGTGTTTAAGTGTATTTCATGATTTTAGCTTGTAGTTCCACGAGGTTCGAATAAAACGTCGGCACTACCTGATGGTTTTGTCAGAAGACATACCAGATTCGGACGAAACGCCGGTTAGGTCTTATGAATTTGTCCAAAGTCAGCCGAAGTTCGGACAAAATACTGGCTCCATCTCAAGAATTTGTCCGAAGTCAGCCTAGGTTCGGACAAAATACTGGCTCCGTCTTGTGAATTTGTCCGAAGTCAGCCCAGGTTCGGACAAAACCCTGGATCCACCTCAAGATTTTGTCCCGAGGCACACTAGTTTCAGACAAAACATCCATGGAATTTTTTCCATACCCTAATATAATCTTACGTTTATTCGAATTGTCTTTTAGAATAAGAGTTGGGGGAATAATGGAGGCATTTAAAATGATTTATAAAAAGATAGCTGGAATCAGCATGTGGCAGTTGAACAGGACTCTGAAAAAACTGGCTTTCGCAAGAATGGAATTGGAAAAACAAATGCGGAAGGAATTGATTGTGGTCCTTCTAGAGCCTAAAAAAGAGAAAGTACTTGCGACTGAGGAAGAAAAGAAAGAAATCGAGCGAGCGGTTCAGGAATTAAGCGGGTTCGAGACGTTAAGGTTGTGCCTGCTGGAAGATTGCAAACCAGTTTACATGGAGAAAGTGAACAATAACGGTGTTTCAAGATGGCTGGAAATCCCGGTCAAACCTTTGATTACATATGAATTTCTTTATGAAACACAGGAAAGTCAGGTAAAAATAGGATAAGCATAATCTGCGAAAAAGAGGACCAATCAAGGTTCTCTTTTTTTTGTTTTTGACCTTGTTTTTCATATCTAGAATTGGGCTAGTATTTTTTTCAGTGTTTAATTGCACAAATGTCCCGGTCTGAATAGGATATAGGGACACAAAAAAAGGAGGTTGTTACGATGTCAGAAGGATGCGGCTATGGTGGCGGTTTCGCCCTGCTTGTAGTATTGTTCATTCTTTTAATCATAATCGGAGCGTCTTGGGGTTTCGGTTACTAAATTTTGAATAAGTAAACTTCATTAGGAGGTTTTATCATGTACGGATACAGCGGATGCTGTGGATATGGCGGTTACGGCGTAGGAGGAGCTGGATACGGCAGCGGTTTTGTTTTGATCGTTGTGCTGTTTATCCTCTTGATCATTGTCGGCTGCGCATGCTATCGCTAATAAAAACAAGGAAAGAGGCTGTTGAAAAGGTCATGATGACTGTTGACAGCCTCTTTCCTTTTGCGTTGAGTTTATTCTAAGATTCAAGATGATCCATAAGTGATACTCATTTTTACAGCAGGTTAGTTAATTAGAATGATGAAAAAAGAGTGAATTTTTGTTATTTTTAAATAAATTAAAAATATTCCGAAAAAGGTGATTCTTTTTTTGCGCTTGTTCGTCTAACTGTCTGTAAAAAGGGGGGAGAATTTTGAGCGATCACTACAGCATTCAATTCCAAAAGGTTTACGAGGAATACAGTGACAAGGTTTATGGCTATCTCCTATTATTGACCGGTAAAAAAGAAGTCGCAGAGGATTTAACCCAGGAAACTTTTATAAGAGTGTACAAGCATATTCATCAGTTCAACGGTGATTCGCAGATTTTCACATGGATCGTGAAAATCGCACGTAATGTTGCAATTGACCATTTAAGAAGAAAAAGACGGCTGCGTTTTTTTTCACTGGATAAGTATGTCATCGAATCATGTCAGCCATCCCCAGTCGAAATCATCGTAAAAGGGGAGAAGACATCACTCCTTTACAAAGGAATCAAAGCACTGAAGCTCAACTACCAGGAGGTATTGATTTTAAGGAAAATAAAAGAGTTTTCGATTAGGGAAACCGCACTGATCCTTGGCTGGAGCGAAGGGAAAGTGAAAATCACTACTTCCAGGGCAATGGCTGCCTTAAAAAAAGAGTTAAAGAGAAGAGGGGAAATCATTGAAGAAATCATTTGAACTTGAAGATAGCTTCAGGGGGCTTAGCCAAATTCCTAGATCGGAAATCCAAAAACGAAAAACTTATAAAACAATAATCCAGACCGTAAGGCCGGATATGCCGATTGGCTACATAGCAAGAAATTGGACCGGCAGACTCCTGACAATTGTGATGATACTAGTTTGTGCAGCTTTCCTTCTAACAGAAATCAATAGTCCTTCTCAGGAAGGGGTAGCTGCTCTAAATCCAGCAGAGTTATTTGCATCAAGCGAAATTGTGATTACGTACCTTACTAAATCTGATTCTCCAGAACAATTTAATCTCCATTCGAACCTGACAAGAAAAGGAGTTTCCATCATTGATGAACAAGGTTGGCTTGAAATAGTGAACAACACTGTAAATGGCCGAAACACTGTAAAAAATGCACCGGAGATGGAAAACGCCTTTGATTTATTATTAATCTATGAGGGCAGGAAACCTGACCAATGTAAATTATGGGTTAATGAAGAAAATGTATATATCAAAAGAGTGAAAGACCAACGCGTATATAAAGTAGAAGCAAATAAAGCAGATAAGGTGATTGCAATGATTCAAGATATGGAAAAACAGGTTCAATTTTGAACCTGTTTTTTATGTCCTTCTTCCTATTTTTTAAAAGACTTACAGAATATGTTTAGGCTAATGTCAAGCGTGGTAATTTTGATTTTGTGTTTATTAAGCAACTTGAATATACAGGAGGAAAAGATATGAAGAGGGGTCTTGCATTTTTTATTGCAATGTTTATGCTAATTGGCTTGCTGGCTGGGTGCTCTGGGGAGCAAAAAGCTGATGCCGAAAAAACGAAAGATGGAAAAGTAATAGTCGATTTCTGGACATTTTGGGGTTCAGAGACACGCCGTCCGATCATAAAAAAAATAATCGATGATTATAACGAATCACAGGATAAAGTTTTCGTTAAACACACTTTCCTGCCGTGGGGCGATATTTGGACAAAAAACCTTGCATCAGTGGCAGCAGGTAATCCAGCGGATGTCATTATCAACAATATCAATACAGTTGCCCAGCGTGCTGAAAACAAGCAGGTAGAGGACCTAAGCCAATATATAGATGATTCATTCAAGCAAAAATTTCACCCACATTTATGGGACACTGTCGAGTATGACGGAAAGTCTTATGCTGTCCCTTTCAATACAGACACACACCTTCTTTTCTACAATAAAACAGCATTCAAGGAAGCGGGACTTGATCCTGAGAAGCCGCCTGCAACCTGGGCGGAGCTAGAGGAGTACGCAAAGAAGTTAGATATTGAGAATGGCGATAACTATGAACGAATTGGATTCTATCCTTTATGGGGAAGTGTCGGGGCATCCAGCTGGATGACAAACGCAGATAGCGGCAAGGGTTTTATTGAAGATGGAGAGTTGACAATCAACACACCGAAAAAAGTTGAAGCCCTTAATTGGATTCATGATTGGAAGGAACGCCTCGGAGAAAACACTGTACAAGCTTTCCAGGCAGAGTTCGGAAGTGAACAGGCAAATCCATTCATTGCAGGAAAAGTTGCAATGTGGGTTGATGTGGGAACATTCTACATACAATTAAGAGACTACGGACAGAATGTTGACTTTGGCGTAGCACCAATCCCTGCATACGAGGAAGGTTCGGGGAACTGGGCTGAAGGCGGCGGATTCGTGGTTGAAATTCCGAAAGGTGCGAAACATCCAGAGGAAGCAATGGACTTTATTAAGTATCTGACAGATGTTGAAGCTCAGAAATATTGGTCGGTTAAAAACTATGACAATGTAGCGAACATTGAAGCAGCTGAGGCAGCCCTCAATGAACTCGAAGGTTCGGATAAGATGGTCTACGAAGCTACTGTCAAAAACCTGGAGCATACAAAGATGTTCCCAGTGCCAGTTGAGTATCCAGATTATCATAGCAGTTTGAACCCGCATATTGACAATGCACTATTAGGAAAAACTACTGCTGAAAAAGCATTGGAAGAAGCGGAAGAAGATATAGCAAAAATGAAAAAGAAATAATCACAGAAGGAGAAGGCGCATAACGCCCTTCTCTTTTAAAAACTTTTTAGGATTTAACGTCTGCTATTTTAGTATTTATCGATTAAGAAAAGCATCAAGGGGGTTTAGGAAAGCATGAAGTCTTCAGATACAACACTAGCACACAGAGAATCCGGGCCTAAAGTAATAAGGGAAGGTCGAACTTCTGAAGCTGCCCGAAAAAAGGGTCTCAGCAGAAAAGCAAAAGACAATTTGGCTGGATTTTTATTCATTTCACCGTGGATCATCGGGTTTCTAGTACTGACCTTAGGTCCATTACTCTTCAGTCTGGCTGCAAGTTTCACAGATTACAATATTACTTCAAAAATGAATTTCATTGGTTTGGAAAATTACAAACGCATGTTTACGATGGACGATTTATTCCGCACTTCCCTTTTAAATAATATTTATTATGTTATTTTCTCAGTTCCATTGACGACCGCGGGAGCCATTATACTAACCGTTCTGTTGAATCAAAGGATCAATTGAAGGCTCGAATATCTCATCGGGAACAAAAGGATAAAAGAAAAAGGATGCTGACATAAGCATCCTTTTTCTAATCTAATTAATTCATGACAGGGCAGGTTGTGAGCCAAACGCCAGAAACACACGTCCTGTAACCATTATGGTAGGCATACTTAGTGCATTGCCAGCATAGATACCCTTCTTGGTTAACTGCTGATTTCCCCCGGTAATCCTCTACTGTGCTGGGAGTTCTATTTTGATTTTGTGAAGAAGAGGCAATGACAGAACCAGAGAAAACGAGCAATAGTACAAAAGTCAACATGAACAGTTTTTGCATGATTCATCCCCCTTATTTTTAAAGAAACATTGAAATAGTAAACCTTGTAAAAAATTTACTATTTATAATAAAGTACGGAAAGGGAGGTTGAATTAGAATAGGACAAAGTGTTTATTCCCTAAAAGCCCACTTTCGACCTAGTTTAAGAATTCGAATTTTCCCAATAAAAAAGCCCGTTAAAAATCGGGCTAATTCAGGCTTTGCGTATCTTTTTCAAGGGGGATTTCTTCAATGATTGTATTGCTCGCTGGATGACTCACCCTCCAAATACGGAATCTTTCTAAATCCACACTGATTTGTTTTAAAACAAATCCGATTACGGCCGCATCATCGACGATTCCGAGCCCAATAAGGAAATCGGGAACTAAATCGATGGGAGACACAAAATAAATAATCGAAGCGATGATGGTCACGATGGATCTTGTGGGGATTTTTCGATACTCTCCTCGACGCCAGGCCCCAACTAAATCAAACAGCAGCTGCAGGTTGTCCCAAATTTCCGCAAGAGACCCTTTATGATCATCAGCCTTTTTACCGGCATCCTTCAATAAAACATCAGTTTTTTCAGGTTTTTTTATATATTCTTTTGCCTTGGATTCAAACTTTTTGTACCCTTCTTCGAGTTTTTTTGTGCCTAACATTTCAAAACACCCTTCCTGCTAAAATTCCTTATCTCTTATTTTTACCCTATCACTGCTTTTAACAAAACATCTCTAGCAACTGGTAAAATTTTGCCCAGACAGCCCATGCAAGTCGAATCGCTGTTTGAAATCAATTGTTTTGGGAATTTTAAAGGAGGATTAAAAATAGTTGACTATTCATGTATATACAAGTAAAATGAAAACGTAAACAACATGTATATACAAGTTTTTAGAGTTGATAGCAATTTTTTTAATAGTTAATGAAAACGGTAACAGGAGGAGAGTAATTATGGATCGACAGGCAGTTGAACAAATTGTTGAAGCTGTTGGAGGCAAAGAAAACATTGCCGGTGCCACTCACTGTGTTACAAGGCTGCGTTTTGCCTTGAAGGATGAAGGAAAAGTGGATAAGGAAAAGCTGGAGAATATTGATCTTGTAAAAGGATCTTTTTCCGCAAATGGACAATACCAGGTCGTTATTGGACAGGGGCTTGTTGACAAGGTATACGCAGAAATGGTTGCGATTACCGGAATTGGGGAAGCTTCAAAAGAAGAAATAAAAGATGCTGCAGCCCAAAACTTGAATCCTCTTCAAAGGGCAATCAAGACGCTGGCAGATATCTTCATTCCAATCCTTCCAGCGATTGTTACTGCTGGTTTGTTGATGGGGATCAATAATATCCTGACTGGAAAGGACATCTTTTTTGAAGGCCAGGCATTTATTGACGTTTATACCGGATGGGCCGATTTTGCCAGCATTATTAATTTAATTGCAAATACAGCCTTCGTATTCCTGCCAGGTTTAATTGGTTGGAGTGCGGTAAATAAATTTGGCGGAAGCCCGCTTCTTGGTATTGTTTTGGGACTCATGCTTGTACATCCTGACTTGCTGAATGCATGGGGTTACGGGGCAGCAAAAGAAATTCCTACATGGAATCTGTTTGGACTGACAGTTGAGAAGGTAGGATATCAAGGCCAGGTATTGCCTGTATTGCTAGCTTCATATGTACTGGCGAAAATGGAAATCTTTTTGCGCAAACGGATACCTGATGCATTCCAGTTGTTGACCGTTGCCCCAATAGCTTTATTGGTAACAGGATTCCTATCGTTCATCGTGATTGGGCCAATTACTTTCGCGATTGGGAATGCGATTACTGATGGCGTTGTTGGAATTTTTGATGCAGCACCTGCTATTGGCGGATTGGTCTATGGCGGTCTTTATGCACCGCTTGTTATCACAGGTATGCACCATACCTTCCTGGCAGTGGATTTACAATTGATAGGAACAATCGGCGGTACATTCCTATGGCCGATGGTAGCTCTTTCTAATATCGCACAGGGCTCAGCAGCTTTTGCCATGATGTTTGCTGACAAGGACAATGAAAAGTTAAAAGGCCTTTCAATGACATCAGCGATTTCAGCATGGTTGGGAATTACCGAACCAGCAATGTTCGGTGTGAACCTGCGCTACAGATATCCATTTATCGCAGCGATCATCGGTTCAGCAATCGCTGGAATTGTCATCACCCTTCGCGGAGTCATGGCACCATCGATTGGTGTTGGCGGATTGCCTGCTTTCCTATCCATCTTCACTGAGTTCTGGGGTGTTTTCTTCATTGGGATGGGAATCGCGCTTGTCGTACCATTCGTACTGACATTCATTATGGCAAAAACAAGAAAGAAAAAAGAAGCTTAATCGCAACTAGAGAATCCTGATGGAGGTGGATGTTTTATTATGACTGAACCATGGTGGAAAAAGTCGGTTGTCTATCAAATCTATCCAAAGAGTTTTTATGATACAACTGGCAATGGAACAGGCGATCTGCCGGGGATTATCGCCAAGCTTGATTATTTGAAGGAGCTGGGGGTGGATGTAATCTGGCTGACGCCGGTTTATGATTCACCGCAGCGGGATAATGGATACGATATTAGAGATTATTATCATATTTATGAAGAATACGGGACGATGGAAGACTTCGACCGTCTTCTAGAAGAATCACATATGCGCGGCATCAAGATTATCATGGACTTAGTAGTGAACCACTCATCAACTGAGCATGAGTGGTTCCAGGATGCCCTGAAATCCAAGGGTAGCCGTTACCGAAACTATTATATTTGGAAAGACCCAAAGGAAGACGGCAGTGCACCGACCAATTGGGAATCAAAGTTCGGCGGGAATGCATGGGAGTATGATGAGACAACAGGACAATACTACCTTCATTTATTCGATGTGACCCAGGCCGATTTAAATTGGGAAAATGAGGAGCTCCGCAATGATGTATACGAGATGATGCATTATTGGTTCAAGAAAGGCATTGATGGCTTCAGGCTTGATGTTATTAACCTTATTTCAAAGGATCAGGATTTCCTTGATGATGATGGCTCGGTACCTCCGGGAGACGGCCGGAAATTTTACACAGATGGTCCAAAAGTGCATGAGTATTTGCAGGAAATGAATCGTGAAGTTCTATCTAAATATGACAGCATGACGGTCGGCGAGATGTCTTCCACAACCATCGAAAACTGCATTAAATACTCGAACCCAGAACGGAACGAATTAAGCATGACGTTTAACTTCCATCATTTAAAGGTCGACTATGAAAATGGCGACAAGTGGACTCTTGCCGATTTTGATTTCCTTGCCCTTAAACGAATTTTATCTTTATGGCAAAAAGAAATGCATGAGGGCGGGGGATGGAACGCTTTGTTCTGGTGTAATCATGACCAGCCGAGAGTTGTTTCCCGATATGGTAATGATGGGGAATATCACCGCGAATCGGCGAAAATGCTTGGTACTGCAGTCCACATGATGCAAGGGACACCTTATATTTATCAGGGCGAAGAAATCGGCATGACCAATCCTTATTTTGATAGGATAGAGGATTATCGTGATGTTGAATCCTTGAATATCTATAAAATCAAAATGGAAAAAGGCATGTCCAAGGAGGAAATCCTTAAGATTCTGCAGAGTAAGTCACGTGATAACTCCAGAACGCCTGTACAGTGGAATGGAGAAAAGCATGCAGGTTTTACAAGCGGGACTCCATGGATCGATGTTGCCAGGAATTATCAGACTGTGAATGTTGAAAATGCGCTCGCTGATGAAAATTCAGTGTTCTATCATTATAAAAAGCTGATTCAACTGAGGAAACAGTATGACATCATCACATATGGTGACTATCAGCTTATCCATGAAGAACATCCGGACATTTTTGCATATGTTAGGAACGCGCAAAATGAAAAACTGCTTGTCGTGAATAATTTTTATGGAAAAGATACTGTCTTTGAATTGCCTGATTCGGTAGACGCTGATGGCTATAAGGTTGAAATATTACTTTCCAACTATGCGGATCCAAGTGAGGATATTTCGCGAATTAACCTGCGACCGTATGAATCAGTTGTTTATCATCTAACTTAAAAGAATTACAAGTAGAGGCCTCAGTAGAGGTCTCTACTTTATTTACTATTTTTGTAAAAAGTAGTGATTATGACTGACTTCGTAGTGATTATAGCTTAAAACGTAGTGATAATGCCTTTTTTCGTAGTGATTATAGCGGTAAATGTAGTGATTATCGTTCATTTCGTAGTGATTAGAAAATCGAATTGTATTTCCCAGTGTGCTGCTGGATGTTTGATGACCTTTTCGTGGTGGAAAAAGTTAATATAACTAATCCATACAGAAATGAGGTTTTCTCTATGATTCCAATTCAATCTAATATAAACGGAAAAGAGCTCACTGTCGGTGAATTGAAACAAAAGCTCGGACCACTTGGGTTCAATGTGAATGGTCAGTGGGAATATGACCATGCATATATCGATTACAAGATGAACGACGACCATGGTGACCGGCAGTATGTTCGGATCCCATTCAAGTCGACTGGTGGTCCGTTGGATGATGATGGCACATTTGTCGAGATAGGAACGCCTTTCCTGCTTGATCATCAATTCCAGACCGATGTTGATCAGGAAGGTAACATCGGAGCAGTGTCCGGTTCTTTCAACCAATTTAAATCGCCTGAAGACAAGGATGCTCCTTTCCCCAAAGGACTTGTGGAACGAGGAAAGACACTGATCAGCAAGGCCGAGAATGCCTTAGGAACGTTATAGTAAAACACCAGCAGCTTCCCAGTATATAGGAAGCTGTTTTTCTGTAGATTTTGCCTGTTTTTCGATTTAGCCCAAGCGTCTGCTTACTTCGAAAAAATGCTATACTGGTAAGCATAAGTTTTATTTCGGAGTGTGAAGATTGCCATGAAAAACAAATTATATTATCACGATGCATACATGAAAAAATTCTCTGCGGAGCTGACTGCGCAAAAAGAAGACGAATCTGGGAGGATATACTGCATCCTTTCTCAGACAGCTTTTTACCCGACAGGTGGTGGTCAGCCATTCGATACCGGATTCTTAAACGGCGTAGAAGTAGTGGCTGTTGAGGAAGTTAATGGGGAAATCCGCCATTATATAAAGGGGAAATTGGCGGAAGGAAATCCTGTTGAAGCGGAAATTGAATGGGATCGCAGATTTGACCATATGCAGCAGCATGCTGGACAGCATATTCTTTCCGCTTCGTTCGAGGATTTGTATGGATATAAAACGATCAGTTTCCATCTTGGTAAAGATACACTGACAATAGACTTGGATACAGAAAATCTTTCAACAGATGAGGCCGCAAAGGTGGAAGAGCTAGCTAATCAGGTGATTCTCGAAAACCGCCCAATCGTCACTAAATGGGTGGATGAAGAGGAACTGAAGCAATACAGACTCAGGAAAGAATTATCCGTATCTAATAACATCAGGCTCGTCATAATACCAAACTTTGACTACAATGGCTGCGGCGGCACACATCCAAACAGCACTGCCGAGATCGGATCATTGAAAATCCTGGGATGGGAAAGGCAAAAGAAAATGGTGCGTGTTGAGTTTGTTTGTGGTAAAAGGGTGCTGAACAAGCTTGGCCAAAAGCATGAGGTCATCAAGGAACTCACAGCCCTGCTCAATGCACCAGAACAGGATATGAGTTCATCAGTAAATAGACTTCTTGCCCAAAAGAAAGAACTTGAAAAAACTATTGAGGAAATGAAGGATCAATTATTAAAATTTGAAGCAAACGAGATAATTGAATCAGGAAAGAATGATATGGTCAGGCGCGTATTTAATAACAGGGACATCCAAGAACTTCAAAAGCTGGCCAGGCTGCTCGTTTCAACTGCTGAAGATAAGGTATTCTTGCTTGCGTCTGAAAATGAGGAAAAGCTTCAATTCGTTTTTGCAAAAGGTAAGAAAACAGAAGGCGACTTGAAGGGATTATCACAAAGGGCACTTTCCATAATTGATGGTAAGGGTGGAGGTAACGATACTCTTGTTCAAGGTGGGGGCAAATGGATGTCAGGTGAGGAATTCATCCAGAAGGTTACCGGAATTATCCAATAATCCGAATGATATATGAAGAACCACAACTACAACAAGGAAAAAAGTTCTAGTTCTTAAGTGGTGATTTCATCAAAAAAACTGGGCATTTGATGCCTAATAACAAGGAGAATAAAAAAAGACCGACTTTCAACCTAATTTTTACAGATTGATTGGTTATTAATGAAAGTTTTACCATTTAAAAATAGGTTTAACTCCCTCATAATGGAATTCAATCAGAGAAATAGGGGGAATCAGAATGTTTGAAGTTGAAAAAGGGTCTGTAGAAGAGGCAATCATGATCCTGCAAAATCTCGGTCTTAAAGTGAATGAATACGAGAAGACGAATTCAATGATTCCGGTAGAAAAATATAAAGAGTTATTGGAATTCACTATTGCTGTAGCAAGGAAAACGAATGAGGTTACTGTCACAATAGATGAAATGATGGATGATATAGCAACGAAGATGTAATGGATAAGCAAGAGCAGCCAGATTAAAACCTCTGGCTGCTCTTTTTATCTTGTTTAAAATAACTACACATAATAGTCAGCGCTGGTCGGGGCTTACCAAGGGGCTTGCGCTTTTCTTCCTTCATTGAGTTTTATCAATGTATTCGAACAGGAAGGATTGTCCGTTTCGGTAAAAGCGTGGATCGTAGACTCCTATTCTATCTCCATCGTCAACGATCACGACAAATGGGGACCATTCAGTAAGCGTCTTAGCTTCAGGTTTTTCAGAGAATAATACATTGAGATCTGTATCCTCTGCGGAAGTAAGCTCATATTGTAGCTCTCTTTCTGAGAAGAGATTATCCTGATAAATGTTAACTTCACCTTCATTTTTGGCGATCACTGTATATGTCCATGGAATGAAGCCAGCAGAAAGTGCAATCTGTTCATAATCGTCCTCATATTGATTATAAAGCATCCAGCCCTGGACACTTTGGGTAACGACGTGCAGAGCAATAAAGACCCATGCAAGTTTAAAGTAGGATGGACTTTTTACCTTATTAAACTTTGACGCAATAAATGCAGTTCCGAGAATCACCCAGAAAACGAAATCAATGATGGGGATTGTCCCAAATGTGATTCTTATATTAGAAAATGGTTCGAGATAGCCAGTTCCCCAGGCGTTGAATAAATCACTTGTATTATGGATGATGACTGCCAGCCATCCAAGGAAAAAAAGTTTTACATCTTTTACTTTAAATAGAAGGAAAGATAGTAGAATAAATAAAGCGGCCCACAATGGTGTCAGGAAAATTGAATGGGTGATGCCTCGATGCCACATCTGGTAAAGTCCATCATTATCCCACAGCTGTGAAATGACATCGATGTCCGGGATCTGGCTTGCACCGACCGCGGTTAATAAATAAGCACGCTTCTGCGATTTTTCCATATCTTTTTTATCAACGGCGCCATACAAGGCTAAACCGAAAAGTGTATGCGTAACTGAATCCATGGTGCACCTCCTGAAAATATTATAAACGGTAAAGGAAAATATTTAAAAGTTCTGATATGCATTTGCAGGATTGCAAACTTAACGCCAGAAAGATAAGATTAAATTTATAGTAAAAAAGAATGGATTTTTCAACTCGAGAATTGTCCAGCTCCAGCGCCTAGCCCCTCGAGACGTTTGTCTAGTGTCGCCTCCTAGAAACTCCGAAACTTCAACTCCGCCGGCAGAAGCAAAAAAGCGCTTCTTTGTCGGAGTCTCCAGTTTCTGTGTTTCTGGACAGTTGGCTAAACTTTTCGATTTCTGTCCGCCCAATGAAGTCAAAAAACGACTTCAATGGTCGGCCCTCCAACGCTTGTCGGGGCTAACCAAGGCGCTTGCGCTTTTCTATGAAGAATTTTGCCTTTAAACAGAAAGGAAACATTTAATGATGAAAAAATTAAAAGATGAAGTACAATCGCGAAGAACGTTTGCGATTATTTCCCACCCGGATGCCGGGAAAACGACGCTTACGGAAAAGCTGTTGCTGTTCGGCGGTGCAATCCGTGATGCTGGTACGGTAAAAGCTAAGAAGACAGGGAAGTTTGCGACAAGTGACTGGATGGAAATTGAGAAGCAGCGTGGAATCTCCGTTACCTCAAGTGTCATGCAATTCGATTATGATGGCTTTAAGGTGAACATTCTTGACACACCAGGCCACCAGGATTTCTCTGAGGACACGTATAGAACGTTAACTGCGGTCGACAGTGCCGTGATGATCATAGATTCAGCAAAGGGTATCGAGGATCAGACTCTCAAGCTTTTCAAGGTTTGCCGTATGAGAGGAATTCCGATCTTTACCTTTATCAACAAGCTTGATCGCCAGGGTAAAGCCCCTCTTGAGCTGCTAGCTGAATTGGAAGAAGTGCTTGGGATTGAATCTTATCCAATGAATTGGCCGATTGGCATGGGCAAGGAGTTCCTTGGGATCTATGACCGATTCAACAACCGGATTGAACAGTTCCGTGTAGATGAGGACAAACGCTTTGTTCAATTGAACGAAGAAGGAGAAATAGAGGGTGAGCATTCACTGAAAGAGTCTTCACTATACGACCAGACTTTAGAAGAAATCATGCTGTTGGATGAAGCGGGAAATGAATTTTCAAAAGATCGGATTTCAGATGGAACATTGACACCTGTATTTTTTGGAAGCGCCCTGACGACTTTTGGCGTCCAGACATTCCTTGATTCCTATCTGCAATTTGCACCGGAGCCACAGCCGAGGAATTCGACTGCAGGGGAAATTGATCCGCAATCAGAGGAGTTTTCTGGCTTTATCTTTAAAATCCAGGCAAACATGAACCCGGCACATCGCGACAGAATTGCCTTCCTGCGCATCTGCTCAGGCAAGTTTGAACGAGGAATGACCGTCCAGCTTAGCCGTACAGGAAAATCAATGAAGCTTGCGCAGTCTACACAGTTCATGGCTGATGATCGCAGTACTGTTGAGGAAGCAGTTGCAGGTGACATCATCGGTCTTTACGACCCGGGCACATACCAGATTGGTGATACGATTGTTTCTGGCAAGGAAGGATTCCTGTATGAAAAGCTTCCACAGTTTACACCAGAACTTTTCGTAAGGGTTTCAGCAAAGAATGTCATGAAGCAAAAACATTTCCATAAAGGAATCCAACAGCTTGTCCAGGAAGGAGCCATCCAGCTTTTCAAGACATTGAAGACGGAAGAGTACCTTCTTGGTGCCGTCGGACAGCTCCAATTCGAAGTATTCGAAGCAAGGATGCGCAACGAATATAATGTAGAGGTCCTCATGGAAAGACAGGGTTCCAAGATTGCCCGCTGGATCGAAGGCGACGATGTGAACGAAAACCTGTCCAGCTCGAGGAGTCTGCTTGTCACTGACCGTTATGACAAAAAAGTATTCTTATTCGAGAACGAATTCGCCTTAAGGTGGTTCCAGGACAAGAATCCTGAAGTAAAACTTTATAATCCTATGGATGCTTCATAAAAGTTTGAGCCGGTATTGTTGAATGCCGGCTCTTTTTATATTAAAAAATATCAGGTCTGTCCGGGCACTGATTTCATTTTATTTAGTACAATCTATTGACATTTTCCAAATCAGATACTATATTAATATTATTCTATATCGCTTTTATGCATAAAAGCGTTTAAGTATAAAAGTTATATACTTAGTGCCGGCAGAAACTAGTAGAATCTCCATAAGCAGCAAAAAGAAACTGGATGGTTGCTGAAAATCCAGGCAATGGCTGATTTGAATTACACCTGTCGTGATCAGGCACTGTTAATGAAGTGGGCAAATCTTATTATTTGCCAATTAGGGTGGTACCGCGGAGCTCCTTCGTCCCTAGATGCAGAGGAGCTGTTTGTACTTTACTACTAATTGGGGGAATCATCATGTTAAACCAAAGCCAATCAACCGAACTGAAAACTTCTGAGGCTGCTGCTGTTATTTTATTGCTTCTGACGGGGATCGGTTATGGCATGATAAAACTTGAACTAATGCCGCACATTCCGGTCCTGATCGGTATCGGGTCAATGATAATTTATGGTTTGTTTAAAAAAATCAAGATGGACGAACTAGAAAATAGTATGATTGAGGGTGCCAGGGCAGGCCTGGGAGCTGTATTGATTTTTTTCTTCATTGGGATGCTTGTCAGCAGCTGGATTGCTGCTGGTACCATTCCTACTTTGATATATATCGCATTTGATTTAGTGACTGGAAAGTGGTTTTATGCGATTGTCTTTATTGTCACATCTGTTATTGGGTTAAGCATTGGCAGTTCATTGACTACCTCAGCTGTAATTGGTGTAGCGTTCATAGCTGTTAGTGAAAGTTTGGGATTTTCATTGGCAATCACTGCCGGTGCAGTGGTATCGGGCGCATTCCTTGGTGATAAAATGTCGCCGCTATCGGATACAACCGTTTTAGCGTCTGCAACTGTTAAAGTAGATCTTTTTGAGCATATCAAAAACATGAGCTGGACGACGATACCTGCGTTCTTCATTTCACTTGTGATGTTTGCGGCCTTGTCGCCAGAACTGGGATCAGCAGATTTTACAAAGCTTGGTAGCTTGCAGAATACTCTATTGGAGATGAATCTTGTTAACTGGTACTCACTCATTCCGCTGGTTATCATTGCGATACTTGCGGTGAGGAAAGTATCTTCAATTTTGACACTAGGAGCAGGAACCCTTTCAGCGATGATGATCAGTTTGATGGTTGTTCCGCAAAATGACTGGAGCCAGCTTCCGGGAATTTTATATTCAGGCTATGTTTCTGAGAGCGGCAACGAGCAGCTGGATTCCCTGCTGAGCCGCGGGGGGATTGAGAGCATGTTCTTTTCAGTCTCGCTTGTACTCCTTGCTTTAAGCATGGGTGGATTGCTGTTCAAGCTTGGTGTTCTTCCGGCTCTATTGCGAGGGCTTGCCAGCAGGCTGGAAAATGTTCCTGTTCTCGTTGGCTCAACAGCTTTATCTGCGATTGGGATCAACTTCTTGATTGGTGAGCAATATCTTTCAATTCTTATAACAGGCAATACATTTGCTGGCCACTTCGAAAAAGCTGGGCTGCATCCGAAAAATCTTTCGCGTGTCCTGGAGGATGCCGGGACAGTACTCAATCCACTTGTACCCTGGAGTGTGTGTGGCGTTTTCCTTAGCAGCGTCCTTGGAGTCAGCACGATGGACTATGTTCCATTTGCGTTCTTTTGTCTGCTGTCACCGTTATTGACACTTGCAGCAGGATTTACTGGAATAACCTTATCGAAGACAGGGAAAAATGCGGTGGCATAAGCTGCCGCTTTTTTGTTGCTTACTAATTCGGCTAATGTGCCCGGAACACAGGTGGATGCAAGATTTTGGGGATATAAAACCTGATAATGTGCCGGTAAACTCAAAAAACATCTAAGTTGGGCACATTATCTTATAGCTTAAATGGCTGTTAATTCTAGTATCTAAAAGTTTCAATAATCCTTTGTTTACTTTAAAATGAAAGGTATGCTTATGGGAAACAAATGTTAAAAATTGTTCTTATAATTTGCATACTGGATAGTTGAATTATCCATGGTGCTTCACTATATTAAGGATTGTACATAATAACCGTCCGGTCAGTCACTGTGTTTTACCGCCGAAAGGAGTTAACGTATGAAAATCAGTAATTTTTCGATCAGAAGACCTATTTTTACATTAGTGACCATGTTCTTGGTCCTGATTCTTGGGGCTGTTTCATTGATGAGGATTCCGTTGAAACTGATCCCGGATATAAATCCGCCTGTTGGGGTAGTCGTGACCAATTACCAGGGAGCCAGTCCTGAGGAAGTTTTGGAAAAGGTGACGAAGCCTCTCGAGGCTAATTTGGCAACGCTGCCGGGAATCAAGACGATGACTTCTACTTCACAGGAAGGTGCCAACCTAATCCTGATGCAGTTTTCCTGGACAACCAATATTGATGATATCCAGGATGAGGTCATCCAAAGGCTGGATATGACCCCGATTCCGGATGATGCCAATGAGCCGAGATTCATGAAGTTCGACCCGTCTCAATTTCCAGTCATCCAGCTATCATTAAGCTCTGGCCAGGATGAATCTGCGTTAAGGGAGCTGGCGGAAGAGCTAGAACTGGAGCTTACCAAGGTCGAAGGAGTCGCTAGCGTCAATTTATCAGGTACATCCGTACAGGAAGTAAGGGTGGAACTTGACCAGGAAAAGTTAAAGAGCTATAAACTGAGCCAGTCCGATATTGTAGACCTGATCAGGGCTAATGATGTATCGATGCCTGGTGATACGATTTTGACAGATGGCAAAGAACTGACGACCAGGATCATCAGTAGTTTGGATTCATTAGATACGTTAAAGAACCTGACAGTATTCAACAATCCGATGACAAATGAGAAGGTCAAGCTAGATGATGTTGGAACTGTTGAGCTGCAAAAACAGGATGATAATACGATTACAAGGACGAACCAGACTCCTTCCGTACTGCTGAGTGTCCTGCAGCAATCGGATGCCAACACGGCAGAGGTTTCTGAAGCTTTTCTCGAAGAGTTGGAGACATTGCTTGAGCGTGATAAATTTGCTGGGATAGAGTCGGAGGTACTCTTTGACCAGGGAGATTACATCAAAATGGCAATCGGAAATATTTCAAACTCCCTGATTGTCGGGGGATTGCTAGCGATGGCCGTTCTGTTCTTCTTCCTTAGAAATGTGAAGAGTCCGCTAATCATCGGGATAGCGATTCCGTATTCCGTCATCTTTACCTTCGTATTGATGTTTTTTGCTGATTTTACATTGAATATCATGACCCTTGGGGGACTGGCACTCGGAATCGGGATGCTGGTGGATAATGCTATCGTCGTCATCGAAAATATATATCGCCATCTTTCAATGGGCAAGGATCCGAAAACGGCAGCAAGGGATGGAGCTAAGGAAGTAGGAGCTGCCATTACTGCGTCAACTTTGACGACTGTAGCAGTGTTTTTGCCAGTTGTCTTCATCTCTGGTATCATCGGCGAGTTGTTTACAGAGTTCGCTTTGACGATTTCATTCAGTTTGTTTGCTTCCTTGGTGGTTGCATTGACCGTTGTCCCAATGTTAGCCAGCAGGCTGTTGAAGGCGCCGAAGAAAAATCTCGAAGCGAGAAGGCAGCGTTCAGGCTCATTGAGAGGATTGGAAAAATCGATCAGGTGGGCACTTCGCCATCGATTCATTGTCATTCTGATCACTTTGCTGATGCTGGCAGGAGGCGGTTATGGAGTGACAACAGTTGGCACCCAGTTTATCCCTCCTACGGATGAAGGATTTTTCAGCATCAGGGTGAATCTCGAAAATGGAGCTGCTCTTTCTGAAACTCAAAAAGTCATGGCTGCTCTTGAAGATAAATTGAAAGATGAAGAAGAGGTCGATGTTTATGTAAGCCTGATTGGTACTACACAAGAGGCTTCATTCAGAGGCACGACGAATGCCAATGTCGGTGAATTGTATGTAAAGATGGATGAGCTTGAAGAACGGAAAATCAGCACCTTCCAGTTTGTCGATGATGTAAAAAAAGAGCTGGAGCAAGCCGCGGCAAATGCAAACAGCAGTGCTGAACTAGGTTTTAATTTGCAGTCCACATCCGGATCTGCTCCGAACACCCTGACTTTCAATGTTCGCGATTCCAGTGAAAAACGGCTGAATGAGTCTGTTGATAGAATATATGAATCCCTGAATGAGCTCGACGATGTCAATGAGCTGACTACAAGCCAGAATGATACTGTTGAGGAAATCCAGATTACCGTTGACAGGGAAAAAGCACTGGCCCAGGGACTGGCACCAGCGCAAATTGCCATGATTGTTAACAACGTAACTCGAGGGGATATGGCAACACAAATGTCCGGTGAAGATGGAGAAATCCTTAGTGTATATGTGGAATATGACAGTGAAGTAACCAAGAATATCGACGAGCTGAAAAAGCTTTTAATCAAGAAGCCTGATGGTAACTATGTTACCCTTGGCCAGGTTGCCAATATTGAAACCGGCAGCGGCCCGGTAAGAATCCAGCGGATCAATCAACAGGGTGCAGTTGAATTCACGATGAAATACAAGTCATCAACAAACCTTGGGGATATATCCAAAAAGGTGGATGAGAAGATAGAAGAGCTTGATTTACCAGAAGAAACTGAAGTCGTCTTCAGTGGAGATAGAGAGCTGCTCGAATCATCAATTGATGATCTTGTGTTGGCTTTCGTTCTGGCAATCATCTTGATCTATCTTGTAATGGCAGCCCAGTTCGAGTCACTGAAGTATCCATTTGTCATCATGTTCACGGTTCCGCTGATGGTAATTGGTGTCGCACTGGCGCTGACGGCAACGGGAACACCAGTAAGCTTGACAGTGGTTATCGGAATCATTGTGCTTGCAGGTATCGTTGTTAACAATGCGATTGTGATCGTCGATTATATCAACCAGAAGAAAGAGCGTGGTTTGATACCGCATGAAGCGATTGTCCTTTCGGTAAAAGACAGGGCACGGCCTATCTTGATGACGGCGTTGACGACCATTCTTGGACTTCTTCCACTCGCGCTAGGCATTGGGGAAGGAACTGAAATCAACCAGCCAATGGGAATTACGGTCATTGGAGGCCTGATCAGCAGTACATTCCTGACGCTGTTTGTCATTCCAGTGGTCTATAGTTTCTTTGACAAGGACTATCGAAGAAGAAATAAAATGTATGCGACACCAGATGGACACCTGGTACCAGCCTATCTGCTAAAAGAGCATACAGAATCAGATTATGAAACGGGAACAGAAGAAGGCCAGACATACTTCCAAAAGGGAAAATACACGAAAGAAGAAATGGCCGGCATGTTAGAAGAGCTCCTTCAGCGCGTAAAAGAAGAAGAAGATTCAAATCAGGATTTTAGAAGAAGAAGATAATGCGAGAGACCTGGCTGAGATTAGCCAGGTCTCTTTTTACGAAGGCATAGACCTCCTATAAAAACGAGGAACTATCTTGAAGTATTGCCCCCCCGTTATTTATCGTATTTTTCAGAATAGTCAGCAAAGCAATTGCGTATGCAGGCGCTTCCGTTTAAAATATAGCTAATTAACGGTGAGGAGGACATTCATGGAGTACGGGTACTTTTTTACAGGATTTCCTGGATTCATCAGCAACCAATTGATTAGAGAAGTTTTACGGAAAAATGATGGTAAAGGAAAGATTCATGTATTGGTGTTGCCTAATATGGTAGATAAGGCAGAGGCTGAGAGAGCAGCTATCGTTCAGGATTTTAGTCTGTCAGAGAGTCAGTTCGAGATTATTAAAGGGGATATTACAATATCAGGTCTTGCGATTGACCAAGAAAAGCAAGCGCAGCTTAAGTCAGCTGTAACGCATGTCTTCCACCTGGCAGCTATATATGACCTCGCGGTTTCAAAGGAAATTGCGTACCGTGTGAATGTGGATGGAACAAGGTTCGTGAATGCATGGGCGATGACCTTGAAAAACCTTAAGCGCTATACGTATTTTAGTACCGGATATGTTGCAGGCAAACGTGAAGGTATATTGTATGAAGATGAATTGATCAAGCCACCCGGTTTCAAAAACTACTATGAAGAGACCAAATATGAAGCTGAAGTCCTTGTGGAATCCTTGAAGTCAGAGATTCCTGTCACCATCATCAGGCCAGGGATTGTTAAAGGTCATTCAGCAACAGGAGAGACCATCAAGTTTGATGGCCCGTATTTCATCATGAATTTTATCGACCGCCTCAGCTTCATGCCATTCTTGCCAAAGCTAGGTAAAGGCGATACTGTTGTCAATCTTGTGCCAGTGGATTATATTATTGAGGCGACAACCTATTTAACCTTTGCTGATAAAGGAGCAGGAAAAACATATCACCTTACGGATCCCAAACCATACAAAGTGTCTGAGCTTTATGAAATGATGATGTACGAATTGTTGAAGAAGCAGCCAAAAGGTTCTGTACCACTGGCGCTGGCAAAAGGAGGGCTCAATTTCCGGGTGCTCAGGAGGTATCTTGGAGTTGAAAAAGAAGCGCTTGACTATTTTACATGGAGAGGTCATTTCGACTCATCCCAGGCACAGGATGACCTAAAGGATTCAGGGATCACATGCCCGGATTTCAAGGAAGGGATTGCGGCTATGGCGGCTTTCTATCGAGAAAATAAACATAAGACTCAATACCAAATAAATATTATATAAAACTTTAAATTATTGGCAGGTGAATGAACGTGCATTCAGTTGAAGAAGTGCAAAAGATGTCGGTTGTGGCACCAGCGACAGGTGAGGTTATTGCCGAAATCGAGGAGACGCCTGTCCATGAAGTCCCGTTCTTCTATCAAGAGGCGCGGAAGGCTTTTGGTACCTGGAGCACTCTTGCCATTTCTGAGCGTACCGGATATTTAAGAAAGCTGAAGCAGCTGATGGTCGATGAAATGGATGAAATAGCGAAAATCATCTCAGATGATACGGGCAAGGTATTGACCGAGTCAATTGTGGCTGATATCATGCCGACACTTGATGCAATCGATCATATAATCAATCATGCTGAAAAGGTTCTTAGCAGGCAAAAAGTTAAAACACCTTTATTGCTTATCGGAAAAAAATCCTTTGTTGAATATATGCCGCGTGGTGTCGTACTTGTAATATCACCCTGGAATTATCCGCTGCAGCTGGCGATGGTGCCGATGATCAGCGCTCTTGCAGGAGGTAATTCTGTCATCCTCAAGCCATCAGAGGTAACTCCGCTGGTTGGAAAATGCATCGAAGACTTATTTCAGCGCTCAGGATTTCCGGAAGGAACTGTTCAGGTGGCTCATGGCGGCAAGGAAGTTGGTGCTGCTTTCACTTCGGGGAAGCCAGATTACATCTTCTTTACAGGCTCTGTCCGTACAGGGAAGATTATCCAGCAGCAGGCTGCGAAGGATTTGATTCCAACAACTCTAGAGCTCGGCGGCAAGGATCCGATGATTGTATTTGAAGATGCCAACCTCGATAGAGCAGTTAAGGCAGCTACATGGGGGGCTTTTACAAACAGCGGCCAAGTTTGTATGAGCGCTGAACGGTTATATGTGCAACGATCAATATATGGTAAGTTCCTTGAAAAATTGAAAAAAGAAGTCGATTCTCTTCAGCTGGGAAATGATATAGATTCAGATGTTGGGTCAATGACTTTTCCAGCCCAGAAAGACGTGGTGAGAGAACAGCTGGATGAAGCACTGAAACAGGGAGCCAAATTGGTAACCGGATTGAAACCTTCTGATTGGAAGGAAGACATGTTCCTGCCGCTTACCGTCATTACTGAAGTCGAGCAAAACATGAAAATCATCCAGGAAGAATCTTTCGGCCCATTGCTTCCTGTGGTCCCATTCGATACGGAGGAAGAAGCAATAGCATATGCTAATGGAACCGTGTATGGATTAAATGCCAGTGTCTGGACCCAGGACAAAGCGAAGTCGCGTCGTGTCGCTTCCAAACTGGTTTCCGGAGCTGTCGTCATCAATGACGTGCTTATTACTGTAGCCAACCATGGTCTTCCTTTTGGGGGAACCAAGGAAAGCGGCATTGGCCGATATCATTCTGAGGCAGGTTTAAGGATCTTCTGTCATGAAAAAGCAATCATGGAAGACATGGGCTTTATGAAATCTGAAATCCAATGGTATCCGTATAAAGGTAAATATCCTTTGTTTCTGAATTTATTCAAAAGCTATTTTGCCGAGAAAAGAGATTGGCTAACTTTTGCTAAAAACTATATCGCCCTTCTAAAAAGTAACAAATAATATTCAACCGTCCCGGTACTAGGGGCGGTTTTTATTAATTTAGCCACAAATGCCTATTCAGTTTCTTTGTGTATCATTTTTAAGAAACTTGGATTAAGTAATTCTTACGAAATATATTTAACAATTAACTGGAAAAATGATAATTCGAAGCACAAATTGGACAATCTAAAACAAGTAGCAAAATGCGCAGAAAAACGTAATTCCAGGTGATGTTCTTTAGACACTGTGGAAAAACGAGCATTCATAAAGGCACCAATAATAAGACTAAAGGATGAAACGTGACGTGGCGATTAAAAAGAACTTAACCAAACTAGAAGCGGTAATGTGGAGCATCGCACTGCCAGGGTTTGCCCAGTTACTGACGGGGAACCTTGTAAAGGGCATTTTATTTGTCCTGCTTGAGTTCCTTGTTAACGTTAATAGTAATTTTAACAAGGGAATAATGTATAGCTTCCTTGGGGAGACAGAAAAGGCCATGCATGTCCTGGACTATCAGTGGCTGATGTTTTATCCATGTTTATATATGTTCGCCATGTGGGATGCGTATAGAAGCGTAATGCCGGAGGAAGAGAAAATCACCTTTTTGCCATTTGTGTTCTCAGCATATTTTGTAACAGTTGGTTTGATGATATCCCCGAAGGTTAATATATTTGGACTGTTTCCAGGGCCAGTTTTCCTTCCAATGCTTTTTGTCATTCCAGGAGTGATTACCGGATTCTTGATCAGGAAGTTATTACTTAAGTTTTATTACAACTAGAATACATATTGCAATAAATAATTTCTTTATGGGGGAATTCATAAATGTGATTTGTTCCCGGTGATGTGATCTATTATGCGGAATATACCAATAAACGGTACAAAATGGAAAAGCTCAGCTTCGAGTCGCCATTACTGTAATTTTTTTGAAAAGCTAAAATCCCTTGTAAAACCTTATATATCAACATTATTCTTAACACTTCGGTCATAGTTTGACTGAAGTGTTTTTATTTTTTTCTAAAAAACCCCCATAACATAGTAAGCGCAAACGTAACTTTGTAGTGATTAAAGCGGCCGCTCCTAAAAACTTACGAGGTGAACTGAGAATGAAGAAACTTTCTAACCAAGAGATGAAAAAAATCGCCAAGAGTACATTGGCTTTAGTGCTTGCTGGAACATTTACATTTTCGCCAGTTGCAATGGCAGAAGAGAACAATTCTGAAGTTGAAACGGTGGAACTGCAAAATGTCAGCCCTGAGGAGCTTGAACAAGCAAAGACACAGGTCGATGAACTTGAAGAAATTAACCCTTCTTTGATTCCTGGTGACTTCTTCTACTTTGCTAAAATCGCACTTGAGAAAATCAGGCTTGCTTTTACAATTGATAATGCTAAAGAAGCAGAATTGCTTGCTACATACGCATCAGAACGCCTTCAAGAGGCAAGTGCTTTGTTCGCTGAGGGGAAAGAAGAAGAAGCCCTTGAAGTAATCGAAGCTGCTGTACAATACATGGAATCTTCACAGGATATTGTGGATGAAGAAGGTACAAAGGAAGAGGATGCCGATTCTGAAGAAGGATCAGAAGTGGAAGATGGTGCAACCTCTGAAGAAGGAACAGAAGAAACAGACCAAGAAGAAACAGATTCAGAAGAGTCAACTGAAGATGGCGAGGAGCCTGCCGATGATGTAGTCGCTGAAGAGCCAGCGGAGGAAGACGCGGAAGAAGGGTCTGAGGAAGAAGACGTTGTAAGTGAAGATCCTTTCGAAGAAATCGAAGGAATGCTCAGACAGAATATCATTGCATTGAAAGCTGCTATGGAACACGTTGGCAATGACAATGCAAGAGCACAGCTTCAAAAGAACATTGACAAAACATACGCTAAGATGGCAAAGAAATTGGCTAAATTAGAAGAAAAGTATGCTGAGAAGCCTGTTGAAGAAGAAGAAACAACTGAGCCAGTAGAATTAGAACCAGTGGTTGAGTCAGATCTTCTGCCTGCTGATGAAACACCAGTTGTTGAAGAGCCTGCTGAAGAAACAATGCCTGTAAATGACGACACAGCTGTAGTACCGGTAGTATCACCAAAAGCTGAAAAAGAAAAAGCTAAACAAGAGCGTAAAGCACAAAAGGCTGCTGAAAAACAGGAACGCAAGGAAGCTAAACAGCAAAAGAAAGAAGAAAAACACCAGGCTAAGCAAGATAAGAAACAAGAAAAGAATTCAAAGAAACATGAAAATAAAGGCAATGGAAATGGCAAAGGTAACGGTAACGGAAAAGGTAATGATAAAAACTAATCCATAAAGAACAATAGACTCGAAAAGGTAGCCTTATGTGGCTATCTTTTCACTGCCTAACCACAGAAAGATAAATTGACAGTCATGATATAATGTGGGGAGGAAAGAGGTGAGGCTATTGCTAAGTTTATTGTTCATGGCAAAGAAAAAGCGAAGACCACTGGAAGAAACTGTAGAGAAAATCCACCAGGGGGATGCTGCTTTAAGAGAAGAATTAATTGATTCTTATAAGCCATTTATCGCGAAGACTGTTTCGTCTGTCTGCAAGAGATACATACATGAATCGGACGATGAATTTAGCATTGGTCTCATCGCATTCAATGAGGCAATCCAAAAATATTCATCTGAAAAAGGAAATTCATTATTAAGTTTTGCAGAAGTCATGATTAAGCGGAGGGTCATTGATTATATCCGACAGCAGAGCCGGAATCAAAACCTCAGCTTCAATATATCAAACGATCCAAATGAGGAAGAACAGCAAAGATCGACCATTGAGGATGAGCTTTCTCTTGATGATTTTCGTAAAAAGACAGAACAGGAACTAAGAAGAGAAGAGATCATCCAATTCCAAGCAGTATTAAAAGACTTTGATTTGTCTTTCCAGGATTTGCTCGAACAGTCTCCTAAGCATGCGGATGCCCGCAAAAATGCGATGCTGGTTGCAAAATCAATGGTTGAGAATGAGGAACTAAAGAATTTGCTCCTGGAAAAAAAGAGGCTGCCAATCAAGCAATTGGAAGACATGGTCAAAGTCAGCAGAAAAACCATAGAGAGAAACAGAAAATATATTATAGCTATTGCACTTATTTTAATTGGGGATTATGTATATTTAAAGGATTATATTAAAGGGGTGTTAGAGACATGAGAAAAGGGGTTATCCTTGAAATCAATGATCTTTACCTAACATTGTTGACCCCCGAAGGCGAGTTTTTACGGGCCCGAAAGCTTCAACAAGATTATCAGGTAGGAGAAGAAATTCATTTTTTTCCAGAAACGCTAACTGTTAAAAAGAAAAGAATCAATCTATCGTTTTTAAATAGCGTTAAGGCAAGGAGTATTGCGCTTGCAGCAGTATTTATGATTGCCATGACTGCGCTAGTTCCTACGTACCAAAACGGACAGGTTTACGCATATATGTCCATTGATGTAAATCCAAGCAATGAATTGGCAGTCAATGATGATTTAAAGGTCCTTCGTATGAAAGGGTATAATCCTGAAGGGGAAGAAATCATTAAGGAATTAAAAGACTGGAAAAAGAAAGATGCAGCTTTGGTTGCAGAGATGGTCATTGAGGAAATCAAGGATGAAGGTTTCTTAAAACAAGAAAAAGACGTTGTCATCGCGACTGTTCATAATAAGAAAGCTAAAGAATCTGTGGACCAAAAACTTGAAAAGAAGATATCAGAAATAAAAAAATCAACACAAATTGATAATTTGAATCTTAAGGTGATGGAAGCAACAATTGAAGACAGGGAAAAGGCACAAAAGCAGGGTGTTACAACTGGCGTATACAAAGAAAAGCAAAAGGATACGCTGAAGCCTGCTGGTAAGCCGGATGAAAAGGAAAAAGCCAAACCAGAGCCTGGAAAGAAAGATCCTGTCCCTACTGTTGTCCCACAGCCTGAAAAGAAGGAACCACCAGGTCAGGTGAAGAAAAAAGATCCTCAGGTTCCAAAAGAACCAAACAAGGAGGAACCGCCTGCACAAGATAAAGCCAAAGGAAATAAAAGTTCCGGAAAGAACGGTAATGGCCAGGGTAACAACAAGAATTGGCAGGGTAACAACAACAAACATGCTGATAAAGGCAATAGCCATAAAAATGGTCAAAGCAAAAAACAATATAATGCTGAAAAAAAGTCTAACAACCAACAAGGCCCCAGAAGTGACAACAGGGGGCAATCCGGGAAAAATAAAGACAATCCTGGAAAGAAATAATTAATTTTAAAAGTCCGGAATTTAATCCGGACTTTTTTCCATGTTCATATTCAATTGTTTATGGAGATAGTGGATATGCTATATACAATAACTACTCCAACAATTTATTGCTGGTTTTGACCAGACATCTGCGCCTGGGCTTGCTTAACAAGGCGTTTAGTGATTTCTCCTCCGACTGAGCCATTTGCTCTTGATACTGTATCGGATCCAAGATTCACTCCAAATTCCTGAGCAATCTCATATTTAACCTGGTCCATGAACTGTTCAACGCCAGGAACCAGCAATTTATTTGAATTACGAGCCATCATTATCAACTCCTCTGTTAGTATACAGAGAAAAATTTCTCTGTATAGATAGTTTGAGCATTGCAGGTAAATTCATAAGTGGTAATCTTTTATACTTTTGGATAATGTTTACCTGATTTCTGGTACTATTAAAGCTCATCGGTGGTGTTAAACACTGTTGATTCATGCAGAAGGTAATATGGATGGATGGAAACTGCAAGAAAGTACTTTATTAATCATATGATATTCTTTATCATAGGTATGTAAATGAATCAGGGCTGAAAGGAATCAATTATGTGGATTAATATTAGAAGAAGGTTGAACAAATTATCTCCTGCGCAAATTATCGTAGCTTATTATTTGATTGCGGTAATTGTCTCGATGAGCTTATTAAGTTTGCCTATTGCCATACAGCCCGGGGCAAAGTGGTCTTTCATGGATGCGTTATTCACTGCCGCAAGTGCTGTCAGTGTTACTGGACTTTCAGTAATAACGGTACGTGATACTTTTACTGTACCGGGAATCTTTATCCTCATGTTCGTCCTGCAGTTCGGCGGGATTGGTGTCATGGCGCTTGGCACATTCTTCTGGTTAATTATAAGGAAGAAAATTGGGCTGAAGGAACGCAGATTAATCATGATGGACCAGAACCAGACTTCTATGTCAGGGCTCGTGAAGATGCTGAAAGAAATTCTGGTCATTATCGTCATAATTGAATTAATTGGTGCACTGCTATTAGGAATATATTTCTTAAAATACTTTCCGACATGGCAAGAAGCATTTCTTCATGGTTTGTTTGCATCTGTCAGTGCTACAACCAATGGAGGGTTTGATATTACCGGAGCTTCACTGATCCCGTATGCACAGGATTATTTTGTAGTTACAATCAATATGCTATTGATTACTCTTGGCGCAATTGGTTTTCCTGTGCTGGTTGAATTGAAAAGCTTCCTGTTCAGAAGCAAAAAAAATGGTCCGTTCCGTTTCTCACTATTTCTTAAGATTACTACTCTTACTTTCCTTGGCCTCCTTATTTTCGGAACCGTTGCAATATGGGGACTGGAATATAATCATTTTTTATCCGATAAGTCTCTGTTGGATTCATTCTTTTATGCTTTCTTCCAGTCCACGACAACCAGAAGTGGTGGTTTGGCGACAATGGATGTGAATGATTTTACTGACCCTACATTATTCCTGATGGCAGCTTTGATGTTTATCGGGGCATCACCGAGTTCGGTCGGCGGAGGAATCCGAACAACAACTTTTGCGATAAATCTCTTGTTCCTTTACCACTTTGCGCGAGGAAGGCGTGCAATCAGGGTATTTAACAGAGAGTTGCACCAGGATGATATAATCAAGTCTTTGGTTGTTTCCATCATGGCTGTACTTATATGTTTCTTTGCAGTCCTTATTCTAATGGTTACAGAGAATCAATCACTATTGGCAATCATTTTTGAAGTTGCATCTGCTTTCGGAACAACAGGCTTATCTATGGGCATCACTCCAGAGCTTTCGGCGATCGGAAAAATGGTCCTAATAATATTGATGTTCATCGGAAGAGTTGGAGTCATATCCTTCTTGTTGATCATTGGCGGTAAAACAGAAAAAGAAAGCATCCATTATCCAAAGGAACGTGTGATAATTGGTTAATGGTTAATATCAAAAAATCCGGGCTACCCCGGATTTTTTTTATTTTACTATTTAATGATTTTCTTCGAAGTATGCCTGGCTCTCATCGTCGCAGTGTGCTTATATTAATCCTGGCCTTTGCTCACATCTTTTGTAGGGTGCATGAATGGATAGGCTTTTGGCTTTCTTTTTTCCTCGAGAAGATCCCTGTTTTCAGCTGTGTTCCACCCTATATCATTAGTAGGGTGTACCCACTCATCGCCAGCCATGACTGCTGGATCAGTCTCGTCAGTCCAATTTTCAAGCGGTGAGTTTTCAGATGAGTAAAGACTGTCTCCGATGATGACTCCATGCTCGTTCTTGAATGGAGGTTTCATTTCTATACCAGTATCTTTAAAACTCGGAGCATTTATTTGATGAGGCATGGTTTCCTCGATATCCAGTGGTTTTAGTTCCCGATCTTTTTTTGCCATTTCAGCTCCTCCTTTTTGAGCTTATTTTTTGTCATATGCTGAATTTTATTAGGGAGTTCCTTTTGTAAAATTAGGTAATCAAATCAGTACATAGCAAATCGCCGATTGAAAAAAATAGTAATATGGAGGTGGTAAGAATGGCTAAAAGGAAGGCAGAAAGAAATGCTTTGGCTAAATATACAAACACACCTAAGAAAAACCTTCAGGAAAGCGAATTTTCTGCAGAGTTTGCCCATGGTGAAGATCCAGGCAAATTTGCTAACAGAAATTCAAAGCAGGGCAGGAAAGGAAGATCGTGATGAAAAAGCATGAAGGTCGGCACCAAAAGCCAATGAACGTTGAATTTGGCATGGAATTTGGCGATATTAATGCAGGTAAGCTTTATGAGATCCCTTTTAATAGTAAAAAGACGAAAAATAAAGCAGACAAAGAGTGTCAATAAAATCGAGCAAAATAAAAGCCGGCTATGTTAAGCCGGCTTTAAATCTTCCATCTTAAAAGTGAAAAACTGAGGAGTGTTCAATTTTGAATCGAAATAAACAAGCATATAGGAAGGGGAATAATCAATCTCTCCATCTTCAATAAACCTCTCGAGGTCAATGGTAATATCCTCAAGGAGAGTATGCTTATATAATTCCTTTTCACTAATGTTCAGCTCAGAGTACTGATTGCCAAGGGCATCAGGCTTCTGGATGATGCCACGGTAAAGGTCTGACCGCTCCTGTTTGTCAAGACTCAGTTCCCACCAAGGCTTGCGTGGCTTATGTTTCATGCTGGCAAGATAATCATATTTCATCAAACTCTCGATTGCTTCTAAATTCTCTACACCTTTTTCTTGAAGGAAATTGAATAGTCTTTTGAATAAGTCCTCCAGCTGATGTCCAATTCGGGACCAGCCTCTTGTTTCCCAATAAGAGCCGAAATCCTGGAAGAAATCAAATGGTGATGGAAAAACCTTTGTGACTAGATATTCAACGGTAAGATCCATTCGGTGGTCATTCCAATATTTTTCGAGTACATCTTCAACCTGCTTGATCTTGATGATGTCGTTGAAATCAAGGACATTGTTCCCAAGGATTTCATATGGTGAATGATCCATATAAACATAATCATGCTGGTCAGCCCGCAGTCTCAATCCAGTCCCTCTCAGCATTTTCAGGAAGCCAAGCTGCAATTCTTCAGGCCGCATTGCAAACACATCATTAAATGTTTTTTTGAACGAGTGATAATCTTCTTCCGGCAAACCAGCAATTAAATCAAGGTGCTGGTCAATCTTGCCGCCTTCCTTGACCATTGTCACTGTACGCTTTAGCTTATCGAAATTCTGTTTTCTCATCACCAATTCATTTGTATAATCATTAGTCGACTGTACGCCAATTTCAAAACGGAATAATCCTGCAGGCGCTTCCTGGTTCAGAAATTCAATGACCTCAGGGCGCATGATATCAGCGGTGATTTCGAATTGGAACACAGTACCAGGAAGATGCTCATCAATCAGGAACCGGAACATTTCCATTGCGTAGCTTCGACTAATATTGAATGTCCTGTCAACGAATTTAATTGTTTTCGCACCATTCGCCATTAGATAACGGATATCTTCCTTAACCTTCTCCCTGTCGAAGTAGCGGACACCGACTTCAATGGAGGAGAGACAAAACTGGCAGCTGAAAGGACAGCCGCGACTCGTTTCAAGATAAGTTACCCTTTTAGAGAGATGGGGGAGATCTTCTTCAAAACGATATGGAGATGGAAGTTCTTTTAAATCCAGTTTATTGCGTTGGGGATTCATTAGGATGCCGGCCCCTTTTCGATAGGCTATCCCGGGCACTTCTGAAAAATCAGCTCCTGAATCTATGGCAGAAAGAAGCTGCTTTAATGTCTGTTCACCTTCGCCGATGACGATGAAGTCAAACTCTGTTACTTCCTTCATCCAATTTTGAACATCATAGGTAACTTCGGGGCCACCAGCGATAATTTTGATATCAGGGTTGATCTTTTTGATCATCTTGATGACTTTAATACTTTCTTCGATATTCCAAATATAGCAGCTGAATCCAATGACATCAGGTTGCTTTTGAATTAAATCTGAGACAATATTGATCACAGGATCTTTGATTGTATACTCAACCAGATTTACATCATACTCAGGCTGGGCATATGCCTTAAGATACCTGATCGCAAGATTTGTGTGTATATATTTCGCGTTAAGCGTTGTTAAAACAATATTCATTAAAAAAATCTCCTTTATAAAAATCCAGCAGCAAATCAACTTTAAATTATATCTCAGTTTGGACAAAAAAGACAGGTTGAATGCAGTTGAAGAATAAGGAAAAGAGCCATTCCTTAAGGAATGGCTCTTGCTAGTGCTTATATTAGGAAGTGTTAACTGCTCAACAGCTTCCTCCTATAAAACCTCAGGATGGCTGTGAACCGGCTTTTTAGGCGGTTGATTCCTGAGGTTTTAAACTCGATCAGTGGTTGCGCTAATGCTGCTGCGTACTTGCTGGACAACAGGAAAGTCAAGAGCAGTGCGATGACTGCAAGCAAAAGGATTCGTTCAGGACTATGGAAGAAGTTCTGAACTTCGCTTTCGCGGAAGGTTCGTACAAAAAATCCATGCAGCAGATATACATAAAGTGTATTTTTACCCAGGTCTGTAAAGAAATATTGCTTCTTCGGAACAATTGTCAAGAAACTGAACACCATCAGCAAGCTTAATAAGTAAAAGCCTAAACGAGTGAACATGCTTGATAATGAAGCTGCTTCCATCAATGAGTAAGGCTTAGAACCAAGAAGCCATTTATAGTCTATATCTGGATTAAAATAAAATCCTAAAAATACTATTGCGAAGGTCACGAATGCTCCAACTTTGAAGGCTGGTCTGGTCAATGTTTTGATATGGTCCTTCGTCAAATGGTAACCAAGCAAGAACAAGGGAAAGAAAACAAAGGTTCTTGAAAGGCTTAGATAGTTGGATACCCAATCTATATACCCGACACCTAATCCCAGGCCAAAAGCAATCAACAGTCCAGCAGGTGCGTTAAGTTTTGAAAAAACAATAAGCATAACGTTCCAGCAGAATAAGCTGATCAAAAACCATAGAGACCAATGTGGATTCAGCGGATCCATCGTAAAAGTAGACTTGCTGTAAAGAAAATAATAGAAAATGGAATAAATCAGCTGAAAAATAAAGTATGGCAGTATCAACTTTTTGGCAATTTTCATTACATAGCCTTTTTTATTGAAGCCTCTCGCAAAAAATCCAGAAACAAGGATAAAGGCTGGCATATGGAATGTATAAATGACTTTGTAAATATTGTAAATCATTTCATTGTCTTCAATGAACGAGCGCAAAAGATGGCCAAATACGACGAAAAAAATCAAGATGAACTTGGCATTGTCAAAGTAGTAATCTCGTTGTTTCATATTTCCTCCCTTAATTAGAGACCCCCAAAAAATACTAACCCTCTTTTACCCCGGAAAGGACAAATACAAACTAGGCTATTTGCTCAAAATTAAGGAACTAGCTCCTGAATAAGGAAAATACATTTCTGTACTATTACAAATTTATCTCTGTTATATAAAAGTTTTTCATTATAATATACGGCTTAAGTTAAATATTTTTGGGTGTGTTCCATTAAAAAAGTTCAAATGTTTGATATATGTCACAGCTTAATAATCTTAAAGTCTATAAAATTATTAGTGGGGAATGTTTTAAGTTCAATTACCTAAACAACGAAATTGGGGAGGGAGATTATGTCTATCTTACCGAAAAAGAATGAATTAGGTTTTTACGAGATAAGACTTGAATCGATTGGAGGGCTTGGTGCAAACCTTGCAGGAAAGATGCTTGCGGAAGCTGGTGTTCTAGGTCTTGGTTTGAATGGATCCAACTTTTCTTCATATGGATCGGAGAAAAAAGGATCACCGGTGAAAAGCTTTGTCCGTTTCTGTGAACCAGATACTGAAATCAGGGTCCACAGTCCAATAGAAGAGCCGCATGTTGTGGGCGTATTTCATGAGGCACTTTATAAAATGGTCGATGTAGTAAGCGGGTTGCGTCCGGACGGAATACTGCTGGTGAACTCGACGAGAGATTTTGATGACATCAAAAAAGACCTTCATCTTGAGCATGGAACACTGGCAATTGTTGATGCGCTATCCATCGCTGTCGAGGAAAAAACAAAAGTAAATACTGCAATGCTGGGTGCATTGTATCGCATCATTGATTTCCTTGATCCCGAAGCGATGAAAAATGTTATACGCAAAACTTTTGAAAAAAAATATCCTCATTTAGTTGAGCCGAATATCAGAACCTTCGAGAGAGGCTACCATGACGTTCAATTTAAAACATACGCACCAGAAGAAGGGGCGCAGGGCAAAGAATTCAAACGCCCAATGCCGCTTCTTGGCTACGAAACACAGGAAATAGGCGGTGTGATTACAGCGCAGGCAAATAGTATCCTCAAGGATTTAAGCGGTTCCAGACAAGGATTCCTGCCCCAATTCAATCAGCAAGAATGCATCAATTGTGCTGCATGTGATACTGCATGTCCTGATTATTGCTTTGTATGGGAAGAAGGAGAGGACAAACGCGGCAGAAAGCAGATGTTCCTAAAGGGAATCGATTATCAATATTGCAAAGGCTGCCTGAAGTGTGTTGAGGCATGTCCAACCACTGCGTTAAGCGAGCTGAGGGAAATGATCGGCTATGCTGAGGAGAATCAAGTAAAACATAACTATCCTTATGTGACTGGAGGGGTTTCTTAATGTCCGTTCTTGAAGAAAACGTAAAGGCAATGAGTACAGCAGAACAGGTGACAACCTTTGAATCAGGAAATGAAATGGCGGCAATGGCTGCAGCTCAGATCAACTATCATATCATGGGCTATTTTCCGATCACCCCTTCAACAGAGGTTGCTCAATACCTGGATATGATGAAATCCAGAGGGGAGCATGATATAAAATTGATTCCTGCTGATGGTGAACATGGTTCCGCGGGAATTTGTTATGGTGCTGCAGCAACTGGAGCCCGCGTGTTCAACGCAACGAGCGCGAACGGGTTGATGTATATGCTCGAGCAGCTTCCGGTTCAATCTGGAACACGTTATCCAATGGTCTTGAACCTGGTAACGCGTTCGATCAGTGGTCCGCTGGACATACGCGGCGATCACTCAGATTTGTACTTTGCCTTAAATACTGGATGGGTCATCCTCACCGCCAGGACACCACAGGCTGTTTATGATATGAACATTATGGCGCTTAAAATTGCCGAACACTCAGATGTGCGTCTGCCTGTCATGGTCGCTTATGATGGCTTCTTTACATCCCACCAAAAGCGCAAAGTGAACTATTTCAAGGATCGCGCTGTTGTCCAAAGATTTGTTGGCGAGGCGCCGACAGAATATAATTTTGCCAGGGATCCAAAGAAACCGTTGACAATCGGAGCCCACATGAATGGCGACGACTTGATGAACAACCACTTCCAGCAATCAGAAGCGATGTACAAAGCGAAAGATGTTTATAAAGAAGTGGCTGCAGAATATGCAAAACTATCAGGACGCAACTATGATATTCTTGACCTTTATCAAATGGAAGATGCTGACGTAGCGCTGTTTCTATTGAACTCTGCGGCAGAGTCTGCCAAGGATGTTGTAGACAGACTTCGTGAGAAGGGAATCAAGGCTGGTGTCATCAGCCCCAATATCATCCGGCCATTCCCTGCGCAGGAAATCAGGGAAGCACTTAAGAATGTCAAATCACTTCTTGTAGGTGAGCGTGCTGATTCCTACGGCGGACATGGGCCTAACCTGACACACGAAATTAAGTCCGCGCTGCAGGAAGACAGGGACAATGAAACAATCGTCCAAAGCAGAGTGTTTGGACTTGGCGGTAAAGACTTCTATGCAGATGATGCTGAGGCATTTTTCAGCATGGCGATCGACGCTATGGAAAAAGGATATGCAGAAAAGCCATTCGACTACTACGGACATGTTGCTGGAGAACCAGAAAAAGCATTGAAACAGGTCATTGAGCCACAGCATGGTGATGTCTATAATTCAGGACTGATCCAGGTAACAAGAGATGAAGAAAAGAATAAACTGAATGTCAAAATTCCGCCTTTGAGAGCCTTGACTACAAAACCGAAACGAATTGCATCAGGCCATGGCGCATGTCCTGGCTGTGGAATCTTCGGCGGATTGGAGCTGTTCTTTAAAGGAATTGAAGGAGATCTCGTCATTCTTTTCCAAACGGGCTGCGCGTACGTTGTTACAACAGCGTATCCTCATACATCCCATAAGCAGACAACGATCCATAACCTGTTCCAGAATGGCGCGGCAACTTTATCAGGAACGCTCGAAGCCTTCCTTGAACTGAAACGCCGTGGTGAAATCGAAGTGTCAGCAGATGCTACCTTCGTAATGGTGACAGGTGATGGCGGTATGGACATCGGCATGGGATCGGCAATCGGAACTGCACTTCGCGGACACAAGCTAATTATGCTTGAGTACGATAACGAGGGGTATATGAATACAGGCTCCCAGCTTTCATACTCCACTCCTTTTGGCCACATGACGAGCACATCAAACGTCGGCAAGGCACAAAAGGGTAAGGCGTTCCACCATAAGGATACAGCACAGATCATGGCTTCTACCAATATTCCTTATGTATTCACAGGAACAGAAGCTTTCCCTCAGGACCTTGTTAAAAAGGCTGCGAAGGCACAGTGGTATGCGCAAAATGTAGGAACTGTATACGGTAAGCTTCTGATAACATGCCCGCTCAACTGGAAATCGGAAGACCGTTTTGGCCAGACAATTGTCGAGGCAGCTGTGAATTCGAACTTCTTCCCGTTATACGAAGTGGAGCAAGGTGTCACAAACATCACTTACGATCCAGAGGTGAAAAACAAGAAGATTCCATTGGCAGATTGGTTGAAATATATGGGTAAAACAAAGCATCTGTTAAAAGAAGAAAATAAGGATATGCTCGTGGAATTTGAAGAAGAAGTCGAAAAAAGGTGGCAGCGCCTTAAGGCTAAGCATGAAAACGAATATTTATAAGACAAGAGAAGCCAGGGAATCCCTGGCTTCTTTTTTAAATGGAAGTTTTTAAGGTTATCCAGAAAAAAATCTCGACTTTAAAGGGATTTTCTCCATACATGTAGAAATTACTAGAAAAATGGGAATCCGATAAGGAGGCTTTCTGGTGAGTAGTGCTAACATAGCAGATGAGATTAAGGCACTGAAAGAGAAAATAGCCGCTTTAGAACGAGAAAATTCCTCTTTAATAGAGTGGAAGAATAAGCATCAGCGGACAGCCACTGACTGTTCTGTTCAAATGGTCCCAGCTGACGGTCCAATAAAAAGTTTTGATAAAAGATTTATTGAAGACGATGGTTTGTTAAAAAACTTATTCCTCGAAACATTGGATGGGATTGTGTTTTGGGGCAAGTGTGGACGAATCATTGCTGCTAACGAAGCAACCTGCAAGATTTTCGGACTCACTCATGAAGAGTTGTTAAAGCATAAAATTTCGGACTTCATTTATCAAAAAGATGAGAAATATAGCGAGATGAAACAAATTATCAATGAAAAAGGCGCGCTGCGGGATGAAGCGTTTTTTCTGCTGCCAAATGGAGAAACGAGACTGCTGGAATTTACTGTTAAGCTCAATGCGGGCGACGGCTATCATATGACTATTGTTCGGGACGCAAGTGAGCGTTACCATATGGAACAAAAGCTTCGGAAAAGCTAGGAGCGATTTCGGAGAATTTTTGAGGGATCGATTGAGGGAATGATTCTGTGGGATGAAAAGTGCAAACATTATGAGATTAACCCCTCTGGGATGGCAAAACTGGAATTGAAGCCGGAAGACCTGGAGGAAAAAAACTTTCGGAAGCTTTTTATGAATCTTGGGATTTCAGAAGAACTAATCGATGAAAAGGTGCAAGCACTGCTCCGAAAAGGAAGGCTGGATGGAAGGATTACCATTCCGTATGGAGAAGGCAAGATGAAGCACTTTGAATACACTGTCAAACACCAATTGGTAGACAGCTTGAATCTTATAGTTTTCAGGAATATCACTGAAAAAATAGAGATGGAAGCCCAGCTCCATAAATCAGATACGCTTAATATGCTGGGGGAGCTGGCAGCGGGTATTGCCCATGAAATCCGCAATCCAATGACTGCGTTAAAAGGGTTCATCCAGCTGCTCGAAAATAGTACAGGTGATGCGTATTCATTATATTTCCAGGTAATCAAGACTGAACTCCAAAGAATCGACTCGATCATCAACGAGTTCCTCATTTTGGCTAAACCTCAGTCAATAAAATATGAAAATACTGATATTGCAAAAATTATGAATGAGACGGCGGCCCTCCTTACTGCGCAGGCTGTGCTACATGATGTGCAGATTAAAACTTTATATGCCGATGATTTGCCAGAACTCCTGTGTGAACCTAATCAACTAAAAAAGGTCTTTATTAATATTATAAAAAACGCGATAGAAGTGATGCCTAAGGGCGGCTTAGTCAGTGTGATGGTCAACCAGGCACCAGGAAACAGGATACATATATGCATCCAGGATGAAGGAGAAGGAATTCCTGCTGAAAAGATCAAAAAGCTTGGAGAACCTTTTTACACAACCAAGGAAAGAGGAACAGGCCTCGGGTTGATGGTTAGCTTCAAGATCATTGAAGAACATGGTGGCACAATTGAAATCGAGAGCAAGGTCGGGGACGGAACAATCTTTCATATTTATTTGCCAATAACCAGGGAAATGTCTGATTAAATTCAATCAGGCGTTTTTTTTGGTTAAAGAATTTATAAAGGTATTGAGTTGTGGATAACTCAATGCAGTTTTCTTAATCCAGCTCCAGCGCCTAGCCCCTCGAGTCGCTTGTCTAGCTGCGGCTCCTAACTCCTCGAGACGCTTCGGTCCTGCCAATGAAGTCAAAGAACGACTTCACTGTCAGGACCTCCAGCGCTTGTCGGGCCTGAACGAGGCGCTTGCGCTTTTTGTTCCTAAAAGCTATGTTGGAAAAACAGCCTCTAAAACCTAACGGAATAATTTTTTTGGAAATTTTACTCATTTCCCTTTTAAAATAATGAAAAATGCATTATATTAGATATATACCTAATTAGATATATGTCGAATAAGTAAAGTGGAGTGGTTTAATGCAGCTGGATAAAATTGTTGCTTTTCATAAAGCAATGGGGGACCCAACAAGGTTAAGAATAGTGGCTTTGCTGGCAAATGGGCCGCTTCATGGCCAGGCAATTGCCGGAAAGCTTGGCCTTACCCCGCCGACAATCACACATCATATCAAAAAATTGCGGGATATCAATGTTATCTTCGAGCGCAGAGACAAGAACACGATTTATTTTCACTTAAATGAGTCATTAATCAAGCAACAGGCGAAAACGCTTGGCAAGTTGATCGAGAAAAAGGAAGGGGAGGTGGAAGCAATGATCGAACAGAATATCGAAAGACAAAAGGTTATTGAGAATTTCTTTACAAAAGATGGTAAATTAAAGAATATCCCGGCGCAAAGGAAGAAGAAGCTGATGGTATTCGAATATATGGTCCGTGGGTTGAAAGCCGGAAAGAAATATCCAGAAAAGGAACTGAACGAATATATCACGAAGTTCCATGAGGATTATGCGACAATCAGAAGGGAATTCATCATCAATCATTACATGTACCGTGAAAATGCGATTTATGAATTGAACCCTGAAGAGATGTGGGCAAAACCTGAGTGATTTTCTATAAAAATTATCATAACTCCTTTGACTTTAAGAAGCATGAAACCGCTAAAGGTATCCTCATAAAGGGTTCCGGTTCAGGGGGGCATCTTTATAATAGACAGATGAATTGACGTATGAATTGACATACGTCTTTTTCTTTCGAGCTAATAGACGGAAAAATTCCGCTTAATTTGTAATTTCTATCTAAAAAAGCTTAAATAGGCGGAGAAATTCCGCCTATTTACACCAAAAATTCGAAAATGGGAGATTTAGAGTTGAATAAGCGGAAAACCTCCCCTTATATACACCCGAAACGAGCTCCAGTCTGTATTTAGCCGGAAAACCTCCGCTTATTTACTTTGGATTGTTACTCGATTATGGACAAGACATCTTATTTGAATTATTGTTCTTAATACAGTTCTGGCCGGCGATCAGCAAAGATGGGAATCTTGCCTCTTGCTTCCTTAACCTCATCAAGGTCGATTTCTGCCAGGAGGATTTCCTCACCTTCTCCACCTTCTGCAATCACGTCACCCCAAGGGCCAATGACCATGGAATGGCCAGCGAATTTATTGTTAGGATCTGAGCCAGCACGGTTACAGGCAATTACATAGCATTGGTTCTCAATCGCACGGGCGATGAGCAATGCCCGCCAGTGTTCAAGGCGCTGGATTGGCCATTCAGCGACAACAAACATCGCTTCAACATCATGGAGGGCATGGGCACGGACCCATTCCGGGAATCGAATATCATAGCAAATCAGCCCGGCAAATTTGTGTCCATCCAAAGAAAATAACCCTTTTTCCTTTCCGGCAGCCAGATACAGATGCTCATCCATGAGCTTGAACAAGTGGAGCTTGCTGTAGATTCCTGCCTGCTCACCATTTTTGTCGAATACTAGCAATGTATTTTCAATGCCAGCTTCTGTTTTATTTGCAACAGAACCGCCAATAAAATGGCAAGTGTATTTCTCAGCTGCATCCTTGAAAAACACTTTGGCTTCTTGTGCTTCTTCTTCTGCAGTGTCTTTTAAATTATCGAGATCATATCCGGTAGTCCACAGCTCGGGAAGGACAATGATATCAGGTTTTTGAGCCTTTGCCTTGTCGATCAGTTCGGAGGCTTTTTTGTAATTTTGCTCAGGATTCCCAAAGGCAATGTCCATTTGCAGGCATGCTATTTTATATTTCATCATTAATCACCGCCATACTTTCTGAAAATTATATCTTTACAAGTTACTATTTACGTTATATCATTTGTGACTAGAATTTCAAATTAAAATTTTTGAATACTAATATATTTCCTAAGCAGGTGAGAAAATGGAATTCGCACAATCAGATTTATTGAAAAGCTTGCCCAAGCAGTTTTTTGCTTCACTCGTGCAAAAAGTTGGCGCATATGCTGAAAAAGGGGCAGACATTATAAATCTTGGACAGGGAAACCCTGACCAACCAACACCTCAGCACATCGTAGAAAAGTTGAAGCAAGCTGGAGAAAATCCGGCTAACCATAAGTATTCGCCGTTCAGGGGATTGAGCTCGTTAAAAGAAGCTGCAGCAGCATTTTATAAAAGGGAGTATGGAGTCAATCTTGATCCAGAAGAAGAAATTGCCATACTATTCGGTGGCAAGGCTGGCTTGGTTGAAATTCCTCAATGCCTGTTGAATCCTGGGGACACAATTCTTGTTCCTGACCCCGGCTACCCTGACTACTTATCTGGAGTCGAACTTGCAAAGGCAAAGATGGTGACAATGCCACTAAGAGAAGAGAATGACTTTCTGCCTGATTATGCTGTATTAAGTGCGGAGGATTTGATTCAAGCAAAACTGATGTTTCTCAACTACCCAAATAATCCTACTGGCGCAGTGGCACATCAGGAATTCTTTGATCAGACAATCGAGGTGGCACGAAAAAATGAAATTTGTGTTGTCCACGATTTTGCCTATGGAGCGATTGGCTTTGACGGGGAGAGACCACAAAGCTTTTTACAGTCAGGTGGTGCCAAGGACGTAGGAATCGAAATCTATACGCTATCGAAAACGTATAATATGGCTGGATGGCGTGTTGGTTTTGCAGCGGGGAACAAGAGCGTGATTGCTGCAATTAACTTGCTTCAGGACCATATGTATGTCAGCTTGTTTGGTGCTGTTCAGGAAGCTGCAGCAGAAGCATTACTAGGGCCGCAAGAATGTGTTGCTGAGTTAAATGCTTTATACGAATCAAGAAGAAATGTCCTTATTGACGGTCTGAAAAATATTGGCTGGCATGTCACTGCTCCAAAAGGCTCGTTTTTTGCCTGGCTTAAGGTTCCTGAACACTTCACTTCGGTAGAATTCGCGGATTTCTTGCTCGAAAAAGCACATATAGCAGTTGCGCCAGGTGTTGGGTTTGGAGAACATGGAGAGGGCTTTGTGAGGGTTGGCTTGCTGAGCTCCGAGGAGAGGTTGCAAGAAGCAGTCAGCAGAATTGAAAGCTTGGGAATTTTCAAAAAATAGTTGACATTGATTTATGAAACTGACATAATCCTAATTAATAAATTCACTTTAACCAATTAAATAACTTGATTAAATTATTTTCTTATCAAGAGCAGGCGGAGGGACGAGCCCGATGAAGCCCGGCAACCGATCCAGCATAAGCTGGGCACGGTGCTAATTCTTGCAGCGAAAGCTGAAAGATGAGAAGAGTTTAGTGTATTTTCTAACCTCTTCTTTGTGAAGAGGTTTTTTTATTGCTAAGGAAATTAAAAATTATTTAAGTGTGGATAACTACATGTAGTTTTCTTAATCCAGCTCCAGCGCCTAGCCCCTCGAGACGCTTGTCTAGTGTCGCCTCCTAGAAACTCCGAAACTTCAACTCCGCCGGCAGAAGCAAAAAGCGCTTCTTTGTCGGAGTCTCCAGTTTCGCCGTTTCTGGGCAGTCGGCTATACATTTCGGTTTCGGTCCTGCCAATGAAGTCAAAGAACGACTTCACTGTCAGGCCCCCCAGCGCTTGTCGGGGCTGAACGAGGCGCTTGCGCTTTTTGTTCTTGTCTTTAACACAACACGTTTGGAAAGGGATTGATCTTAATGAGCGAAATTACAGCGACATATATAGTCCATGATGCTAAACATAACCCGGAGAAAAAAGCAGAAGGGATCGCGCTTGGTTTGACAGTGGGATCGTGGACAGATTTGCCCGAATTGGACCAAAAACAATTAAAAAAACATAAGGGAAGAGTTGTCTCCGTAGAAGGTTCTGGCCTGGACGCCAATTCAGAAACAGTGGCAACGATCAAAATTGCTTATCCTGCCATCAATTTCTCGCCGGACCTGCCGGCAATTCTCACAACTGTATTTGGAAAACTCTCGCTTGATGGCAAGGTAAAACTGGTCGACCTTGAATTTGGGAAAGAATTAAAAAAAGAATTTCCGGGTCCCCGATTTGGAATTGAAGGAATAAGGAGGAAGCTTGGCGTCCACAATCGGCCACTGCTTATGAGCATTTTCAAAGGTGTCATTGGACGCGATATGGACTATTTGCTGAAACAGCTAAAAGAACAGAGCCTTGGAGGAGTTGACCTGATCAAGGATGATGAAATCCTGTTTGAAAATGAACTTACTCCTTTTGAAAAGAGAATCACCCTTGGGAAACAGGTTCTTGATGAAGTCTATGAATCTACTGGACACAGAACCTTATACGCTGCCAATCTGACAGGAAGAACCACACAGCTTAGGGATAAAGCAAGAAAAGCGACTGAGCTTGGAGCTGACGCCCTTTTGTTCAATGTTTTCGCCTACGGTTTGGATGTCTTGCAGGAACTGAGGGAAGATGATGAAATCGGTATTCCAATCATGGCTCACCCGGCCGTAAGTGGTGCTTTCACTTCTGCTGAAGAATATGGTTTTTCACATTCTTTGCTTCTGGGAAAATTACTCCGCTATGCCGGAGCAGACTTCTCGCTGTTCCCGTCACCTTATGGAAGTGTGGCTCTCAAAAAGCAACAGGCGATATCAATAGCCGAGGCACTGACTGCTGAAGATCAATTCAAAAGGACATTCCCGGTTCCGTCAGCAGGTATCCATCCAGGAATGGTCCCATTGCTTGTAAAAGATTTCGGAATAGACTCAATCATTAATGCGGGTGGCGGAGTACATGGCCATCCTGGTGGAGCACAGGGCGGCGGGAAGGCATTCAGGCAGGCAATTGAAACAGTACTTCAAGGAAAAGCACTTGAGGAAGGCGCCATTGACCATGAAGAATTAAGAGTAGCTATAAGTCTATGGGGTTCTGCAGAGGCGGTGGCAAAGTGAGGCAGCCCGTGATTTTTTGCGACTTTGACGGAACAGTAACCGAAAAAGACAATATCATAGCAATCATGAATGAATATGGCCCTGAAGGCTGGGATGAAATAAAGGAAGCAGTGCTTGATCGCACCATTTCCATCAGGGAAGGGGTAGGAAAAATGTTTTCCCTCCTTCCGGTCACCCAGAAGGCAGAAATCATAGATTTTGCCGTCCAGAACGCAAGGATTCGCCCGGGTTTTCAGGACTTCCTGGATTATGCCAGCGAAGAAGGAATCCCTGTATACATCGTAAGCGGCGGAATTGATTTTTTCATAGAACCCATCATTCAACAATTTGGCCCAATTGCTGATATTTACTGCAACAGTTCTGATTTTTCAGCAAAAACAATCAAAATTGAATGGCCGAACAGCTGTGATGAACAATGCTCAAATGATTGCGGCTGCTGCAAACCATCGATCATGAGAAAGTTAGAGCAAAGCGGAGCTTATAAAATCGTCATTGGTGACTCCGTTACCGACCTAGAAGCCGCAAAGCAAGCAGACTTTGTGCTGGCGAGAGATTACTTGAAGGATAAATGTGAAGAGTGGGAGATTCGGCATCTACCATTTGAAACGTTTTATGACTGTATTGACGCTCTTAAAACTGAAACAGGGGTGAAGGGATGAGCATTTTAGAATCGAAGTGGGAAGAACTGTCGGATGTAAAGGCTGAACTGGCTGAGCGTGATTGGTTTATGGGAACGAGCGGAAACCTCGCGATCAAAGTGAACAGCGACCCAGTGCAATTCCTTGTGACGGCGAGTGGAAAGGATAAGCGGAAAAGAACGGATGAGGACTTTTTGCTTGTAGACCAATTCGGCCGTCCGGTGGAGGAATCACATTTGAAGCCTTCTGCAGAAACACTGCTTCATGTAGAGGTATACAAGAAGACAAACGCTGAATGCAGCCTCCATGTCCATACGATCGATAACAATGTCATCTCCGAGGTCTATGGAGACAGGGGTGAGGTGCAATTTCAAGGACAGGAATTAATTAAAGCTTTCAACATATGGGAGGAAGATGCTGTACTAAAGATTCCCATTATTCCAAATTACGCGCATATCCCAACCCTTGCAAAAGCTTTCTCAGAGCATGTAAAAGGAGACACCGGAGCAGTATTGATCCGTAACCATGGCATCACAGTCTGGGGAAGGAACGCATTTGAAGCTAAAAAAATTCTCGAAGCTACTGAGTTTTTATTCCGTTACCAGTTAAGATTACTCGAGCACAAACCATTCCAATTGTTCAAGGTAGTGTAAATCTTTATAGCAAATTCTCATTAAGCAAATAAAAGACACTAAAAAGGGAGAGATTCACATGGCATTTATCGTAAAGCAAAACACACAGGAAAAAATCGTTGAAGAGCAGCAGGTAGAAGCATTTCTGAACGCACAGGAAGTTATCTATGAAAAATGGGATATCAATAAGCTGCAAGCAAACCTTCAGGGAAAATTCCTCTTAACTGATGATGAAAAACAGCAGATTCTCGAAGCCTTCAAAGCAGAGATTGAAGACATTTCTGCACGCAGAGGCTACAAAGCTCAGGACGTCATTTCCCTGTCTGACAATACACCGAATCTTGATCAGCTGCTTGCGAATTTCAAGCAGGAACACCACCACACAGATGATGAGGTAAGATTCATCGTCAGCGGCCATGGGGTATTTGTCATCCAGGGCAAGGACGGAGAATTTTTTGAAGTTTTCCTGAATCCAGGAGACCTGATCTCCGTTCCTGAAAATACTCGTCATTACTTCACACTTCAGGATGACCGCCAGGTAGTTGCGGTAAGAATTTTCGTGACAACTGAAGGCTGGGTTCCGATTTATGAAGAGGAAAAAGTCAGCCAGTAATTATCATGACCGCAAACATTGTCGAATAAAAAATTTTTCGGGGTGAATATTGTCTTATTTTGCGAATCTATTTACAATCAAACGAGCATTTGCAATAATTCTCAAGTAAACTTTTATTGGTTTAAGGAATTAAAGTAGTAGAGGAGATATAGAAGTGTATCAATCGCAAAATACTTTGTTAAAGGAAATTGATCGCGCTCGGGAATTGATGGTGGCTGCTGCAATGGAATCTGGATACACGAGTGAGGAAACAATCTATCGAAGCCAGGAACTAGACCGTCTAATTTATGAATATCAAACTTTATGCCAAGAGACGGAAATACAGCGGCAAAAAGCAAAAATTTTATTCAGGCAAATGATTCTGCTGACAAAGAAACAATATATTTTAGCGCATGCGTGACAACATTCCATCATATCGAAAAAGTTAGCCACTGCCAGGAAATCGGCGGTGGCTAAAATGTTCCTATAAGGAAACTTCAATTGAAAAATCCTCCAAGTTCTCTCCAGGCTTCCACCAAAACATTGAAAATTTGCTCAAATTTTCACGTGAAAGTTGCTTTGTGTGATATTTATCATATTTTTAAATTCATATTTTATTTATTTTTAACATAGATAGGGTTTTTATATCATCACGCGACTTACTCCTTTATGTACAGTTCAAAGTACTACCATTTTAGACAATTATAAGTTCATCAATGTCTTAACCTCATTTTTTAACCATTCGAATGTACAATTTTGCTTTCCACTTTTTTAATTGTTGGTACTATGCTTGTAATGCGATTCATATATCGTACTACATAGCATTTTATTTTTCATTGCCAAAGAAACCGCTTACAAGTTAATAGTTTTTCATTTTGAGGAGGGGAAAAGAGAGTATGCACATTGTCGTATGTGTCAAGCAAGTGCCCGATACAAAGATCATCAAAATCAATCCTAAGACGAATACTCTGGACAGGCGAAGCGCACCAGCAATTTTGAACCCTTATGATGCCCATGCCGTACAGGAAGCAGTCAAAATCAAGAACAAAACAGGAGGAACGATCTCTGTTCTTTCAATGGGACCGCCGCAAGCTGTAGCTGTTATCAAGAAAAGTGTTGAAATAGGCGCTGACCAGGGATACCTCATCTCGGACAGGGCGTTTGCGGGCGCAGATACCCTTGCAACAAGCTATGCACTCTCCAAAGCGCTTGAAAAAATATCGAAGGATAATCCGATAGATTTAGTCATCTGTGGGAAGCATGCGATTGATGGTGATACAGGACAGGTAGGACCAGGAATCGCCCGCAGGCTGGATATACCGCCAATTACGAATGTTATTGAAGTTTCAGAGGTTAATGAAGGAGAAAAACATGTTCATATAAAGCGGAAACAAATCGATGGATACGAAGTTATTCAATCACAACTCCCTTGCCTGCTGACTGTTGAAAAGGAGATTAATGACATAGAGTATGCACCGCTTACAAATATGATCAATGCAGCACGTTATGAGCCGGTCATCTGGTCTGTTAATGATCTTGAGGATGTTGACAAGACACAGCTGGGGCTAAAAGGATCTCCAACGATTGTTGGCAAGATGTTCAGTCCTCCTAAGCTTGAAGGCGGGAAAAGAATTGAAGGAAACTCTGATTCTCAGGTAGAACAGCTTATGGGAATTTTAATGGAAAGAAAAGATTTATTGAAAATAAAAACAGCCAACTCTTGATTCCGATAATAAAGGGGGAATAACAGAATGGAAGAAAACCAGGGCGTCTGGGTATTCATTGAAGTAAATGATGGAACGATTGAAGGTGTTTCGCTGGAATTGCTGGGTGCGGGTAGGAAGCTTGCAGACAAGCTGGAAGTGCCGCTTTCAGGAGTGATGCTCGGGGAAGGCGTCATGCCCTTAGCTAATGAAGTTATCTATGCTGGTGCAGATCAAGTATATGTCGTTGATCATCCGGTCCTTAAGAATTATCGGACTGAATCATATATGAAGGGTGTCTGTGTACTGGCTGAAAAATATAAACCGGAAATCTTCCTTTATGGAGCAACACCAAATGGAAAAGATCTGGCGAGTGCTGTTGCAACGGACTTAAGTACTGGTTTGACCGCAGATACGACGATGCTTGATGTTGATGTTGAGAAAAGATTGCTCGAAGCCAGCCGTCCTGCTTTTGGCGGAAATATCATGGCAACCATTCTATGTAAAAAGCACAGGCCGCAAATGGCAACGGTACGCCCCAAGGTGATGAAAGCCCTTGAAACGGATGAAGGCAGGAAGGGAGTCATCATCGAAGAAGAGTTAGAACTCCGGGAAGAAGATATGCGCACTAAAGTGCTTAAAATTGTGAAGGACGTAACAAAAAAAGCAAGCCTTGCAGAAGCCCATGTCATCGTGGCTGGCGGAAAAGGTTTAGGCGACATTCAGGGATTCCAGCTTATTCATGAGCTAGCGGAAGTAATTGGTGCAAGTGTCGGGGGAACAAGGGATGTCGTTGAGGCAGGGTGGCTGAAGCATGAGCAGCAAATAGGCCAGACTGGCGAGACTGTCACTCCGAAAATCTATTTTGCCATCGGGATCTCAGGGGCAATCCAGCATGTTGAAGGAATGAAAAACTCTGAGCTGATCATCGCAATCAATAAGGATCCGAACGCTCCGATATTCGATGTTGCCACATATGGCATTGTTGGCGATGCAATGGAAATCGTGCCGAAACTGATCAAGCAGTTCAAAGAGCTCAGCAAAGAGAAGGGCGGGGAAATGAGCTATGTCTGAAAAATTTGATGTAATCGTCGTAGGAGCCGGCCCTGCTGGTACATCCTGTGCCTACAACTGTGCCAAAAATGGATTAAAAGTATTGTTGATCGAGCGCGGTGAATACCCAGGCTCAAAGAACGTAATGGGTGGAGTCCTTTACCGTAAACAGATGGAGGACATCATTCCAGAGTTCTGGAAGGAAGCACCCCTTGAAAGACCTGTCGTTGAACAACGATTCTGGATGATGGATAAAGAATCAGTTGTCCAGTTCGGTTACAAAGGTCTCGAATGGGCAGCTGAACCATATAATAACTTTACAGTACTCCGTGCGCATTTTGATCAATGGTTCGCACAGAAAGCTGTCGAACAAGGTGCATTGTTGATAAACGAAACAGTTGTCACTGAATGTATCGTTGAAAATGGAAAGGTTATAGGTGTGCGTACCGACCGGCCAGATGGAGAAGCATTTGCAGATGTTGTCGTGCTTGCAGACGGTGTTAACTCCCTGCTTTCCAAGCAGCTTGGCTTCCACAGGGAATTCCGTCCTGATGAAGTTGCCCTTACGGTTATGGAAGTAATCAATCTGCCAAAGGACAAAATCAATGACCGCTTCAATCTTGAAGGAAATCACGGTACTACGATTGAGATTTTCGGTGATTCAACAAAAGGCAACCTGGGTACAGCCTTCCTTTATACAAACAAAGAGAGCTTGAACATCGGGGTAGGAACGACACTGTCAAGCATGATCAAAGCCAAATTAAAGCCATATGAGCTACTTGATTACCTGAAAAAACATCCAATGGTGCGCCCTTATCTTGAGGGTGGGGAGTCAGCAGAATACCTGGCTCACTTGATTCCTGAAGGAGGATTCAATTCTGTGCCTAGAGTTGCAGGGAATGGTGTGCTTGTAGTAGGAGATGCCGCCCAGCTGGTCAATGCCATTCACCGTGAAGGCTCAAACATGGCGATGGCTTCAGGCCAAATGGCGGCGGAAGCAATCGTTGAGGCCAAAAAAGATGGCGACTTCAGTGAGAACAGCCTGAATCGATATAAGGAAGCATTATTCGGAAGCTTTATCATCAAAGACCTTGAAAAATATAAGGATGCAGCACATACTTTTGAGACTTACCCACAATACTTCAAGGAATACCTGCCAATGATGAACAAAGCGATGAGCAAGTTCTTCACAGTCGACGGAACACCGAAGAGAGAAAAGCAGAAGGAAATCATGCGCAGCGTGACGGCTGAAAAAGGAACCTTTAAGGTAATGCAAGACATCTATCGTGCCTGGAAGGCGGTGAAATAATGTCAACGACAAACATCGAGGAAAAACAATTTCTTTTAAGGTTTAAGTGTGACACAAAATCGCATCTGACAGTTTTGGATCATGACGTCTGCATGACTCAGTGCCCTGACAAACTCTGTACGGTATTCTGCCCGGCTGAAGTATATAAATGGGAAGGCAAGAGAATGCAGGTAGGCTATGAAGGCTGTCACGAATGCGGCAGCTGCCGAATTGGCTGCCCATACCAGAATATTAAATGGGAGTATCCAAAAGGCGGCCACGGAATCGTATTCAGGCTTGCTTAATATTCAAAGAAAAGGATCGACGGACGTATATTGTTCGTCGGTTTTTTTGCTGTTTTAAATGCTAGGAGGTTGAAGGGAAAACGATACTTGGTCCATTAAATGCACGAATAGTCATTGCTTGACTAATAGGTTCAAGAAAATGTCCAGAAATGCTTGAATGAGGATGAAAGAATCTTTTAAGATATTGAAAATAACAATAACAATAGTTCTATATTCATCATATGTAAGTTAATTCACAAATGGGTTCAAAAAAGGGTGGAGCTATAAGGAGAGGATAAATGAGGGGGGAGTTAACTGATTTTTTCTTGCTGGCATACTGCATGAAGCTGGTCTCTATGAATCTCTTTTTCTATTTTCCGCGCTGCCTCAACAGCTTCATCAAAACAGTCATACAGAGTTGAAGCGTATATTGGTTTGCCAGCATCATAGATTCCGGATGAATCTGATTTATATATCGTAACGTTCCAATGGTAAAATTCCCGGCCATCTTCCTGGTGCCCCTGAAGTCCAATCAGTAAATGAGTATGCAGCATGTCAGGCTGGAGATCAAGGAAGGCTTTCTTGTCAATGAGTCCCGCTGGCACAAGTGACTTTTCGTAAAAATCGCGATACAAATAATTTTGCAATGTAAATTCACTCCTTTTACTTTAAGCTATAAATTTATTATATGTAAGGATTTATAATATTTGAAGGATAATTGTTAAAATTTTTAGAAATTTTAACAAAGTGTCATTCTTTCTTCACATTTTCTCAATTTAACTAAAATTGTGATGCCTATCACAACCCCGAATGCGATAGCTTTCTATAATGAAACTATCAAAACAAATAGGAGGCCGATTAGGATGACAGGCTGTATGAGTGGTATCAACCAGGATTCAAGTTTTACATTAAGTGCAGGTCTTCAACAATTAAAAAATGAACATCCATCTTTATTGGAGATGCTTGCAAACCTTTTGGATATTTCATTGAAGATTGAGGAAGGTGAGCAAATGGAGGAGAATTTCTCTAAGCTGAGAGAGCTGGTCATTGAATTCCTTGCTGAGCTTGAACCGCATTCGGAGCGTGAAGAAGGCGTTTTATTTGAGATGATGGCTGTTTATATTGGAAGGGAAATGGGACCGATTGCAGTTATGGAATATGAACATGATCAGGCAAAGCGCTTCATTGGAACCTTCCTCCACAATACAAAGGATGGCACAACAGGTTTTACAAATGAGAAAATGATTGAAAATGCTCAAATGATAAAAAATGCTAACTACACTTTGGTGAGCCATTTCGCTAAGGAAGAAAGCATCCTTTTCCCAATGGCAGAGAATATGTTCAGCGAGGAAGAGAAGCAAGAGCTGGCAGCGCGTATTAAATTAATGTAAGTAATTAAAAAGGGTGAAGCCATCTAAGCTTCACCCTTTCTGTATATAAATTAAGCTTCTGTAATCGTTACAAGCTTAATGTCTTTCGTATCGAATCTGTAAAAAACATTATCCTCACCAGTGAATTCAATCTGGCCTTCTTGATCCTTGGCATCTTGGATGGCTTCTGAAATATTTTCTACCTCGATTGGTCGTGAAACTTTAAAATCCTTTTCAAAAAAATAGTTAATCTTAAACTTAGACATGATGATCTCCCTTCTTTTATCTTCATTTTCTTTTTTTCCTTAACAGGAGCATGCCTAAACATAAATATGCAAATGGAATATTTTTGTTAGGCTCTTTTCGTATACTTTGCGGCATTCTCAATTAATTATCATAACCTTGTTTAGTAGTACCCTTGAAAAGAACCTTTTATTAATTATTCCATTCAGCAAGTTTTTCATCTTTTGGAAGGAACATGGTCAATATTCCGAGCAAGGGAAGGAATCCGACACTGATCATCATCAGTGGCAAACCGATCAAGTCAGCAAGATACCCGAGTCCGACAGAACCAATTGCGCCCATTCCGAATGCGAGACCTACTGTCAGCCCGGCCATCGTCCCAATTTTACCAGGAACCAGCTCCTGGGCATATACCACTGTAACAGAAAAGCTCGACATCAGGATGAATCCGCTTATCGTCAGCAAAGCGAATGCAACTGCATAAGGCATAAATGGAATGATTGCTGAAAGGGGAGCAGTAGCAATCATCGAAAGAAAAATAATGTTTTTCTTACCAAAACGGTCTGCGAGCGGGCCCCCGAAAAATGTGCCGAACGCACCTGAAACAAGGAACGCAAACAGAAATATTTGTGCTTCCTTAATCGAAAGGCCATATTTATCGATTGCATAAAATGCATAGAAATTCGTCATACCAGAAATATACCAGGACCGGGCAAAAATCAAAAATAAAATTAGGACAAGCGCTACTTTGATATTCTTCGAGATTCCTTTATTCACTTGTTTGCTGGCCTGCTTGGCTTTGGCGGTTATTTTTTCATAATCCAATTTGCGGCTGTACCAGGCTGCGATATATAAAAGCAGACCAACGGCTATTGCCGCTACAAGCGTAAACCAAACTGCTCCGAATTGACCGAGTGGTACGAGAATGAGCGCTGTAATCAGCGGAGCAAGTGCCTGGCCGGAATTGCCCCCGACTTGATAAATGGACTGTGCCAATCCCCTACGCGGCCCGGCTGCCATATAGGCAACCCTGGAACCTTCTGGATGGAAAACAGCTGACCCAAGACCAATGAATAAAACTGAAAGAATTACAAACTCAAAACTCGACGCGAACGCGAGCCCGAGAACACCGAACATAGTCGAGGTCAAACCCAGCGGAAGGGCATAAGGCATTGGCTTTTTATCGGTTGCCATTCCTATCAAAGGCTGAAGAATGGAAGAAACGATATTCAATGAAAAGGCAATCATCCCTAATTGGGTGAATGAAAGGCCCATTGATTTTTCAAGAATTGGGAACATTGCAGGAATGACAGATTGGATGGAATCATTCAATAGATGTACTAATCCGATGATGAAGAGTATTTTATACGCAGTGTCGTTTTGATTCTGCGGTTTCGCACTGACAGCGGCAGCTGATTGGGTCATGATGGTCTCCTTCTTAAATTATTTCGGTTTCCTACATATCATTTTACAAAAAAATTCATGAGATAAAAATAGCTTTTCTATTGAAATATATGGTCTAATATAATTTAGAAAATACAGATTATTTAGCTAGGGGGACAATCGAATGGAAATAGCTGTGAGTTCATTGATGACCCAGGAAATTTTACAAAGTTTCCTGGAGCGTTTCGGCTTGGAGAGAGAAGTTAAAAAGCTTGGTGATTTTGAGAATTATGTTTATGAAACTTATAGAAATGGTCATCCATATATAATGAGGCTTACGCATAGTTCCCACAGGAGCAAGGATGAGGTTCTGTCCGAATTGGACTGGATGATGCATTTAAACAGCAAAGGTCTGTCTGTCCCAGAAGTTTACCCCTCGACACGAGGATACCTTGTGGAAGAAATTCTGGCAGCAGATAATAGTGGGTTTTATGGCTGCTTATATGCAAAGGCAAGCGGAAAGGCAGTCAGTGTCCGTTCTGATGAATTCAATCTAGAGCTTTTCAAGAAATGGGGGGAAACGACGGGAAGGATGCATCATGCCACAAAATCCTATAAGCCATCTGCAGGCATAATAAAACGCAGCAGCTGGGATGAGGATGACCTCTTGTCAGTTGAAAAATATTACCCTGCTGACGAGAGAGAATTAGTAGAAAACGCAAAAGAAGTGATTGCCTCGATTTCTGCCCTTGCGAAAAATGTGGATAATTACGGCATCATCCATGGCGATATTCATTCCGGTAATTTCTTTTATGATGGAGAACAGATTCACGTATTCGACTTCGATGATGCGAGTTACCATTGGTTCGCTTCAGATATTGCGATCCCTCTGTACTATTCAATCATATATCGAATCCCTGCCAGCGATGAAGCGGAGCGAAACCGCTTTGGCAAGTTGTTTCTGGACGCTTTTATCGAAGGGTATCAAAAAGCGAACCAGCTGCCAGAGAACTGGCGAGAACAGATTAGATTGTTTCTGATGCTACGTGATATTGTCCTATACGCAGTATTGCATAAAAAAATCGCCCCAGAGGAAAGGGACGAAAAGTTGAAGATTATGATGGATGAAATCGCAGACAGAATCAGGAACAAAAAGGCGATTGTGAAAATAGATTAAGGGTTTCGATTGTTTCTCTTATAAACGGTATACAGTAAGTAGGTCCCACTCAATAGAAGAATGACCAACAGGAAGAAGAAAAAGAACCCAATTTCTTCAATTAGCGTACTCAAATAGGCAATCAATGCAATATCTGTGATTACAGAGATAATTAGAAAGTAGCGGATGTATTGTGGGTACATGATCTCTCACCTGCTTTCATTTACTATTATGTATGTTTATCGTTCAAGTAATACAAAAACACCAGAGCATTCGCTACTGGTGTTTTGTTTTGAAGGAGGGATATATTGAGAAATGTCCAGCTTTAGCGCTTGTCGGGGCTGACCAAGGCGCTTTCGCTTTTCTTTGTCCAGCTCCAGCGCCTAGCCCCTCGAGACGCTTGTCTAGTGTAGCCTCCTAGAAACTCCGAAACTTCAACTCCGCCGGCAGAAGCAAAGAACGCATCTTTGTCGGAGTCTCCAGTTTCTGCGTTTCTGGGCAGTCGGCTATACCTTTCGATTTCGGTCCTGCCAATGAAGTCAAAGAACGACTTCACTGTCAGGTCCTCCAGCGCTTATCGGGGCTGACCAAGGCGCTTTCGCTTTTCTTATTACCAACCGCGGCTGGCACCGCCTCCTCCGGAAGAACCGCCTCCTCCTCCTCTAGGGCCACCGCCACCGCCGCCTCTTGATATGATCGATAGCAACAGATAGGTAAGGGTGCCTCCGAAAAACATAAAATCGAGGACCACGACGCCGATTACGATGATGATGAGCAGCCAGGACGGTATCGGCAAGTCTTGCTGCTGCTGGACATCACGCTCAGCACTCCCGAATTCATTTGTACCTGAGACTTCGTTGGCAAGCGCTTGGTAAGTATTCATGACAGCAAGGTTTGGCTGGTCATTTTGCAAATGTGGAATCGCATATTCATCAAGGATTCGGCCAGCTTTGCCGTCTGGGATAATTCCCTCAAGTCCATATCCGACTTCGATCCTGATTTTCTTTTCCTGCATAGCTATTACAAGCAGCACGCCATTATCGTTTTCTTCCGTTCCAAGCCCAAATTTACGGTAAGCCTCGACAGAGTATTCTTCTATGCTTGACTCACCGATCGAGTCAACAGTAAGGACAGCAATCTGGGAAGTAGTCTGGTCGTCGATCGATCTTCCGATGTTTTTTAATTGTATTTCCTCGTTCTCGTTTAAAACATTTGCGAAATCCTGGACATAAATATCACCAACTGGGGAAGGTATCTCATTTGGTGCCGCGATTGCCCCGGCCGGAATCAGCAATAGCAGGATGCCAAGTATTGCTGCAAGGCCAGGTAATCTTTTTTGGTTCATCGTCAGCCTCCAAAATCAACCTCAGGGGCTTCCTGTGCCTGAGGGTCCGCCTGGAAGTATTCCTTCTCATCAAAACCTGTTATGTTAGCAATAATGGCACCTGGAAATTGCTTAACTTTCCTATTATAAACGGATACCTGGTCATTATAATCCTTCCTTGCCACAGACAATCTGTTCTCAGTTCCTGCAAGCTCATCCATCAGTTGAGTGAACTGCCTGTCCGCTTTCAGGTTTGGGTAGTTCTCAACAACCACAAGCAAGCGGCTTAACGCACTGGACAACTCGGCATTAGCGGTTGCCTGTTCCTCTGGTGAATTCGCCCCGGCTAATCTTGCACGTGCATCTGAAATAGATTGGATGACTTCTTTTTCATGAGCTGCATACCCCTTTACTGAATTGACAAGGTTTGGGATCAGATCGAGCCTTCTCTGAAGCTGGTTTTCTACCTGTGCATATGCATTATTGACATTTTCTTCTTCAGCAACGAAGTTATTGTAACTGCCAACTCCCATCATGATGAAGATTCCTAATATGACTAATAAGCCGATAACAATTCCTAAACCTTTTTTCATCTTAGCCACTCCTAATTCATTGTTGTAAGTTGATGCCCGTATTTTTCCCTTAATTGAGAGGGTTTTAAACTTAGTGCATAGGACATCCCTTTGTAAAAAAAATAAAGTTAACAGATTCACTGTAGGACATTCATTAGTTTTTCTTATAAAATTAAGGGAAATACTGATAAAAACAACAAATTCAGATATACTCTAGTTATGGATTAGTCGTTTATTGTAAAGGAATGAAATTGTATGAACAATGAGAGAGAAAAATCTTTAAAGTTATTTATTGTATTGTCGAGAGCTTACAGGGCTGTTAATGAAAAAGTGAATAAGGTCATCCAAAGAAATGGCCTCAACCCGACTGAATTTGCCGTCCTTGAGCTTCTATACCACAAGGGTGAACAGCCATTGCAGCAAATCGGGGGAAAGATACTCCTGGCAAGCGGCAGTATTACCTATGTAGTCGATAAGCTTGAAGAAAAGGGATACTTAAATAGAGTAGCCTGCCCGAAAGACCGCAGGGTAACATATGCGAAAATTTCTGATGATGGAAGAAAGTTGATAGAAGAGATTTTCCCGGAACATAGTGCATTGATCCATGAGCTTATGGATAGCCTGAATGATGATGAAAAAGTTTCAGCAATTGAATTGCTAAAAAAGCTGGGCCTTTCTGTCAGCAAATATTAAAAACGGCAAAAGCCGTTTTTTTTATTGTTTTTTTTCGGAAAAGTTGACGAAAAGAACAAGTAATTAAAAGGAAAAAAGGGAATATCCGTAGAATAGGATAGGGATGGGATAAACATACATCCCTTATAAAGATAAAGGGGGCAATACCATGAAATTTGAGCAATATACATATACACGCCCGAATTTGGATGAGGTCACTGCCAAATTCGATAAACTGCTTGAACAATTCAAAATTGCTGGATCCGTTGAAGAGCAAAGCATAGCAATGAATGGAATCAACGAATTGCGTAATGACGTTGGTACCATGTTCAATCTTTGCTATATTCGCCATTCAATCGATACCGAGGATGAATTCTATAAGCAGGAGCAGGATTTTCTGGATGACTTCGCGCCACAGGTAGAGGGTTTGGTGACAAAATATTATGAAGCACTTGTTTCTTCTCCTTACCGTGATGAGCTTGAAGCAAAATGGGGACATCAGCTATTCGCTCTTGCTGAAGCTCAATTAAAACAATTTTCACCAGAAATTGTTCCTTTGATGCAAAAAGAAAACAAGCTTTCCACTGAATATACAAAACTTGTGGCATCAGCTAAAATCATGTTTGAAGGCGAAGAGCGTACTCTTGCGCAGCTTGATCCTTTTACCGAGTCTAAAGACCGTGAAACAAGAAAGAAAGCAAGTGAAGCCAAATTCGCATTCTTCTCTGAGCATGGAGAAGAATTTGACCGTATTTATGATGAGCTTGTAAAAGTCCGTACAGAAATGGCCCACAAGCTTGGCTACAGCAATTTTGTTGAGTTGGCATACTACCGGATGTTCCGTACTGACTATGACAGCAGCATGGTAGCAGCATTCAGGGACCAGGTCCACAAGTACATTGTTCCGGTTGCGTCAAAACTTAAAGAACGTCAGAAGAACCGAATTGATATCAATGAGTTAAAATACTATGATGAGTCATTTGATTTCAAAACCGGTAATGCAGCACCAAAGGGAACCCCTGAGTGGATCGTTGAAAACGGTCAGAAAATGTATGATGAGCTGTCACCTGAGACGGGTGAATTTTTCCGTTACATGAATGAGAACAACCTGATGGACCTGGTTGCGAAGAAAGGCAAAGCAGGCGGGGGATATTGCACATACATTGAAAACTATAAGTCACCATTCATATTCTCGAATTTTAACGGAACCTCAGGTGATATTGATGTCCTGACGCACGAAGCTGGGCACGCCTTCCAGGTATATTCAAGCCGTCATTTTGAAATTCCGGAATATAATTGGCCAACTTATGAGGCCTGTGAGATCCACTCAATGAGCATGGAATTCTTTACATGGCCATGGATGGACCTATTTTTCAAGGAAGATACCGATAAATATAAATTCTCGCACCTAAGTAGCGGTTTGCTATTCATGCCATACGGAGTTTCTGTTGACGAATTCCAGCACTGGGTGTACGAGAATCCAGAAGCTACACCAGCAGAAAGAAAGCAACAATGGCGCGAGATCGAGAAGAAGTACCTCCCGCATAAAGATTATGATGGAAATACTTATTTAGAAGAAGGCGGATTCTGGCAGCGACAGGGTCATATCTACAACTCGCCTTTTTACTACATCGATTACACACTTGCGCAAATTTGTGCATTTCAATTCTGGAAGCGTTCAAGAGAAAATCAGGAAGAAGCATGGAAAGATTATGCTAACCTATGCAAGCTGGGAGGAAGCATGGCTTTCACTGACCTAGTCAAGGAAGCAAACCTGATTTCCCCGTTTGAAGAAGGCTGCGTCCAGTCAGTAATTGGTGAAATCGAAAGCTGGCTTGATTCTGTCGACGACAGCAAGCTGTAAATAGGAAAAGCGAAACTCTTAGTGGCTTCGCTTCAGACTGCAGACAAACGATAAAATCGGTTTGTCTGCAGTTTTTTTTGTATTTTTTGTTAGGTTTTGGATTTGCTAATCCAGAAACTTAGCATTACCCGAAAATACGAGTATGGATTCAAAGCTGTAAGAGGGGAGCCACTGCACATAGGAATAGAATCACTAAGGTTATCTTGGCTCCAATCTACCTTATTGGTGACCACTTTTTGAGATTTTGCGGATTTTAGGGCGCCTATAGTCCTTATTGGTGACCATTTTTCGAGATTTTGAGGATTTTAGGGAGCCAATAACCCTTATTGGTGACCTCTTTTCGAGATTTCGAGGATTTAAGGTCACCAATAGTCGCTATTAATGACCTTTTAAACAAATTACAACATAGATTAGTAATCAATCGAACCTAAGGCATCCTCAGCTTCTCATTGAAAAAGCCCGCATGCAGATGCGGGCTTCTTCATTATTGGTTACGTTCTTTTTTCACCTGACGGAAGAAAAATACTTCATAAATAACCGGTATCAAAATCAACGTTAATAGGGTAGACGAGGTTAGCCCTCCGATTACGGTTACTGCCAGCCCTTTTGAAATCAAGGTGCCAGATGAAGTGGTAAGCGCCAGTGGGATCAATGCAGCGATTGTCGCAAAAGCTGTCATCAGGATTGGGCGCAGTCTTGTGATTCCGGCTTCAATAAGAGCCTCACGGATTGGCATACCTTTCTCTGTACGGTTCTGGCCAATTCGGTCGACCATGACAATCGCATTGGTCGTAACGATACCAATCAGCATCAGCAGTCCAATCATTACGCTTACTGACATTGGTTCATCGGCAATCCACAGTCCCAGCAAAGAGCCGATTGGAACGAAAATCAATGAAGACAGGATGATGAACGGAATCCTCGCCTGACCGAATGTAATCAGCATGGTCAGATAGACAAGTCCGATGGCCACGACCATAGCAATTCCTAGCTGAGTGAATGTTTCAACTGTCTCATCACTGCCGCCTCCGCCTTCAAGGGAAACTTCATCAGGCAGTTCAATGTCATTTTGGACACCATCTATAACGGCATTCGAAACGGCTCTAATATCATTTGAATCAATCTGTGCAGAAACTCGCGCGAATATCTTGCCATCTAATTTCTGGATCGAAGTGAATGCTTCCGTTTCAGTGATATTAGCGACTTCAGTGATTGGAACAGGTCCTTGTTGAGTGAAGATGACCGTGTTTTTAAGATCTTCGATTGTTTCGGACTTTTCATCATAGGTGATGGCAACACGACGTTCTTCATCGCCGAGTTTCATAATGCCAGCGTCAACGGGCTTTGTTTTATCAGTGATTGTACCCAGGATTTGGAATCCTGAAATACCTAATTGAGCAGATTTTTCAGGGTCGATATCTACAATCACTTGCTTTTGTTTTTCCGAAAAATTGTTAGAAACATATTTTAAGTCTTCCTGTTTCATCATGTATTCTTCTACCCTGGCGGCCGCGTCCTGCAAGACGGCCAGATCAGTAGAGTACAAGTCAATGTTCACATTATTATTTGATGGCGGACCGCCAGTAGATTGCTCCTGGATACCGATTTTCGCATCCGGCTCTATTGACAGAACGATTTCTTCCATTTCTTTTTCAAGCTCAGGTATGAACTCTGAAACACTTGCACCATCTCCCAGACTGATAAAATAGTTCGCCTGGTTCTGGCGTTTAAGACCAGTTTGGAAATCGCGGCTGCCGATCCCCACCGTCACATCATTTATTTCCTCTTGCTCTGAGAACATGTTCTCGACCTTCAAAGAGATTTCATTCGTCTTTTCTAATGAAGTGGAAGATGGCAGCTGGAAGGTAGCGACCAACAGTTTTTGCTCTTCATTCGGAATGAACGTGAAGCCAAGGCCTTTGACAAGGAATCCTGAACCAGCAAGCAGGGCAATGGATAGGAAGATGATAAGAGCTTTATGGTTCAGGGACCATTTGATTGAAGATGCATATGCTCTCTGCAACGTACCTACTTTTTCTTCCTTTGGCACCTTCTTGAATGAGAATTTTGCCAGGATAGGGACAATCGTGACGGCTACAATTAATGACGCCAGCAAAGAAAATACAATCGTAAGCGCAAAAGGAAGGAAGAACTCACCGGTAATTCCCCCGACAAGTCCTAAAGGCAGGAATACAACAACCGTAGTTATGGTAGAGGAAGTGATTGCCTTCAGAATTTCCTTCGTTGAATCCTGGATCAATTCATCTGTCATGGCTTTATTGGTTTTCCGCACTCTGCGGAAGATGTTCTCAATAACTACAATACTATCATCGACCACCCGGCCAACGGCTACAGCCATGCCCCCAAGTGTCATGATGTTCAAAGAAATATCAAGCTGATTCAAAAAGATTGACGAAATCAATAGCGAAAGTGGAATCGATACAATCGCGATAATCGTTGCCCTGAAGTTCCTCAGGAAAATAAGTACAGCGATCGAAGCGAACAAGGCACCCAGCAAACCTTCCTTTACCAGGGTATTTACCGATTTTTCAATTCCTTCCGCAGAATCGAAACCAATCGCGTATTCGAGACGGTCGTCATAGCTATTGATGACGGCTAAAACCCTCTCTGCGACTTCGACCGTATTTGCATCCTGCTTTTTCGTGATGGCCATTGATAATGATTCTTTCTCATTGTAGCGGGTGATTTCAGGTTTTTCCGTTACAACCTCAATTGAGGCAATATCCCCCAGTTTTACTGGCGGTGCATTTGGTGCAAATTTGGACTGAATCACCAGGTTTTCGAGCTCGTTGATTTCCTCTATTTTTTCCTGGACCCTTACTGGTACCTGGATTTCGTTTTCATTTAGGTTGCCAGCAGGAAAGCTGAACTTCTTGGCATTAATCGTTTCTTTAATCTCATTCAAACTAAGGGCAAGCTTAGCAGCCTTTTCCTGGTCAACGGTTATTTGGAGGATATCTTCAGTCATACCGCCAACTGAAACACTATTTATTCCCTGGATTTTATTCAGTTCAGGAATGATTTCATCGTTTACAAGCTGTTCAAGGTCCTGATCACCTTTGGCAAAAAGGGAAATATTGAAAATCGGGAATGTGCCAAATGAAAATCGGTTTACACTTGTCTGTACATTTTCAGGAAGTCCTGCCTCCTTGATGAAGGAATTAACCTGCTGTTCAGCATCATCCAGTTCGGTATCAAAAGGGAATTCAAGATTGATGATTGAGATGCTTTCAAATGAAGAACTCTGGAGTTTTTTGAGTCCATCAATGCCCTTGAATTTGGTTTCTAGCTTCTCTGTCACTTGCTCATTTATATCCTGAGGTGATGCCCCTGGATAAATGACTTCTACTGAAAGCTGGGGAAACTCAATATTCGGCAGTAAATCGACCTTCAGGCGGGTGAAGGAATACAGTCCGCCGAGAATTAATAAAAAGGAAATGATAAAAACAGCAAAAGCATTTTTAAGACTGAATCTTGTTAAAAATCCCATTAGGTTTACCTCGTTTCATAAAAAAGTTATGCTCTTATTCTATATGTCTTTTATGTACTTTTCATTTTTAAACTGTAAAAATTTTAAATAGATTTTTCGCATTGATTGTTACTTTGTAACAAAGCTTAACCTGCACTGGGACTCTTTACAAAAAATTCAAAGTACAACAAAGGTGAGGAGAGCATAAAAAAAGGTCCGGATTCACTCCGAACCTCAAAAGCTTTTATTTACGCTTAATGGTGATTGCATCATTTTCTATGACTGCGCTCAATTGAACCGCATCCGGTTCTTCAAGAATGAAGTCAGCAATGGAATCCTCCAGCTGCTCTTGAATGGAACGGCGAAGCGGTCGAGCGCCAAATGCTGGGTGATACCCAAGCTCAGCTAATTTTCCCTTCACTTCTGCTGTCACTTCGAGGCTGATGTTTTGCTCTTCAAGTGTTCCTTGCAGTTCAGAAAGCATTAAGTCAACAATCTGTAGTAGGTGTTCTTTTTCAAGCGACTTGAACTCAATGATGCTATCGAAGCGGTTAAGGAATTCCGGCTTGAAGAAGCCTCCCAGTGAGTCAAGAATGCTTGACTCATTTACAGCTGTGCTTTGGCCAAAACCTACCTTGATTGTCTTGTGCCCGACGCCTGCGTTACTTGTCATGATGATCACTGTGTCCTTGAAGCTGACGGTGCGTCCCTGGCTGTCGGTCAGGCGGCCATCCTCAAGAATCTGCAGGAACATGTGCTGGACATCCGGATGAGCTTTTTCGATTTCATCCAACAAAATGATGCTATACGGGTTGCGGCGAACCTTTTCGGTCAGCTGGCCAGCTTCATCATGGCCGACATATCCTGGAGGTGAACCAATCAGCTTGGATACGCTGTGCTTTTCCATATACTCACTCATGTCGAGACGAATCATTGCATCTTTAGAGCCAAAAAGCTCTTCTGCCAATGTTTTGGTCAGTTCCGTTTTACCGACTCCTGTTGGTCCCACAAATAGGAAGGATCCAATTGGGCGGTTCTTTGATTTCAGGCCAGCACGGCTGCGCCGAATTGCCTTCGCTACTTTCTGCACAGCTTCCTCCTGGCCAATTACCTTGCCATTAAGGTTTGCGACTAGATTCTTCATCCTTGCTTGTTCGTCCTCCTGAAGTTTGCCCACTGGAATTCCAGTCTTCTTCTCGATGATTTCCTGGATATGCTGGACTGTTACAACAGGTCTTACTTCAGTACCATTGTCATTTAATGCTTTTTCCAGCTTTGCTTCTTCGTCACGAAGCTTTGCAGCAGTTTCATAGTCTTCCTGCTTCAATGCTTCATCTTTTTCCCTAGCGATTTCAGCAAGTCGGCTTTCAGCATCATTTTTATCTGTATAGTCAGAAATAAGGTTAAGCTTAGAACCCGCTTCATCCATTAAATCGATTGCTTTATCAGGAAGAAAGCGATCCTGGATATAACGATGTGATAGCTGTACACATGCCTTGATTGTTTCATCTGAAAAGGAAACCTGATGGAAATCTTCGTACTTGAATTGAATTCCTTTCAGGATTTCGACAGCCTCATCAACTGTTGGTTCCAGGACATGTACTGGCTGGAAGCGTCTCTCGAGAGCTGCATCCTTTTCAATCTGACGATACTCCTTCAGAGTTGTCGCACCTACTACATGCAGCTCACCGCGGGCAAGTGCTGGCTTCAGAATATTGCCTGCATCCATGGATCCTTCGGCAGACCCAGCACCAACAAGCTGGTGTATTTCATCAATGAACAGAATGATATTTTTACGTGCCTGTAATTCAGAAATAAGCTGTTTCATTCTCTCCTCAAATTGCCCGCGAATTCCTGTATTGGAGACCATGGAGGCTACATCTAAAAGATAAACTTCCTTGTTCTTCAGCTTATCTGGGACTGCACCTTCAACAATCTTTAGAGCGAGTCCTTCAGCAATGGCTGTTTTACCCACACCAGGTTCACCAATAAGCACAGGGTTATTTTTATTTCTTCTATTTAAAATCTCGATAACTCGTTTTACTTCATCATCTCGCCCAATTACTGGGTCAATTAAGCCGGTCTTAGCAATTTGGGTCAAATTTCTTCCATATTGATCGATAAAGCCATTTCCTCCGCCAGCTGTTTTCGTGGCAGCAGCGGCCGGGTCACGGTTAGGTTTTAGATCATTACCTGAAAACTGTTTGAACATATCGTTAAAAGGCGGATAGCCAAAGGAAGCACCTAATTTCTCTTTTTCTGTGTGGTAGCAATCTTCACAGAGCAATAAATGCTTCTGATTACCGTTTAAATTTACCCTCAACTGGATATTTGCGTGTTTTTCCTGGCAATTTTGGCAAAGCATTTAAATTCCTCCTTCAAAAATGTAATTTCTATTTAAAGTGATCAACGATTCATTTTTTGACTTTGACCATCTTTGATCAATTTAATCTCATTATAATTTGACCTTATTTGACTTTCAAGAATTTTGATTGTGGTAATTTTTAGTAAACATTTTCGTTTAAATCCCCCGTTCCAAAAAAAGCTCGTCATGGTTTGTCTATCCTTACATATATTGAGAAGGAGGGAGGGGAACGATTTGAAGACGAATTGGGGTGCTGCCTTTCAAATCGCTGCTGTTTATGTTGGTACTGTTGTGGGAGCCGGTTTTGCGACGGGAAGAGAAATCGTTGAATTCTTTTCCCGCTTTGGAATAGTTGGGTTGATTGGGGTTTTCATGGCGGGATACATTCTTACATATCTGGGTGCAAAATTAATGCGCATCGCAGCAGCTATCGGGGCCCAATCTTATGAAGAAATGAATGTACATTTGTTTGGGAAATTTTTTGGGAGAATCATCAATATAATGATGCTTTTTATGCTGCTTGGGGTTTGTGCTGTTATGCTTTCTGGTGCAGGGGCCGTTTTTGAGGAGCAGCTTGGATTGACCAAATCGCTTGGCATCTTTGTCACGATTGCATTGTCACTTGCCGTTATGGTTGTCGGTTTGAAGGGCGTTTTTGCTGTTAATACCTTTGTTGTGCCTATGATGATCTTGTTCAGTCTGATTTTATTTTTCCTGTCAGTCAAGTTGCCTGGATTCATTGAGCAGGTCGTTTTTATTCCATATGCAGAGGATGGCTGGAAGGCGGTCATCGGTCCGTTTTCCTATACAGCCCTGAACCTGTCGCTTGCCCAGGCAGTGCTGGTTCCTGTTGCAGCAGAGATGAAAGATGATAATACTGTAAAATGGGGAGGAATCCTCGGCGGGATTGCGCTGACTTTAATCCTGCTTTCAAGCCATTTGACTTTAATCATGCTCCCGGGATTCGAAACTTTTGAAATACCGATGGCAGTCGTTATGAAGCAGCTAGCTGCAGGACTTTACTGGATTTTTGTCCTGATTGTATATGGTGAAATATTCACATCTGTAATCGGCAATATTTTTGGGCTTGAAAGGCAGATTCAAAAATATGTCAAGCTGCCAAGCATGCTCGTTGTCTCGTTTCTCTTCTTGATTTGTTATTTCATCAGTTTGATTGATTATGGAACGCTTCTTTCAATACTGTATCCGGTTTTTGGCTATATTAGTTTGATTTTTATCGTGTTGTTATGGATGAAACCAATTAATGTGAATAAATAAAAAAAGAAGGGGAAGCCCCTTCTTTTTTATTTATCTTCTTTCATGATCGTCTTGGCCATTTCTATGAAGGCGCTGCGGTGGTCAGCATCTTCTTTAGTGAATAGTGTCAGCTTTAATGGTTGTTCCTCATTTTTTATTAAATAAGTAGTGACTATGTCTGACCCACTTTTAGTTTCCATTGCCCAGGCATTGTTGAAGAATGGGTCTTCAGGTGTTTGTGTCTCTTTAACTTCAGGACCAACAGCCGCTAGCTGTGCTTTTGAATTTTCTTCAACTAAAGCCCACTCTGCGTCAGCTGGAAGCAATTCTATCCTCATGAAAACACTGTCTTCTTCAGTCCACATCAGTACATCCTTGTTAGGTTCCTCTGCTGACAATTCATATTCAGGCAAAACATACATGGAGTAGTTTTGATTATCATTGTGCTTTAAAAAAGCAGTCTGTTCCTTTTGTTCGCCATTCACTGTATAAGCAATGTTTTGCTCCATAATGCGGATTAAGCCCTCTTCATTCTCTTTCTCCGGGTCTGTTGTCTTTTGGTCTTCTTCATTTTTTTCTGGCGCAGCAGCCGGCTGGGCTGCAGGTGCCTTGTCTGTTGACTCCGATTCTTCGGGAGAGCCACAGCCTGCAATGAATAATGCTGATAATCCGATAATTGCAAATGAGTTTACTAATTTGTTCATGTCTAATTGCCCCCTGTTATTTCGTATGGTGATTTCTACATATTAAGACGGAATATAATTACGAAAGTTACAATACTTGTCGCTTTTACAAAAATATTATGGACAAGCAGATTGGACAATAATAAAAATGACCCATAAGCCAACGATTGGCATAGGTCATTTTAAAGGTGCAAAGATTAGTTTAAAGGAATGAAAACAAATAATAATAAATCAAAGACGATGTGAGAGACAATAACGAGTGGCAGACTCCGTTTCCAAGCATATAAAATACTCCACGCCAGTCCCGCGATCATTGCAGCAAGTACAAGAATGAACTCCCCGGAATAGAGATGGACGGAAGCATATAATATTACTGAAAGGCCAATCGACATTTTCATACTAAAGTATTTGCTAAGTCGTTTTTGGATTAATCCTCGCCAAAAGATTTCTTCTCCGGGAGCAAGGATTAACACCAGGACGAGATAATGCCAGATTAATTCAGGTGAAAACCTGCCATACAGACGCGAGATTTGATTGGCGAAAGGCAGATTGAGCATCTCGAACAAGAAGCTTCCGAGCCAAAAGAGGCCGAATAGACCGAGCCCTGAAGCGACTCCCAGCGTTAGATAAGTTAGTGTGGATGTATTGTCCTCAATTTCTTCGTGTATGATGGAATAACTGATCAGAACCAGCATCGAAGCTGTGAATATATACCAGAATACGTCTTTATCCTCGAAGGTAAAAAATAAGAGAAGATGAGCGATCAAAATACCAAGAATTAATCTGCGATCCGCCATCCAATTTTTCATATTACATAAAACCCCTTTCCAGAAACAAAATTTATTGTACCAAATAATTCATTAAATTTGTAAGGAAATGATTTCTTTGAGATGGGGCATGGTAATAATGAACGAAAATATGAATGGAGGGAAGATCATGTCAGAATCAAAGCGCGAGAAGGAGCGTAATTGGACTGTACGAAAGCAGGATCAACACCCGCATGGAAAGGTAAAATCCTTTAAGGAACTTGCTGGGAAAGAAAATAAGTAATAACAAGAAAAAAGCAGCTGAGGCTGCTTTTTTCCTGTTGAATTTCATATATTAATAGGCAGTTTCTTTTACAATTTTATAGTTTTTATGATTGATGACGGTGCGTTGGTCGAGCTCTAGATCCCGGAAATTGTTCATATATGTTAAATCAACAATAACCGAGTTTTCATTGACCTTTTCCACAACACCTTGCAATCCTTCTTTGAATTCGATTACATTTCCAACATCGGCTTTCTTCAAATAACCTCGCTCCTTCGTTATATTTCGAATTACTAACATTTTGCCTTAATTTTCTCCTAGCGTAAAGGAAAATCAGTATTAAATTTCAAATGTTCACGAAACTTTCATTTTATAAAAGTTAGAAAATTCAATTTATATGACCTATTATATAGAATAATTCGATTTCCATCCAGTGGAAATTTAAAATGAACTCACAAATTTATTCCCATTTTACAAATTTAAAAACAAATGGGTTTTGCAAATCAAGCAATAGGAGATAAAATAGTTTTTAGCTTAAGAAACTGGGGTGGTTTATTTGGATAAGGAACAGGCTGTCCGGATGCTGGAAAGTTTGAAAAATAAAGAAGTGGAAGAAATCTTTGTCTCAAAACAGGATTTTATGAAATTTCGTGAATTTCTGGTAAAAAGGGATGACTTTAAACACTTCAGGGGCATCGCTCAAAGAGGCGGAGATGTCATTTTTAGATATGTGGATGAGGCAAGGAGCTAATTAGAGAAAAAACTGTGGTTAAGGTAAATTTTACTATACCTATTAGTGGAATAGTAGTAAAATATTAACACATACTGGTGAGGTGATTCTTGATGGAAACTGTGTGCCCTGAGAAATTAATGGAAGAAATCGAACACAAACGTAAAGAGATGATTTTAGCCGCAGAGGAAACAGGGTTTCAAAGCGTTCAGACCATATCAGCAAGCCAGGAACTTGATAAGCTTTTAAATATCATTCAGGAAGAACTACATATATTTTCAAAATGAGTTTTGCAGGAGCACTAAAATAGTGTTCCTTTTTATTTGGATAAAATTGGTTGAAAATTCACTTTTTTATATTCAGGTGTTAAACTTTTCTTATGTCTTTTATAGAAAGAAAACAAGAGTTCACTCTCAAGGGGAGGAAAAAGGAATGGAATTGGTAAAAAAACTAGAGCAGTTAAAAATAGAAATTAGTAAAAATGTGGTCGGAAGAGAGCATGAGGTAGAGATGATGGTGATCGCCCTTTTGAATAATGGCCATATTCTGATGGAAAGTGTGCCAGGAACGGGAAAAACATTACTTGCTAAAACATTTGCAAGAGGTATAAGCGGAGATTTTTCAAGGATCCAATTTACACCGGACGTATTGCCTAGTGATATTACCGGTATCCAGTTTTTCAACCCGAAGCTTCAGGAATTCGAATTAAAGCCAGGTCCGATTGTCACTAATATCCTTCTGGCAGATGAAATCAACCGAGCAACACCACGAACACAATCTAGCTTGCTGGAGGCGATGGAGGAAAACCAGGTAACGATCGATGGTCATACGATTTCCTTGAAATCCCCTTTCCTCGTTATCGCAACTCAGAATCCTGTGGAATCACAGCAGGGGACATTCCAGCTTCCGGTTGCACAGATGGACCGATTTTTTATTAAGCTTTCTCTTGGGTATCCAGAAGTAAACGAAGAGAGGGAGATGATTAAGAAGCATCGGTTTGGGACTGCAACGACAGATGTTAACTCCGTGATTAGTGAGGAGGATATTAATTCTATAAAGGAGGAACTCAGGAATGTAAAGTTAACAGAGGTGGTCGAAGAATATCTATTGCAAATCACCCGCAAAACAAGGAATCATCCTTCTATAGAATTAGGAATCAGCCCAAGGGGAACGCTTGCTTTAGTAAAGGCTGCTCAGGGTAGAGCTCTTATTCATGGACGCAGCTATGTAGTTCCAAATGATGTGAAAGAAATGGCGCCCTACGTGTTGGGGCACAGAATTTATCTATCTGCAGAGGCTTCGCTGACGATGACTGCAGAAAAAGTAGTCGAGGATTTGCTGGATTCTATTCCGCTTCCGGTTGAAGTTGAGGTATAAGCCAATGCAATGGAAAAAAATCGTCATTGAGGACCGTTTTCTATCCATATTGGCGTTTCTCGGAATCCTCTTACTGATTGCAAGCTTTTACATAAATTCCTGGCTAATGTTTGGAGCCGGCCTGATGATTATCCTCATTGCAGCTGGTAATTCTTATTATCTGAAACATATTGGCGAAGGCTTGTTTTTTGATAACAGCCGTAAGCGAAATCGTTTTTTTATCGGAGACAAAGGAGAGTGGACCCTTCAATTCCTTAATCAAGGCCTGCCGATAATGAAAGGTTATCTCTCCATCTATTTTGACAGTGCTGTTGTCCCTGTTTCAGGCGAGTATCATATCCATTCGTCCAGAGTTGATATAAGCCTGCCATTTTCGATGGGACAAAGAGAAAAAATAAACATCAATATTCCTTTTACAGCTGAAAAGCGAGGATTATCAAAAATTAGAAAAATGGAGTTGCATATCCCGCATTTCTTTGGGTTCGGGGATACGATTCTCGAGTTCTCTGACGTTATCAACATAGAGGCACTAGTCTATCCCAAGGCTATTTCGGTACGCAATATCGATAAACATAAGTCAGTTAAGCCTGGACACAACCCATCCAATTTCTCACTGTTTGAAGATAATATGGGACCAATAGGAACAAGAGATTATCTGCCGACAGACAGCTTCAATAGAATCAACTGGAAAGCAAGTGCAAGGAAAATGACATTGCAGACGAAAGAGTATGAGCGGATCAATGAGGCAGGTGCCGTTCTATTCATCAATGTTAGTGACGGCTATTCAGTAACTAGCAAGCTTGAATTTTTGATGAGCAGTACAGCAGAAATGGCTTACTTTTTTCATAAGCGGAATATTCCCTTCTCTCTCTGCATGAATATCAGGTCTGCAGGATTCACACCATTTACTTATCTGCCATTAGGGTCAGGCAAGGATCATCTGCAAAAGCTGCTTGATTTACTGGCAATTGCAGAATTCCATTCACCAACTATTCCACATGAGCAGATGCTATTTTTTTATAAAAGACATTTGCCGATTGCACCAACCATGATCCATGCAGGGATTCGTTCAACCAGATCAGATGGATATATCCAGGAATGGTTAAGAGAGGGAGTTCAATTATTAGAGCTGCAAATGCATAACGAAAATGCCTTCCTGGAACCAATGAAAATGAAGTTGAAGGATGTGGCTGGAAAGTGAAAATCAGGGTTTTAAATGTCTTTTTTCGTTTTTATATAGAATGGACCTTTGCAAGCCTTATACTTGTGATATTTCATTTGCTATCTTCCCAACAAATGCCTTTGCTGGCAACCATGGGAACAGCTGCCACAGCCTCTCTAATTTTTACGGTTTTATTGGAGCTGAAGCCACATCTTGCAAAGCCTTTGTATTTTCTGGTGATCATGCCTTTTCTTTTCATGGCAGGCAGCTTGAGCAATCTGGAGAACTTTTATATAGGGATTATGGCAATATTGATTTTTTGGAGGGTACTTAAGTTCCATCAGGATTCTACAAGTCATTCGGAAAGTGTGTGGCTTGTCGTCACATTTCTGATCGGCGTATTCGTTTCGCCGCTTGCCTATTTTTATGGTGGGTCCTATTTAGTCCAAATCATATCCCTTTTAATCTTTCAGCTGCTGTTTATATTATCGGGGCAATTCTTGCTCAAGTGGATGGATGTTGAATTAGGCTCGAAAAAGAGATTTGTTGTCACCTACTCGAAGCTGCTAGGGGTTATATTGCTTCTTGTTTCGGTATTATCGTTTGGAAGAGACATTCTGAAAGAAATTTTCTTTAATGTCTTGCAGGTAATAGGCTGGACACTCTCACTACTGTTATATCCTTTTTTTGCGTGGATTGCTTCTCCTGCCATGGAAGCCCGGGCCAATAAAGTATTCTCCGGACAAATGCCCAGCATTGAAAATGACACATCTATCGAGCAGGCCAGGCAGGTTTTTAATCCTGATTTTTGGGGTCCAATCCTGTTCGTAGTAATAATTGGATTTGCTTTTTACTTTATATATAAAAAATCCAATTTATTTAGGCGGCAGTCCGAGGAAGAAGCGATACAAGCAGGGTTTGTAACCACAACTCCCATTGATGGTTCAGCAAACAGCAGCCTGCTGACAAGAATGCGGACAGCAGCACCAGACAACATTATAAGGAAGGAAATCTTTCAGCTTGAAAAATATGCCCATAAAAAGGAGCTCGGAAGGCTTCATCATGAAGATGTCAAGGAATGGTTCGACAGACTTGGCATCCAATATGACCTGCGGGCCATCCAGGCATACGAATGGGTCAGGTATGGAGAGCATCGGGATGAAGAGATGGACGGCTGGTTCAAGGATGAAATCAGAACAATAAAAAAACAATTCAATGCACTGGAAAAATTACGTAAAGAAGATAATAAAACAGGGTTGAAAGATAATATAAATAAATTCTTTCGACGATAAAATACCCTTTTGTCACAATTTCGTTAAAATGAAAACGTTTTACTGAAAAAAATGCTCTAAACCTTTAAAAATCAAGGTTTTTTCATTGTCTAAGGCTATGCAAAATGCTATTCTTTTGTGTGGGATGCCAATCCGGATTTCTGCGGAAATGATTGGAAACAATATATGGTGTGAAAGAACAATACAAATGGGTAAAATACAAATATCATTTTAGCGGCCTAAAGTTTTGACCTTTCGCTGAATTGAACCATTTAGTTTGGAAGGCATCATGTATGGTCATCTTAATCATCTATTTAAAAGGAGAATGATATAGTATGGTACAAAAACAATTCAAGGTTGTTGCTGAAACAGGAATTCACGCTCGTCCTGCTACGATGCTTGTACAGGCTGCAAGCAAGTTCGATTCAGAAATCCACTTAGAATATAAAGAAAAAAAGGTTAACCTTAAGTCAATCATGGGTGTTATGTCATTAGGAATCGGCCAGGGAGCAGATATCACAATCTTCGCTGAAGGAAGCGACGAGCAAGATGCACTTAACACACTAGAAGAAGCTCTTAAAAAAGAAGGTTTAGCTGAATAATGGGCTTTCTCCAGGGAATTGCCGCTTCAAACGGCATTGCAATCGCGAAAGCTTACAAGCTTGTTGAACCGGATTTTTCTTTTGAAAAGAGAACAATAGAAGCTCCTGCTGAAGAAATTGAGCGTTTCCAGTCAGCGCTTCAGACATCAAAAGCTGAGCTTGAAAAAATCCGCGATCATGCTGGAACGGCTTTAGGTGCTGATAAAGCAGCGATTTTTGATGCTCACCTTCTAGTATTGAGCGATCCAGAATTAATTTCACCCATCGAAGATAAAATCAAAACTGAAAATGTCAATGCTGAGCAGGCATTGAAAGATACAGCTGATATGTTCATTGGCATGTTCGAATCCATGGACAATGAATATATGAAAGAGCGTGCGGCAGATATCCGTGACGTAACGAAGCGTGTATTGGCTCATCTGTTGGGGATCCAGATTCCTAATCCTAGCATGATTGCGGAAGAAGTAGTCATCGTGGCAGAGGATTTGACTCCTTCAGATACTGCTCAATTGAATCGCCAATTTGTAAAAGGCTTTACAACGAACATTGGCGGACGTACATCCCATTCTGCGATCATGGCTCGTTCAATGGAGATTCCTGCAGTCGTAGGGACGAAGGCAGCTACAGAAGAAATCAATAACGGGGATATCGTCGTTGTTGATGGATTGAAGGGCGAAGTTCATTTCAATCCAACTCCTGAAGTGCTAGAAGCCTATAAAAAGATTCAGGAAGATTTCGAAAAGCAAAAAGCTGAGTGGGCTAAACTTGTCAATGAAAAGTCTGTAACAGCTGATGGCCATCATGTTGAACTTGCAGCTAATATCGGTACACCTAAGGATTTGAAGGGTGTAGTTGAAAATGGCGGCGAGGGCGTTGGGCTATACCGTACAGAATTCCTTTACATGGACAGGGACCAGCTTCCTACTGAAGAGGAACAATATACAGCTTATAAGGCAGTGCTTGAAGGCATGGAAGGCAAGCCAGTCGTTGTCCGAACTTTGGACATCGGCGGAGATAAAGAACTTCCGTATTTGAACCTGCCTAAAGAAATGAACCCGTTCCTTGGCTTCAGGGCAATCCGCCTTTGCCTTGAGGAAGTGGATATTTTCCGCACACAGTTACGTGCTCTTTTACGTGCCAGTGTGCATGGTAACCTGAAGGTTATGTTCCCAATGATCGCTACTCTGAACGAGTTCAGGGAAGCAAAAGCAATGCTTGAAGAAGAAAAGGCGAAATTGATTCAGGAAGGCGTAAAGGTTGCTGAAAAACATATTGAGCTTGGCATCATGGTTGAGATTCCTTCCACAGCTGTCCTTGCAGACCAATTCGCTAAGGAAGTCGATTTCTTCAGCATCGGAACAAATGACTTGATTCAATACACAATGGCAGCGGACAGGATGAACCAGCAAGTATCATACTTGTACCAGCCATACAACCCATCAATCCTCCGTCTTGTAAAAATGGTCATTGATGCAGCTCATAAAGAAGGCAAGTGGGCTGGAATGTGCGGAGAAATGGCTGGAGACGAAACGGCAATTCCAATCCTGCTTGGTCTTGGCCTTGACGAGTTCTCCATGAGTGCTTCTTCCATTCTGAAAGCACGCTCATTGATCAGGAACCTAAACAAAGCGGATATGGAAAAACTGGCTTCCAGTGTACTGAATATGAGTACAACAGAAGAAGTTGTAGAAGCAGTAAACCAGGTTGTTTCTTTGTAATATAATTGTAATATAAAAAATGTTTTAACCTATATACTGCGGGTATATATGAGTAAGCACTTTGGTTAGACTGAAAGTAAGCTAATCATTCTCATTTTCCCCCAGATTTGGCCGGCTGATAATCAGCCGGCATTTTTTTTGCTTAAAAGCCTTTAAGTATCAGAAGAAAGATAAAGTTCGGATAGGTTTGGATGGAAACAGTAAAAAGCTGTCCGAAGAAGGAGCAACTTCAGACAGGTTCAGAGGAAAAAGAAGAAAGCTGTCAGAAGAAGGAGCAAGTTCGGACAGGTTCAGAGGGAAAAGAAAAAAAGCTGTCGGAAGTAGGAGCAAGTTCGGACAGGGTCAGCGGAAAAAGAAGAAAAGCTGTCCGAAGAAGGAGCAACTTCAGACAGGTTTGCAGGACAAAGCGGAAAAGCTGTCAGAAGAAGGAGGAGCTTCGGACAGGGGTGTGGGTAAAAAAGAAAAGTTGTCAAAAGACAAGATTCAAAGTCTTGATAATGGTCCACTTAAGGCTGCAGAATATAAAAAGCTGCCTCGCCGACAGCTTCTAAACTTTAAACGGATTCTTCCATTCCATCAGCATTCCATAATTCATGGATTCTTCGTCCTCAAGATAATTTGCTACGGGTTTGACTGGTGTCCGGCCGCAGCGCAGTAAAAATGAAACGACAGGGTCCTTCAATTCACCTTGAAGCACCTTTTCTGCATATTCCTCAATGGACAGTTCGGAGGAATGCAAATGGTATCCTGGCATCCGGCCACCGCCCAAAAGCCGTTTGAGCCCCAATTGCACAACAGTCTCATACATAGCTTGCATCATCCATTTTCCAAGACCGAGTTTGCGATAAGCAGGGCTTATGCAAATGTCGACAATGTAGAGAGTATTGCCCACTGGGTCGTGATTCCGTATATAGCCATTATCAGTTATTTCTGCCCAGGAATGGTCTTCGTCACCATCGCCTAAATGAACAATCAAGCCAGTTATGGAACCGGCGATTCTGCCACCGATTTCTACGCAGAGTGCACCATCCGGAAATAAGCTAGTATGATTGGTCAGTTGTTCGGTATTCCACAGGAGTTCTTCTGGAAACGGAGGCGGAAAGGCTTCCTTTTGTACCTGAATCAACTGGTCAAAATCATTTTTTTGGTAGTTTCTGATGGTGGCCTTTACTGGTTTGTTGCTGTCGTAAACATAAAGCTCTTTATAAAACATACCCGCACCTCGTAAATATAGTATAAGCACAGTATAAAAAGATTGGGAACGCAAGGTCAAATCGTTAAACATAAAAAGAGGGTTCTTCAATGAAGATTCCACTTGCAGCCTATAAATTGTTTAGGCACAATCAAAAGATAGGTTTGGAAATACTGCTTGCAGGGTAAACTAAAATTGCGCATAAAATGGTAGATCGTTCTGGAGGCCGAGGAGTAAATTCTCGGCCTTTTGTTATGTCTAATGTTAAAATATAACTAAAACTGAAAAGGGAAGAAGGAGTACATATGCTTTCTAAAGAAGATACGGTAATTGGCTTTATTGGTACAGGAGTTATGGGAAAAAGCATGGCAGGTCATCTACTCGATGCGGGTTATCAGCTCACCGTATATACCAGATCAAAGGAAAAGGCTGCTGATCTGCTGGAAAAAGGAGCGGTATGGTCAGAGACTCCGCGTGATGTAGCACAGAAGGCAGATGTTGTTTTTACGATCGTTGGCTATCCATCAGACGTGAAAGAAGTTTATTTAGGGGAGAACGGTCTTATCGCCCATGCCAAGCCAGGCAGTTATTTAATTGATATGACAACCTCTACTCCTTCCCTTGCAAAAGAGATTTATGAAAAGGCAAAAGAGAAGGGAATTCATGCAATTGATGCGCCAGTTTCCGGCGGGGACATCGGTGCCCGTGAAGCAAGGCTTGCTGTAATGGTGGGTGGCGATGATGAGGCTTTTCTTCAGGTAGAACCACTGCTTAACATCCTTGGCACTAATATTGTTCATCAGGGAGAGGCAGGTGCCGGGCAGCACACAAAAATGTGCAACCAAATTGCCATTGCCTCCAATATGATCGGAGTGTGCGAAGCGATTATCTATGCTGAAAAAGCTGGCCTTGATCCTGAAACCGTATTGAAGAGCATATCGACTGGTGCTGCAGGCAGCTGGTCGCTTACTAACCTTGCACCAAGAATGATTGATGACAATTTTGAGCCGGGATTTTACATCAAGCACTTTATCAAGGACATGAAAATCGCCCTGGATGAAGCGAATCGTATGGACATGCAAGTGCCAGGACTTTCTTTGGCATTGTCGCTATATGAGCAAATCGCGGAAAACGGCGAAGAAAACAGCGGTACACAGGCACTATATAAGCACTGGAAACATTCATAATATTTTCTAGTCATAGACCCCTCCCCAGGTAAAGATACTAAAACCTAAAGGAGGGAATTTTTATGGCTAAAAGGACAAAAAAGAACGACCCGCAGCAAAAGAACAAAAAGGGTTTTGACTCTGCTGTAATTGATTCTGAGTTCTCACATGAAATTGGCAGTGCAGCAACCAATAAGATCCATAAGGATAAGGCGAAAAAAGAGAAAGCTCCTAAGAATAACGGAAAATACAAGGGGTAATAAAAAGCCGTTCCTGCTGATTTAGGAACGGCTTTCCACTTTACTTTCGCAAGTAACTTTCCAAACGATCGAGCCCTTCTTTTAGCGTATCCATTGAGTACGCGTAAGAAAGTCTGAAATATCCTTCTCCTAATTCAGAGAATGCACTCCCTGGAACCACTGCCAGCTTCGCTTTATTGACCAATTCCATGCAAAAATCAAATGATGAAATATTTGATGCAGGAATTTTGACAAAAAAGTAAAACGCGCCATCAGGCTTGATTACATCAAGTCCCATGGACTGTAGTCTGTTGAATACATAATCCCGCCTTGAAGCATACTCCTGCTTCATTGGCAATGCGTCATCAACCCCAGCTGTCAAAGCCTCTAAAGCAGCCATTTGTGAAATCGAAGTCGCACATGTCACATTGTATTGATGCACTTTCAGAATATGTTTTGCAAGATACTCAGGTGCAAAAAGCATCCCTATTCGCCAGCCCGTCATCGAGTGGGATTTGGATAGTCCATTGATAACAATGGTTTTTCCTTTCATGAACTGGGCAATTGAAACATGCTGCTGCTCATAAACAAGCTCACTGTAGATTTCATCTGCCAGGACAAAGATTTCCCTGTCTTTTAGTAGCTGTACGATTTCTTTCAGTTCCTCTTCATTCAAGCTTACCCCTGTCGGATTTGATGGATATGGGAGGACAATACACCTTGTTTTCTCCGTAATCAGGCTTTCAATCAACTCCGCAGTCATCCTGAATTGTGTATTCCTGATATCCGCATAGACCGGAATAGCACCGCAAAGCTTGATAATTGGTTCATACCCTGGGTAAACAGGCCCCGGGATGATGACCTCACACCCTTCTTCAAGAATGGTCCTGAAAGTTATATCAATAGCCTCACTTGCTCCTGCAGTAATAATTGCTTCATGTTCTGCTGAATAATCGACACTATATTTTTTTCGGTAAAAGTCCGCCGCAGCCTTCCTTAGCTGGATTAAACCTGCGTTATGGGTATATGTTGTGATGTTATCATCTATCGCTTTCTTGCCAGCTTCTTTGACATGTACCGGTGTCGGAAAGTCAGGCTGGCCTATGGTCAAGGAAACCATGTCTTTCACATCTGCAACCATATTAAAGAATTTCCTGATTCCAGAGATTTCTATATTTTTCACCCTATTATTAATTAAATGTTCCACGTCGTTCATCCCTCCGATTGAATATCACTATTTTACCATGATGAATGAGAAACGTATAAAATTCGTCCTCTCAGTCAAGAAGGTTATTTAGATTTAGCGGCGAATATTATTTTAAGGAATAGCTAAAAGGAGAGATTCAATTGAATTTGGAAGAGATAAAACAACATTATAAAGAATTTGATGGATGGGTCCATTCGCTCAAAGGCCTGTCAGATGCTGAATGGAATAAGCCTTTAGGGGATGGGAAATGGTCGGTTGCAGCAGTTGTGTCGCACCTGCTTTTCTGGGATCAATACTCATTAAAGGAAAGGTTCCCTTACTTCAAAGAAGGAGCTGAATTACCTTCCTACCCTGATTTTCAAAGTGTCAACGAACGTGCGCGTGAATACGCAGAAAATACAGCAACAAAGGAAGAAATTCTCGATGGGCTCCTTGCTGTGCGTGAGGAATTCCATAAAATGCTTGAAGAAATGGACAATGACAAGTTAGCTGTGTCATTTAAAATTTCTGAACACCACATGACGGTTGGGGCATATCTGATCGATTTTATCCAGCACGACCTTCATCATCAAAAGCAAGTTGATGCAGCATTAGGCAGGACATTGATGAAATAAATTACATGGCAAACCGAGCTTTCGGTTTGCTTTTTTATTTAGTTTCGGAACTTGGTTTATAAATTCTCCAATTTTTCGTGACAATAGAACATTTTTCGTTTCAAGCCCCTTTATTCTCAAGTCTTTGACTAAACAGTTTAAATAATCGTGCCGATAAGAGGTATATAGTACTAATTTTATATAGAGAAGGAAGAACATTATGAATGATAGCAGTATTTTATTAGAATCAGGCACGAATGAACTGGAAATTGTCGAGTTCGGCATTGGCCAGAATAAATTTGCGATAAATGTCATGAAAGTTAAAGAAATCCTTAATCCTGTACCTGTAGTAGCAATTCCGAATGCCCATCCATTTGTTGAAGGAATCATGGAACTTAGGGGAGAAGTGCTGCCAGTCATCAATGTCGCTGCTGCGCTGGGCCTAAAGGAGTCAACAAATCCAGAGCAGGACAAGTTGATCGTCGCCGAATTCAATCAGATGAAGACGGTCTTCCACGTCCATGCAGTTTCGCAAATTCACCGCATCTCCTGGGCTCAAATTGAGAAGCCGTCAGAAATGTATCAGGGGCAGGAAAGCCAAATAATCGGAGTAATCAAGTTAGGCGGGGAAATGGTGCTTTTCCTGGACTTTGAAAAAATTCTTCTTGAGATCAATCCTGAATCTGGAATCAAGGTCAGTGATGTCAAGAAACTCGGCCCGAGGGAGCGATCTTTGAAGAAAATCGTGATTGCGGAAGACTCTGCGATGTTAAGAAAAATGCTTCATGATACTTTGAGTGAAGCTGGATTCCAATACCTTGAATTCTTTGAGAATGGACAGGATGTCATTACATACCTTGAACACCTGGCAGAGAATGCTGACGTTTTTTCAGAGGCAGTACAGCTTGTGATCACAGACATTGAAATGCCGCAAATGGATGGACATCACCTGACAAAAAGGATAAAAGAACATCCGGTTCTGGAAAAACTTCCAGTTATCATTTTCTCATCGTTAATCACGAATGAACTGCGCCATAAGGGTAGTGTCGTGGGAGCAGATGCCCAGATCAGCAAGCCAGAGATAGGTGAATTGGTCCTGAAGATAGATGAATTGATTTTATAATCAAAAAAAGAAAGCTGTTTATCAGCTTTCTTTTCGCAAACTTTTTTACGGGTAGCGTTCCCCAAGCTTCTTGAATACGGGTTTCGTATATTTCCTCGTCTTGCCTGCTCCAGCCGTTTCAGTGGATTCTTTCAACCCTGTGTAGACTGACAATAACCTTTTCGCGGTAGTCAAGGAAATGGTAGCCCTTGGGTTCCTCACTGACTGATCGAGTTTGCCTAAGTGGGGAAGCTGCTCGAAATCCTGTTTAGTCGGCGGGATGTGGAATGTGTAATCACCGCAAACCACTAGTACGTCTGATTGCTGCTGGCTGTTTCTAGGGTTGTTTGAAAAATGGAGTCCTGTTTTTTTAGCTTTGCCTTCACGCAGCATTTTTTTAATCGCATCATGTTTTAACTGATACAAAAATTTCGGATTGGGTGCAGTCTTGGCATGACGGTTCACAGTGAAGATTGCTTGTGAGAGGTTCTCGATCGTTGGACGGAGTGAGGGGATCTTGTTCCTTTCATTATTCAATGGGATAGGCTCCTTTCATTTTGTTGAATAGTCTTTATTAAGCTATTTTCATTATACCCTTAATTTGGCTGATTGAGAAATAGAAGCCTTTTAATAGGAATTATAGAGTGATTCTGACTCTAGTTCCATTGGGAACTTGCCGTGCCAGCTCAAGAACATCTTTGTTATGCATCCGTATACATCCCTTCGAAACGGCCTTGCCGATCGAAGCAGGATTATTTGTTCCATGAATGCCATAGCCAAGTTTTGATAACGACAACCACATGGAGCCGTATGGACCGCCAGGATTAGGTTCTCTGTTCACAATCACATATTCGCCAACCGGGGTTTGCGTTAGCATTTTCCCGATGCCAACGGGATAGGATTTTATCAACGTGCCTGATCGAAAAAGTGTAAGCCTTTTGTTGCCCAGAGAAACGGAAATCGAATAAGGAATAGAAGCTGGGTCTGGAAGTCCCGGAATTGCAATTCGCTGGCCAGGATAGATTAGTGCAGGATTCGTGATACCAGGATTGGCCGCAAGGATTTGTTGAAGCGGCCTGCGATAATTAGCGGCAATTACTGCTAGCGTTTCTCCTCTTTTAACAATGTGATACATGGAATCTCCTCCTCTAATGCAGTCTATGCTGGATGAATGGAGAGGGCACCTTTCGAGAATTGCTTGTCGTTTTTTAGCGAAAGATTGTAAATTTTTAAAAAAACAGTATCGTTTTTCCTTATTTTAAAGGGTAAAATAGGTATATAAAACTAGTTCGTAATCATGGACCAGGTACTATTGTACTTCTGGAATGAGGATGGTTTGATGAATCAGATGAAGCAATCAAGAATAACTAAAAGAAGAGGCGTTTCTGCCTCGACAAAAATAGAACAGATGATTTCAGATATCATCTTTAAACATGTAAAAGATCTTGTTTTTATCATGCAGGTCGAACCGGGTTACCAATTCCGTTATTTATTTGCCAATGAGAATGGTCTTCTCCATGCGGGGATGGCTGTTAGTGATATCGGCAGGACGATGGATGAGGTTCTATCTCTAAACCATCTGAATCCATTGAAAAAGCAATATATTAAGGCAGTAAAAGAGGGCTTGGAAGTCGTTTTTCATGATGAAGTAGACATGGATAACGACAATCAGGTTTTTGGAGAGACGCTTTTGACCCCAATCAAGGATGAAGACGGGGAAGTAAAATATGTTGTAGCGGTAACCAGGGATATAACAGAGAATTTTAAAGAAAAAAATAGATTGATTGATAGCGAGCAACGCTATCGTTCGCTAATTGACCATAATCTGGATGCTGTTTTTTCAATTGATTTAAAGGGGAAGATCCTTGATGTTAACCCCGCCGCTCAATTATTGACAGGCTACACTGTCAAACAGCTAAAATCGAAGAGAATCACGAGCTTAATATGTGAAAGTGATCTGCCTCCCTTTAAGGAAGTCTTATCCGATACGAAAATAGGTAATGCAAAGGAATCCCTCGATTGTCGATTCATGCACCGAAAAGGAAAGTTCCTGACGGTCCATTTAAAGACAATTCCAATCGTAATTCATTCTGAAATTAAGGGTATGTATATCATTATCAGAGATCTTTCTGAGCAGGCAAAAAGCACAGAGCTGATTAAGTACATGGCATTTCATGACCAGCTGACTGGATTGCGCAACAGGCGTGCCCTCCTTGATCAACTGGATAGTCTTGTAAAAAATAAAACAAAGCAAAAGACTGAATTTGCCCTTCTGTTCCTGGATATAGATCGTTTCAAGTATTTGAATGATACACTTGGACATTTTGTTGGTGACCAGATATTGAAGCAAGTTGCCGATCGATTGATCGACATCCAAAAAGAAAACTGTACTGTTTACAGACAGGGCGGCGATGAATTTATCATTTTACTAGAAAAAACAGGCAGAAAAGGTGCGGGGGAATTTGCTCAAAAGGTATTATTCAGGTTCAATGAATCTTTTTATTTCAATTCTCAGGAGTACTATATTACACCGAGTATTGGTATAAGCCTTTTCCCGAATGACGGGAAGGATGCGGAAGCTCTGATTAAATATGCTGATGAAGCTTTATATAGCGTAAAAGAAAAAGGAAAGGCCCATTATCAATTTTATCGCTCTGACATGCAGTCAACCGGGGTAAATATCATAGCGCTCGAGGCTCATTTGCGAAAAGCGATCGAACGGGACGAACTAGAACTCTATTACCAGCCGCAGATCAATCTGCTTACCAATGAAATATCAAGCTTCGAAGCATTGCTGCGCTGGAACAACAGTGAATTCGGCTTTATTTCACCAGCTGAATTCATTCCTCTTGCAGAGGACACAGGGTTGATTATACCGATTGGCAACTGGGTAATTGACGGGGCATGCCGGCAAGTCAAGGAATGGACGGAAAAGGCCGGTAAGCCAATCAGGATTGCTATTAATATATCTCCTAAGCAATTCATGCAGTTGGATTTAGTGCGGGTCATTAAGAGTTCGATAGAGAAGTACAATATTGAGCCATCTCTTCTGGAGATTGAAATTACCGAGGGAGCAATGCAGGATACAAAGGAGACGATCCCAATCCTGAAGCGGTTGAAGGACTTGGGAATCAAAATTTCGGTTGATGATTTTGGAACTGGGTATTCATCGCTTAGTTATTTGAAACAGTTTCCTATTGATGTATTGAAAATTGACCAGAGTTTCATAAGAGATATAAAGTATAACGGCAAGGATGCCGCAATCATAACAACGATCATCCACTTGGGCAACAGTCTTGGAATGGAAGTGATTGCCGAGGGTGTCGAGGAGCAGAGCCAGGTTGATTTCCTGACAAATGCCGATTGTGAAAAGGCACAGGGTTTCTTTTTTGCAAGACCATTAAGAGCTCAGGAAGCTGAGGAAAAGTTCATCCTGAAACCAAAAGCAAGCAGCTGATCAGCTGCTTGTTTTTTCACTTATTAAGGTGAAAATCGCAAGTTCAGGCTGTGACAAAAACCTGAACGGAAGCCTGGTCGTTCCAAGTCCGCGATTCACATATAGGGTCAGACCGTCGTTGGGGCCAACAGTATAAAAGCCCTCCACATATTTTTCGGCAAAGGGCGGCGTAACCAAAGGGCCGTAAAAGGGAATCTGGATCTGTCCTCCATGGCTATGTCCGCTCATCTGCATTTGAATTGGATGTTGTGCTGCTTCTTCTGCTTTGTCTGGAGCATGGGATAAGAGGATCGTATATGAGTCTGTTGGTATTTTGGCCATGGACGCGTTCAGATCGGGTTTACCGAGCATAGCATCATCAATTCCGGCAATCCATATCGAACTGCCGTCGAGAAGCTTGATGTTAGCTGAGGTGTTCAGTAATAATGTGAATCCTGATTGCTCCATTATTTGCTTATATAGATCGGACCCGTATCCCCCATGGTCATGGTTACCATACACGGCAAACTTTCCAAGCGGGGCATCCAGGTTGCTCAACATGGTAATAAGCTCGTTTTTTTCAGTGAAGTTTCGGGGATCGTCAAGTAAATCTCCGGTAAAAACAATCAAATCTGGCTTGAGTTTGTTGATTTTGGTAATCAGTTGCTTCAGCTGTTCCATTGTATACTGGAATCCAATATGGGTATCGCTGAACTGAATGACCCTGACACCATCAAACCCGGATGGCAACGCGGCATTTTTTATCGTATGGCGGGTAATATCAAGCATGCGGGGTTCGACTTCACGGGCATAAAAATAGCTCCCTGTGCCGAGTCCCCCAGCAGTCAACAAAGTTCCGACTGCCCTTTTTATAAAAGTCCTCCGAGTGATTTGTTCAGACATGAAAAATACCAACCTATTCCCGAATTTTCTCTACTATACTAGCAAACAAACAAGGAAATTAGAAGTGCCATTTTAGGGAAGGTCCTGATTCAAGATGTTTTTAATTAATTTTAGAAGGGAAGAGGAAGGAAATATCACTAGTCCTTTATAGGTAAATGAATTCGAGGTGTTGTTGATGGATGATTATGATATTAGGATGGAAATGATATTTATTCCCGCAAAAAATGGATATATAAAGGTTTTTGTTTATGGTTTTAATCGTTTAGGAACGTGGGGGAATGCAGTAGCTATCTTTAATGGCGAAAGTGCTGCCGCAAAAGGTGTAAATAAGAAAAGGACCATCGTCCATTCACTAGTAAAGCTTCATAGATCACTTGAAAAAAAGAGGAGAGAAAACTAAAAAGTCGCTTTTGTTGCAGCCTGCTTTCCACCTGAATCGGCTTTCCTCGGGGCAACCCGCTCATGAGACATTTGAGTCGTGCACACGGAACATATAAAAAAGACAAGGCCGAAATAAAATCCAGCCTTATCCCATATTTTAACGGTAACTGACTGCTCTTGACTGCATCGCTTTCCATGTTTCTATAAAGCCAGTCTTGTTTACTGGCACCTGTTTTCGGCCAGACAGAGGGTCGTTCAAATAGACCGTTGTTTCATTGAACCCGACCAGGACTACTGCATGAAGGTCTAGTGGCGTTTTAATGACTTCATTGCCATGCGTCCAGGATTCCCACCGGTCGGGCAGTCGATAATCGCCGGTAGTCCATACAACTGCAGGATAACCAGCAGATACATGTGCAAGTACTTCGCTAAAATCTTTGCCTGTCAAATTGACGGCTCTGCCTGGTAAATACCGATTAATTAAATCAATCATTGGTTTATCGAAGACCGCGTAACCTGCCTGCTTTCCGGTCATATCTCCAACAAAACCTTCAGCAGGGTTCCCCCAGCTCAAAATATCTCCGTTTGCTGATCTCTTCAAAGGATCATTATCTTTCCTTATCTCATTGAAAAGCTTCATTTTATCCGTATCAGCTCCGGCATATTTCAGCACCATCGCCAGGCTGGTTACTTCACAACCGTATTTTAACTCTGGATTTTGTTTGATCAAGGGTACGTTCATTAACGCTTTGCTTTTTTGCTCTTGCAGTTTTTTTTCTTGTTTTTGAATAGAGTTTGGGACCGCCATTTCCTGAATAGGCTCAGGACTTTCATTCGTCATGATTTGTTCATTCAATGTTTTCTGCATTTGTGCTTCGTTTTCGGCGGGCGAGCCGTGGCTGCATCCAAGCAATGGAAGAAGAATGCCGATGAAATGCCACGTTTTCATGTCATCATCCTTCCATAAGCCTATCTTTATTTTTGGTTTAAAAGATGATTTTATGACATGAGGAAATTGGAAACAGTGTAACTGAGGGAATACTCATATTATGGTAAAATCATTCATATCACATTAATGAGTAGAAAAATGATCGAAAAGCTTGGCAAGCAGTTGCATTTTGAAGGGAGGTTTCAGTTTGAATTGGATGCTCTGGATATTTTAACTAACCTTGAACATGTCGTTCCTTTTTTTCAACCGATTTTTAATGCAGATGAGCATAAAATCATTGGATATGAAGTATTGGGCCGGTATATTAACGAAAATGATGATATAAGTCTTGGGTCTTTTTTTCAGGATGATACGATCCCGGAAGAGTATCGGATTGAAGTTGAGAATGTCGTTTTTACCAAAGCGATGGATGTTGCCTCTCAATCAGGGGAACAGGAGCTTTTATGGTTTATAAACAGGAATGCGGGATTATTGATGATGGACGATGGAGAAGGATTTTTACAAATGATTCTTTCGTACCAGGAAAAGGGAGTCAAATCTGAGCAAATTGTTCTTGAAATTTCTGTCTCCAACGAACAAGGTAATATAGAGCATCTAATCAACTACTACAAATCCTTTGGGATTAAAATCGCGATGGATAAAGTCGGCAATGAAAGCAGCTATTTTGAGCGCATAGCAGGTATTGAACCTGAAATCCTAAAAATTGATATGTCCTCTCTTAGGTCCAATAACTCTGGTCCTGCTTATCTCGATGTCCTCCATTCTTTATCAATTCTCGCGCGTAAAATTGGAGCAACCCTATTGTTTGAAAACATCGAAACTCCTTACCAGCTGCAGTTTGCCTGGAAGAACGGAGGAAGATTTTATCAAGGGTTCTATCTGATTAAACCTCAAAGGGGATTAGTTGAAAGGGATATCCTGCGGGAGAAATTAAAGTCTGAAATTCATGGGTTTATTCTATCCGAGAAGAAGCGGCTTCATTCTTTTTTTGACTTGAGAATCGAGTTGCACACAAAGTTCCAGGAGCTGATAAACCGCAATAAAAAATGGCAAAATCCAAGCGAGTTCCTCATGTCCCTTGGAGACAGCCTTGATGGAATAGCCTTCCGGATGTATATATGTGACGAAGATGGTTTTCAGCTATCGCCGAACCTTTATAATACAGGAGATCAGTGGCTGCTGCAGCCCGTATACGAGGGTAAGAACTGGAGTTGGAGACCTTACTTCCTCGAGAATATCATTAGAATGAGGACAGGAAAAAAAGGGATTCTGTCAGACCGCTACAGTGATATCGAAACAGGGGAGGTCATTCGGACGTTTTCGCTGCCTTTAAATGGTACAGAATTTTTATTTGTTGATTTGAGTGCCTCCTTTCTTAATCAACGTGAAGGGTTATTTTAACAAGCCGAAAAGAGCATAGTAAAACGGAATATGCACAATTTATATATACAGCCTTCTATAAGGGGGATTTAACTTGAGCATATATACGACAATGCTTTTACTGGCAGGTGCAGGGGTGTTGGTTGCTGGCCTTTTCTATACCTGGACTTTCGGAAAGGGACAGAAAAGGGCTCAAGGCAATCTGGATTCCCAGATCCCTGGTGCTGTCCAGGAGCACGCTTATATCCGCAACCCGATTTTTTTGACATATATAATTGTTCTCTCCATAGCCCTGTTGTTCGTCGTGTACTTTGCGGTGACCACTGGAACTGGATATTAACCTCCAAACGGGGGTTTTTTTTTGGTAAAAATGAAAAGTCACCGGATAAAACTACATTTTTTTTAACATATGCGTTAGTTCGAGTCAGATAAGGGTAAATTGATATTGAAAAACAGGTTTTTCTGTCAGATGTTGATGTTATTTTACGAATGAATTTCGTAATCAAATAGGGTAAATGTTGGTAAAATTGTATTTACTAGTCATCATGGAGGAGGGGGAGAAAATGGACAAGCAATTAAAGCTATTATTTTTGATTTTATCGTTTTTATTATTTTTGGTACCGGCCAATGCATATGCCAAGTCAGATTTGGATGGCAGGGAAGAAGTTTTCGCATTCCTCGGAAAGGCATTTGATTCACAGGTTTCCTTAAGTGAAAAAGGCAGGACCATGGAAGAAATTGAAGGAGTATTGGATCCTTATTTTACAGACGACTATAAGTCCCGATTCATAGAAGAGAATGTGGTAGGACAGGAAAATGAGTACCAGACTTATGGTACGGATTTTGCTCTATATTATATTCCGTTTTACGCCTTTTCAGAAAAAACAAAGGTCGTGGAAATGGAGAATGAAATTTATGTAGTCGAGTTTTTCCCTGGCAATACGGAAGGCCCTGTAAGCTATGAAGATCATTATGAAGGCTTGAAGCTCGTTAAAGAGACTGGTAATTGGAAGGTAGCTGATTACCTGTATGATGAGGTTCCACAGGAAGTCATCAATAGAGCCTATCCTGAAAAAGCGAAGGAGCAGCAACAGGCTGCAAACCCTGAGAACGAAGAAAAGTCTGCGATCGGGAAAATGGTATTTGGACCGAATTTCTCAACGCTGAAGACATTCATGGAGTTAGGTGTAATCTTTAAGAATGAGAGTAGGACATTATTATTCGGTTTATTATAAAAACGGATACAAATATACAAAGCGTGAAATCCAATATGAGATTTCACGCTTTTGATTTTATGGCTTTATTAAAACATTTTCGTTCCTGGCGCTTCGCTTTTTTGCAAGCGTAGGTAATTCTATAAAGAGTAACCGTACTAAACGAACCCCGTTCCTTTAATCAATCATGACATTTGTGCCTTATTCCCTAATATCCAGAACCTTTTTCAACTTCTCGAGGTCAAAGCCTGTGATGATTTCTTCACCAATCACGATGGTTGGTGTGGAATAAGACTTGTAAATTTCGGTAAGCTCTTGCCTGCTTTTTTCATCTTCGTTGATATTTTTTTCTTCATAGGAAAAGCCGTATTCAGTCAGGAACATTTTAATGATTTGGCAAGGAGGGCAATCGTTTTGGGTGTAAACAATGATGTCGTTCATTTTAATGGGTTCCTCCTGTATTCTTGTTCAAATAATGAGCCAGCCCCATGGAGCTCACATTTACATCGAGATATAGCAGATCATATATCGGATGCTGCTCTGGCAGTCCCAGCTGGTTCAAGTGAGTTTTAATTTTATCATAAAGTTTCTGTGTAATGTACTCAACTTGCTTTTCTGGATTCTTTTCCTCCAGGACTACCTTTCTTGCTTCTTCAACGAAAACTTCAAGCCAACTCTCCACTTGCCTGAAAGCTTCAGATGGTTTTTCTGACATGCCATAATGTCCAAAATAAATTCGCTCTACTCCGAGTTCCTTAAAACGGCCTATGGAATGAAGCATCTTTTCCGGATCAAACTGGTTCGGTGAGGTCGTAGGCAGGTAGAATTCTATGCCTTCGCGATCAAGCTGAGGATAGAAAATACCGGCTGTGTCACCAGAGAAAATCCCTTTTGTTAGCGGATGATAGATACTGAAGTGGTGGTTTGCATGGCCTGGAGTATCTAGAAATTCAAGTGTCAGTGTCTCGCTGATTCTCAGTGTGTCACCGTCGCCTTTAACCACCAGGCGCTCTTCGGGAATCTTAACGATCGGGTCAAATAGCTGCGAAAACTTTTCACCATATACAGCCTTGGCTCCCATAATCAATCTTGAAGGGTCAGCTAGATGCCTGGCACCCTTTGGGTGAACGATTACTTTAGCATTAGGGCATTGCTGGAGCAGCAATCCCGCTCCCCCTGCATGGTCGAGGTGAATATGTGTCACAATTATGTATGAGATATCGGCTGGAGTTACACCTAGTGTTTGTAAGCCTTCAAGGATATAGGGAATCGAGGGACTTGCAGATGTTTCTATAAGTGTTACTTTTTCTTCCGTTAAAACATATGTACCGGTGCGTTCCGCGATACTTAAATCAAAATCATCGATTAGATAGACATTTTCGGATAGTTGCACTGGTTTTTTCAAAAAATCACTCCTTTTCTTGAAGCTTTTACTTGTACATCGTCTGACATTATTTTATTCTGTTAATATTGACATGTAAAGAATTGTGTATAGAAAATTCTGAAATCATTTTACATGGATATAAATTGGCCAATTGCAAAATCTATTTATAAGTTATTGGTTTTTGTTTTGAAAGGAGAGGGAGCATAATGTCACAGCTTCAGGGAATAATCACTCGTTTAAAGAATTTGCAAGAGCAGTCCAATGGAGGAGAACCTGCTCAACGCTTTTTTGAAGTGAATGGTGAGCGTAAATGCCAGGTTACATACCATCCAAAAACTGAAACATACGAATTGGAAATATACAATGACAAAGAAAAGCCTAAGAAATATCAATTCGACAACATTGATATGATTACAATCGAGATCTTTGATCTTATTCAGTAATCTTCAATAACAATGGGACCCATCTGTGGTCCTTTTTTGTTTTGAATTCGGGATAATATCCTTGTTTTCTTGAAGCAAACTAAATAAAAGCGCCTTCATTCATTTTGTGATAAAATGTAATGGAAAGAAATCCATTTTAGGGAGTTTTCGCCATGATTAGTCTTTACAGCGGTGAGTTTTTGGAAGTGTCAATTAGAGACGTGATGATACCTTCTGAACGTGTAGCCCATGTCCAAGTCGGCAATAGCCTTGAGCATGCTCTTCTTGTTTTAACAAAGAGTGGGTATACTGCGATTCCTGTCCTTGATCCTCATTATCGTCTAATGGGTTTAATCAGTACACCTATTATAATGGATTCAATTCTCGGCCTGGAGAGAATAGAGTTTGAGCAACTTGAGAAAAAACGAGTCGAAGAAGCTATGAATTCGAAAATACCAAGAATCAACATCCACTCAACTCTTCAATCCTCCTTAGACCTTCTTGTAGATCACCCTTTTCTCTGTATAGAAGATGATTCTGGAATATTTGAAGGTATTCTGACAAGACGGACCGTATTGCTGAAATTGACCAAGCAAGTTAAAAGGTATAATAAAAATTAAATCATGCAGCTCCCGCATACGGGGGCTGAATTTTTTACTTTTAGTGAGAAAGAATAAACTTTATTACTTAGATTAGTGTCTAGCTCCAGCGCCTAGCCAGTTTTCATCCTGATGCGGCTTCCTTGATTATCTTGCGAGAAGCGTTAGCTTTGAGCAGCTCGAGTCGCTTGTCTAGCTCGGCTCCTAACTCTCGAGACGCTTGTCTAGTGTCGCCTCCTAGAAACTCCGAAACTTCAACTCCGCCGGCAGAAGCAAAAAGCGCTTCTTTGTCGGAGTCTCCAGTTTCTGCGTTTCTGGACAGTCGGCTATACTTTTCGAGTTCGGTCCTGCCAATGAAGTCAAAGAACGACTTCACTGTCAGGCCCTCCAGCGCTTGTCGGAGTTGGGCAGTCGCCTACGCTTTTCGAGTTCGGTCCGCACAATGAAGTCAAAGAGCGACTTCACCGTTCGGCCCTCTGAGGCACACGATGTGCTAGACCCGCCAGCCACAGGATAAGGAAGCTTCGAAGCGATTCATCGCACGACCGAAAGCGGTAGCTTTTGGGAGGACGTGGCGTTATCGGCGGGCAGCGATTGTCAAGGCTGAGCAAGGTGCTTGTGCTTTTCTTTTAGAGGGTGTGCAAATGGGACAAGCTGAACAAAAAATGAACAAGAAAGAAACGAAACGCTCTTTTGTCCTGGCGACGGTCATGCTTGCCATGTTTATGGGAGCTGTTGAAGGAACGATTGTTTCGACTGCTATGCCGGCAATCGTCGGTGACCTGGGCGGTTTTGCATTATATAGCTGGGTATTCTCTGCGTATTTGCTTATGAATGCAGTTACTGTTCTTATCTATGGGAAATTATCCGATTTATTTGGCAGGAAACCAATTTTAACATTTGGGATTATTATTTTCTTGATCGGTTCGATTCTTTCCGGGACGGCCGAAACGATGGAGATGCTGATTTTATACCGATTCATTCAGGGTTTTGGTGCTGGTGCGGTCATGCCGATTGCGACAACAATTGTAGGTGACATTTATTCAAGAGAAGAAAGGGCGAAAATCCAGGGGTATCTCTCCAGCGTATGGGGAATTTCAGCTGTATCGGGGCCGGCGCTTGGAGGCTTGCTAGTGGAATATGCAAGCTGGAGATATGTTTTCTGGATCAATGTCCCGCTCGGTATCCTTGCCATCGCGGGTCTCTGGCTTTATCTTCATGAAGATATTGAGAAAAAGAAACATAAGATTGATTATCCTGGAGCAGTGCTCCTTACTGTGGCGATTAGTTCACTGATGATTGTCCTGGTCGAAGCGGGAGCAAATTGGGCCTGGTCATCACCAAAAACCATCGGCCTTATTGGCTTGAGTGTTCTGACCTTGATTCTCTTTATTTTTCAAGAGAGAAGGGCAGAAGAGCCGATGATGCCATTTAATATTTGGCGTGAACGGTCTATTTTCATCGCGAATATGACTTCCTTGACAACCGGTGTTATGCTGATTGGTATTTCAAGCTTTTTGCCAGCCTTTGTTCAGGGAGTCATGGAGAGGTCCCCGATTGTGGCTGGTTTTACCTTGACGGCCATGTCAATAGGGTGGCCAATCGCAGCAGCTGTAAGCGGTCGCCTGCTCTTGAGTATCGGCTACCGCAAGACTTCTCTATTTGGTGGTGCGGCATTGATTCTCGGAAGTATCCTGTTCGTCACCCTGACACCTGAAGCAGGTCCATTATGGGCTGCAGCAGGGTCGTTTTTCGTTGGAGTGGGGATGGGTCTTACTAGTACGGCATTCATTGTTTCCATCCAAAGTACAGTTGCCTGGCAGCAAAGAGGAATCGCAACGGCAGCAAATATGTTCATGAGGAACCTGGGCAATACTGTAGGAGCTGCCTTGCTTGGTGGAGTACTTAATAGCAGCATTCTGAGCTATATGAAAAAGAATGGAGCAGAAGAACAGGATCTGACTATAGATACAGCAAATGTTCTGCTCAATGAATCAGAACGGATGAAGCTCCCGGCAGAGTTAAAGACAATCCTTCAGGATGCGCTGACAAATGCTCTTCATTCGGTTTACATTGTCGTATTCATTTTTGCTATTGTCAGTATGCTGTTCATCTTATTCCTGCCTAAAAAGGAGAAAACTGCAGAGTGATCTGCAGTTTTTCTATAATGTAAAAGGATAAAACTTCATTTATAATATAAGAAAATCTTATCAAGAGGTTCAGTTATGTCATCTATTTCAGAGTTTCATCTGTTATCTGTGCTTGCACAGGAAATGAATATGAGGAAGGCCGCGGAGAGATTATTCGTATCACAGCCAGCTTTGTCACAGCGGCTCCAATCGCTAGAGAAGGATTGGGGTACCAAGCTTTTCCTCCGGTCACAAAAAGGGCTGACTTTAACTCCTGCTGGAGAGGTCGTAATACAATTTGTTAATGAAACAATTGCCAGAGAGGATAAAGCCAGGGAATCAATCCATGCATTAAATTCAGAGGTGTATGGAACCCTTAAAATAGCTGTAGCTTCGATTGTCGGTCAAAATTGGCTGCCACAGGTATTGAAGAAATATGTAAACCGTTACCCGCAGGCTAAAATTTCACTTGTTACTGGGTGGAGCAGTGAAATTTCAAAGGCACTCTATGAAGATCAGGTACACATAGGAATCATCAGGGGCACACCAGACTGGAAGGGTGTCAAAATTCACTTATTCAAGGACAGTCTGTATTTGGTGGACACGGAAATAACGAGCCCTGAACAAGTATTGGAAACAGACCGGCCGTTTATCCAGTTTAAAAGTGATTCTAACTACTACCAGGAAATACAGGATTGGTGGTTACGGCAATTCCAGACGGCGCCAAAAAGGACAATCATTGTAGACCAGATTGAAACCTGCAAACAAATGACCTTTAACGGTATCGGCTACGCAATTCTTCCGGCAATAACACTTAATGGTGCGGAAAAGGACATTTTTAAAGTCCCGCTTCACGACGAAAACAATGAGCCGTTGGGAAGGGACACCTGGCTTCTTGGGTATGAATCAGCTTTTCGGTTAAAGCAGGTCCAGGCCTTCATTGACATCGTCAAAGAACATATAGTTGAATCCAAGAAAACAGATAAATAGTTTTTCTTGTTTTAAAAACTTTTGTTTGTTAAAGTAATTTTTAGAAAAGGCTGTTTCCACGCTGTTGCTTTAGCACATTAATTCTATGTAAGAGCAAATTGTTAACGGGGAGAGGCCAAGAATACATACATAATTGGAGGCAAAGTTTATGAAAATGATGGATGCTAATGAAATTATTTCGTTTATTCAAAATAGCAAAAAAGCCACTCCGGTAAAGGTATATATTAAAGGTGACCTTGAAGGAATCGATTTTGGCGAGAATGCCAAGACGTTCATCACAGGCAACACTGGTGTAATTTTCGGAGAATGGTCTGAAATCAATCCCGCAATCGAAGCTAACCAGGCTAAGATTGAAGATTATGTCATTGAAAACGACCGCAGGAATTCAGCTATTCCTTTGCTAGATATGAAAAATATCAAGGCTCGTATTGAACCAGGTGCGATTATCAGGGACCAGGTGGAAATCGGCGATAATGCCGTTATTATGATGGGCGCTTCAATTAACATTGGTGCTGTTGTAGGCGAAGGCACGATGATCGATATGAACGTAGTACTTGGCGGACGTGCAACAGTCGGAAAGAACTGCCACATCGGTGCGGGTTCTGTGCTTGCTGGTGTTATTGAGCCACCTTCAGCGAAGCCAGTCGTAGTTGAAGATGATGTAGTAATCGGAGCAAACGCAGTTGTCCTTGAGGGTGTAACAGTAGGCAAGGGTGCAGTTGTTGCGGCAGGCGCAATTGTTATCGACGATGTGCCACCATATACAGTGGTAGCTGGAACACCAGCTCGCGTGATTAAGGAAATCGACGAAAAAACGAAATCTAAAACTGAAATCAAGCAGGAGCTTCGCCAGCTTTAATAGGAAGCAAGAAAGCGTGGATATATGGTCCGCGCTTTCTTTTATAAAGGGAGAGAACTCTATGGATTCTACTACTTTCGTAAAAATTAGAAGAGATTTGCACCAAATTCCTGAGCTGGGTTTCAAGGAGTTCAAAACTCAGGCGTATCTCCTTGATTATTTAAGCAGTCTTCCTCAGGACACCTTGGAAATTAAGACATGGAAGACTGGAATTTTTGTCAGGATTAAGGGAAGTAATCCTAATAAGACAATTGGTTACAGAGCAGATATCGACGGTCTTCCGATCACGGAAGGAACTGGTTTGGAATTCAAATCACTTCATGAAGGGCAAATGCATGCATGCGGGCATGACTTCCATATGTCCATTGCGCTTGGACTGATCTCCTACTTCGTTGCTCATCCGATTGATGACAATTTACTGTTCATTTTCCAGCCTGCAGAAGAAGGACCTGGTGGTGCTGAGCCAATGCTTAAGACTGATATCATGCAGGAATGGAAGCCTGATATGATTATAGCTTTGCATATTGCACCAGAATATCCAGTTGGCACGATTGCAACTAGAGAAGGTCTGCTTTTTGCCAACACTTCCGAACTGTTCATTGATCTTGTGGGGAAGGGCGGGCATGCTGCTTATCCGCACCAGACTAATGATATGGTCGTTGCAGCTTGTGCACTTGTGAACCAGCTTCAGTCTGTTGTTTCCAGGAATGTTGATCCACTTGACAGTGCTGTTGTTACAATCGGCAAAATCACCGGAGGCACAGTACAAAATATAATCGCTGAAACAGCAAGACTGGAAGGTACAATCCGCACTCTGTCTGTAGAATCAATGGCAAGAGTGAAGGAAAGGATTGAAGCACTCGTAAAAGGGATCGAAGTAGGTTATCAATGTAAGACTTCAATTGACTATGGAGCCATGTATCATCAAGTTTATAACAATGAAGGACTGGCACGAGAATTTATCGCCTTTGCTGAGGAAAGAGAAAATATCGACGTGGTAGTTTGTAAAGAAGCCATGACGGGTGAAGACTTTGGTTATATGCTCAAAGAGATTCCTGGCTTCATGTTCTGGCTCGGTGTTAATTCGGACCAGGGACTTCATCATGCCAGACTGGACCCGGATGAGGACGCCATCGAGGCAGCAATTAACTTGCTGACCAAGTATATTGAGTATAAAAGCAATTAAACCAATGATATTGTCAATCCGTTTTAAAGTGTCGTTGAAATAGATATACCAAAAAAGAGGTGTTCGATATGAGACTGCGTCAGCCTATGCCTGAAATATCCGGAGCCACTGAATGGTTAAATGGAGAGTTTACCAGGAATCAGCTGGTTGGTGAAAATCCGGCATTGATTCATTTTTGGTCGATCAGCTGCCATCTATGCAAGGTCGCGATGCCATCGGTGAATGAACTTCGTGACAATTATAAAGATCGACTGAATGTAATGGCTGTCCATATGCCCAGATCCGATAAAGACATGAATATGGAAGAAATCAAAAAAGTAGCAGCAGAACATCAGATTTCACAGCCCATATTCATTGATGATGAACATAAACTGACAGCTGCCTTTGAAAACCAATATGTCCCTGCTTACTATCTTTTTGACAGAAACGGTCTGTTAAGACATTTCCAGGCTGGCGGCAGCGGACTGAAGATGCTGGAAAAGCGCGTGGACAGGGTACTCGAAGAAATGGAAAAGGAAGAATAAAGGGAAGCTTTCTTATTCTAATGGACACATTTCTTTAGAGAGAGCACGAGTTTGTCCAATAGAGGCCGTCTAATGGACACATTTCATAATAAAGGTGACGAATTTGTCCGATAGAGATGTTCTAACGGACACATTACTTAATAAAGACGCCGGGTTTGTCCGATAGAGGCCGTCTAATGGACACATTACTTCATAAAGGCGCCGAGTTTGTCCGATAGAGGCCTTCTAACGGACACATTACTTCATAAAGACCCCGGGTTTGTCCGATAGAGGCCGTCTAACCGACGCATTACTTCATAAAGATCACAAGTTTGTCCGTTAGAGTAATTCTAACGGACATTTTCACATTCATAACTATGGGAGCTGCTCTTTACCTTTTAATATCAGATAATTCACATATACAAAAAAATAAAAAAATTCTAACAAAGTACTGGAAAAATATTTCGAAACTCGATATATTAATGTATACGTGCATTTCTTTTTACCATGCTCTATTCGTAAACTTTGTTGCTATCTCAACCTGTATAAATGCTATTTTGGTTCAGAAGTCTTCTTGAAATAAGCAACGATACCATTATTAATGCGGTGTTAGAGCATGTACGAAAAGACACAAAGAAGGCGGAAACAGCCTTAAATGGGGATGTTAATTAGGATGTGAAAAGAGGAACGAAAATTACTTGCCAAAAGAATCTCTAATTTTCCAAAGGGGGGAAATGAATGGAGACATTCAAAAAGTTAAAGGAATATTATTGGCCTTTTAAAAATTATTTCATATGGTCAATATTATTTATGTTGGTTGTAACAGCTATCACAGTCGTTTATCCGATGATTCTGCAGCTTACCATTGATGAAGCAGTCATTGGAGGTCGCTATGATTTGATTCCGCTTCTGGCTGCAGGCTTTGTAGGGTCAATGGTCGTGAAAGGAATCTGTACTTACATTTATCAATATACAGGGGACCTGTTCGGGATTCACTCTGTCTATAAGCTGAGAAACTCTCTATATGAAAAGCTTCAGTTCCTTTCGTTCCGGTATTACGATAATGCGAAGACAGGAGATTTAATGTCAAGGCTTACTGCAGATGTAGAAGGCTTCCGCTTCTTCCTAAGCTTTGGCTTCTCTGAGTTGATTCGTTTTGTCCTCTTAATTGGAATTAGCTTTTCTGTTATGTTCTATTATTCTATTTCATTGACTTTTGTGACACTCGCGACACTGCCTTTTCTTGCGGTAGTTGTATATAAGTTTGACAGGGCAGTCCACCCGGCGTTCAGGGGCATAAGAAAATCGTTTGGGAAACTGAATACAAAAGTCCAGGAGAATATCAGCGGAATCAACACGGTAAAATCTCTTTCTCGCGAAGATTATGAGATTGGCAGATTCAATGATTCGAATGGAAATTATAAAGATCAATACTTATTCACTTCAGAAATTTGGGCGAAGTATTTCCCATTAATGGAGTTCTTGGGGAATTTGAGTGTTGTCCTGCTTTTAGGTTATGGCGGTTTCCTTGTTATGAATGATTCCTTACTCCCTGGGGAGTTGGTGGCTTTTTACAGTCTCGTTTGGTACATTATGTGGCCAATCATGAATCTCGGTTTCGTTGTTAATCTATTTTCCCAATCAAAAGCTTCGGGTGAAAGATTGTTAGAAATACTTGAGGCTGATGAGGAGATTGAAGAGAAGCGTGGAGCCTTAAAAATTGAAAAGCTTTCAGGAGATGTAGAGTTCAATAATGTAACACTCCGGTATGGTGATGACGAAAATGAAGCTTTATACAATATAACGTTTAAAGCTCGTCCTGGACAGACAATTGGGCTGATTGGATCGACAGGGTCAGGAAAAACAAGCATTACCCAGCTTATGACAAGGTTTTACGAGCCAGTCGAAGGCCAGGTGTTGGTCGATGGTCTGGATGTAAAGGACTATTCAATTCGATCACTTCGCAGCAATATAGGGATTGTGCTACAGGAATCCTTCCTATTTTCTTCCTCAATCAAAGCTAATATTTCTTATGGCAATCCTGAAGCTACAATGGAGGAAATCATTGCTGCAGCAAAACGTGCACAGGCACATAGTTTCATTATGGAGCTCCCGGATGGGTACGATACGATTTTGGGGGAAAGAGGAATGGGGCTCTCTGGAGGCCAAAAGCAAAGAATTGCGATTGCAAGGGCGATTTGTGTCAATCCAAGTATTTTAATTCTTGATGATGCCACAAGTGCAGTAGATATGGAAACTGAATTCAAGATCCAACAAGCATTACTGGAAGTTATGAAGGGACGAACGACCTTCATCATTGCACACCGTATTTCTTCCCTGAAGCATGCGGATGAAATTCTCGTGCTTGAAAATGGGTCAATTGCTGAGCGAGGAACCCATGAACAACTGATTAAGAATGGTGGAACATATCAAAAAATTTATGATATTCAATTCAAAGACCGCGAAAAGGTATCGCAAACTGGTTGAGATAAAACGTTATAAGATTGATATCTGTTCGTCATTTTAGGCATAGCACCAGTTATCTACAATGTACAGGGGGGAAGGTTTTGAGCAATAAAAGAAACTCTCAAGTTTTGAAAAGGTTCCATTATTCTAATGACCAGGTTATTGATAGCCTTTTAACTGGAAGCAGATGTCAAGGCTTTTCGGTTATATGCTGCCATACAAGAAGAATCTTGTTCCGCTTTCGATTGCCATGGTATTGATCACGACAGCGGTAAGGCTGGTTATTCCAATTTTGATCGGTATATACACGCTGGATAGAGCAGTAAAAAACAAAGATGCCACCATGCTTTTCTGGCTCGTCGCGCTAATAGGAGGACTGTATACGGCTTCCTATGTCGCAAATATATTCAGGATACGCTGGATGAACCAATTGGGCCAAAATGTGATATATGATTTGCGAAAACACTTATTCACACATGTGCAAAATCTCTCCCATCGCTTTTTTGACCAGCGCTCAGCAGGGTCCATACTTGTGCGGATCATGAATGATATCAATTCCCTCCAGGAATTATTCACTAACGGTGTCATCAACTTACTGATGGACATCGTTCTGCTGATTGGTATTTTCTTTATTTTGTTCTCGTTAAGTCCTCAGCTTACACTGGCAATCATGATTATTTTACCGATCATGTTCTTGATTTCTACAAAGTTGAGAAAAAATATCAGACGTTCCTGGCAGGATGTCCGCATGAAACAATCGAAGTTAAACTCCCACTTGAATGAAAGTATCCAGGGGATCAGGGTTACACAATCTTTTACTCAGGAAAAGGAAAACATGGCGTTTTTTGACGGAGTCAATGATGAGACCTTCCAAAGCTGGAAATCTGCTTCACAGAAAAATGCGATGTTCCGTCCGATGGTGGAATTGACGAACGCGCTTGGAACAGCTGTCTTGATTTGGTATGGAGCGAGTTTAATCCAAGATGGAACAATCTCAATTGGTGTGTTCGTCTCATTTGCCTTTTATCTTGGTATGTTCTGGGAACCAATCTCAAGACTGGGCCAGGTATATAACCAGTTATTGATGGGAATGGCTTCATCGGAACGTATCTTTGAATTTCTTGATGAAAAGCCAATTGTTTCTGAGGCAAATCATCCGGTTGAACTTGAGGATATGCGAGGTGAAATTAAATTTGAAAAAGTGGTCTTTTCATACGATGACAAGCGAACAGCGCTTAAGGGGATCAGCCTCGAAATGAAGGCGGGACAGACGGTTGCCCTCGTTGGTCATACAGGGTCCGGGAAGACGACAATCGCAAATTTGATCAGCCGGTTCTATGATCCAACCTCGGGAAGGGTATTGGTTGACGATCATGACCTAAAAGAAGTCTCGATAGGCAGTCTAAGGAAGCATATCAGTATTGTTTTACAGGATACCTTTATTTTTTCTGGAACGATATACGATAACATTCTTTTTGGCAGGCCGGATGCAACAGAAGAAGAAGTAAGAGCTGCGGCTGAAGCGGTAGGGGCGTCAGAGTTCATCAAGAAATTGCCGAATGGATATAAAACAGAAGTGGAAGAGAGGGGAAATATCCTTTCAGTCGGTGAAAGACAACTGCTTTCCTTTGCAAGGGCATTGCTAGCCAATCCAAGGATCCTGATCATGGATGAAGCGACGGCAAGCATCGACACAGAAACTGAAGTGAAGATCCAAAAGGCATTGAAAACCCTGTTGAAAGGGAGAACGGCAATCATAATTGCTCACAGACTGTCGACAATCAGGGAAGCAGATAATATCTTCGTGCTAGAGAATGGGATGATCATCGAGCGAGGCAATCATGCTCAGCTCATGGAGCTCGAGGGAGAATATCATGATCTTGTCAAAGCGCAATTCAATATGCTAGATGCAGTGTAAATGTAGAAAGCCTTCTTTGTGAAGGCTTTTTTTTTGTGATTAAATTAGAAGCGATTCTAGGTCGTGATGAACAGCAAAGAGGACATATGGCCTAGATGTGACCAGTCCTTTTATTTCGGTCACAAGAAGAGTGATTATGTGCCAAAGAAGAGAGCGTTTATGATATTTCGCGGTTAGAAATAGAGTCAACATATAACTGAAAAAACTGTAGCGACCACTTGATCAAGCAATCTGTAACTTTTTAACAGAGTTACCGTCAAATTCATAAATAGAAGTGTTCAAGGGGGCTTTTCATTGTTAAAGAAGATGTTTTTAATGGGTCTTATGTTTATTTTCCTACTTGGCGGCTGCAGCGGCGGCATGTCACAGGAAGATAGTAAGATGAGTTCTGAAGGTGATATGAATTCTGCTTCTGACATGGAAAATGTGAGTGAGGATATTGGTTTTTCGGAAGATGAAAAACAAGTTGCTGATGCTGGAGAGAAATCGAAAGCAGAGGGTCAAGCCAGCCAAGAGATAGATGAATCAGCTGCTCAGCGGATGGTCATCTTTAATGCAGAAATGGATATCAGAGTGGATAACTTTGAAAAAGCGCGAAATGCTCTCGAACAGAAAGCAAAAGCGTACAATGGATATATTGTACAGTCCAATTCAAATCGATATGATGGCGAACAGCAAAGTGGCACGATGACGTTCAGGATTCCCCAGGAGCATTTTAATGCGTTCTTGAATGATGCTGAGGGTCTTTCAGTCCAAGTAAACAATCGCCACGTAAGCGGGCAGGACGTTACAGAGGAGTATGTTGACCTGGAATCACGGTTGAAATCAAAGAAGGCTGTTGAAGCAAGACTGCTCGATTTCATGAAGCAAGCGCAAAAAACTGAGGATCTATTAAAGATCTCATCCGACTTAGCGGATGTCCAAGAACAGATTGAACAAATAGCGGGCAGAAAGAAGTTCCTCGAAAACCAGACAGCACTTTCGACTGTAACCATCACCCTGCAAGAAAATGAAGTGCCAGTCCCTAAAATAGATAATGACAAACTGAACACCTGGCAGAAAATAAAAAAGCAGTTTGCTGATAATATTAACTTCTTGCTGGCAGCAGGTTCTGGAATCGTTGTATTCCTGATTGGAAACCTTCCAATCCTTTTAATAGTAGGAGGAATTATTGCTGTTATCATTTTCTATATTAGAAGGAAGGCAGGTACAAGACAAAATAGCAATATTGATTCAAATAGCTAACAAAAAAACCGTTGCGACAATCGCAACGGTTTTTGCTTATACTTCCATGATGATCGGCAGGATCATTGGACGGCGTTTTGTTTTTTCATAAAGGAAAGGTGCAAGAGTATCAGTGATTTCATTTTTAATTTCGGACCACTGAGTCGTTTTTCTTTCCATCACTTTATTCAAGTGCTTATTGATTAGGCTCTGCGCATCATTGATCAAGTCACCGGACTCTCTCATGTAGACAAATCCACGTGAGATCAGGTCTGGACCTGCTGCTATTTTGAACTCCTTCATATTGATGCTAACCACAACAACTACAAGGCCTTCCTCGGAAAGGATTCGGCGGTCGCGAAGAACGATGTTTCCGATATCGCCAACCCCGCTTCCATCAATGTAAACATTGCCGGAAGGAATCTTCCCAGCGACGCTAACTTCATTATCGCCAAGAGCAAGTACTTCACCGTTATCCATGATGAAGCAGTTCTCTTCAGGGACCCCACAATCAGTAGCAAGTTTCGAATGCATCTTCTGCATGCGGTATTCACCATGGATTGGCATGAAGTATTTTGGTTTGATCAGGCGAAGCATCAATTTCTGTTCTTCCTGACCACCATGACCTGAAGTATGGATGTCATTCAATGATCCGTGGATAACATCAGCCCCTGCGCGGGAAAGCATGTTGATGGTCCTGTTAACGCTGATGGTGTTACCCGGGATTGGTGAAGATGAGAATACAACAGTATCGCCAGGCTGAATTTGGATTTGGCGGTGAGTACCATTCGCAATCCTTGATAATGCAGCCATTGGCTCGCCCTGGCTTCCAGTACAAAGGATTGTAACCTGGTTAGCAGGGAGTCTGTTGATTTGCTGCGCTTCTATGAATGTATCTTTTGGCGCAGTGATATAGCCTAGTTCTTGTCCGATATTGATAGCTGATTCCATGCTTCTCCCGAATACTGCAACTTTTCTTCCGTTAGCAACTGCTGCTTCTACTACCTGCTGCAAGCGATGGATATTGGAAGCGAAAGTAGCGAAGATGATTCGCCCATCCACTTTTCGGAATATATCATGAATGCTTTCGCCAACACGGCGCTCAGACATCGTGAAATGAGGAACTTCGGCATTCGTGCTGTCCGATAGCAAGCAAAGGACACCTTCTTTGCCTATTTCAGCCATTTTGGTCAAATTGGCTGGCTCGCCTACTGGTGTAAAGTCGAACTTGAAATCGCCAGTATGGACGATTTGCCCAGGAGGCGTTTTCACTACGACACCATATGAATCAGGGATACTGTGTGTAGTCCTGAAGAAAGTGACTGATGTTTTACGGAACTTGATGATATCGTCTTCTTTAATTTCGATCAGTTTTGCTTTTCGCAAAAGTCCATGTTCTTCAAGCTTGTTTTTGATCAGGCCAAGTGCGAGTTTACCGCCATAAATAGGGACATTGATTTCACGCAGCAAATAAGGAATGCCGCCAATGTGGTCCTCATGTCCATGTGTAATGAAAAGGCCTTTGATTTTGTCTTCATTTTTTACCAAGTACGAATAGTCTGGGATAACATAATCGATGCCGAGCAATTCATCCTCTGGGAATTTAATGCCGGCATCGATCAAGATGATTTCATCCTGGAACTGCACCCCGTAGGTGTTCTTACCGATTTCGCCTAGTCCACCGAGCGCGAAAACGGCTGTTTGGTCATTTTTAACGAATTTCATAAATTATTCGATCTCCAATACTTCAAAGTCTTCTTTTTGCTTCTCATACTCAAAATAGTTACCCTCAACTGCCTCGACATATTCAATATTATATTGGCGGTCAGCTATTTTTGTCCGTACATCTCTCTCGGAGTCACCTTTTACATAAATAGTTTGCGTTTTCTCGCGAACTGGTACTTGCTTGTTTGATTCCTGGAAGTAAACTTTAAAAATCATTAAAAATCTCTCTCCTTAAATTAACATTTTCTATTTTATAGGCAATTTTCGATGAAACGTTTTGCAGGTTTATGCGATTCCCGGTCTGGAAAATTCAAAGGTAGACGAACTTTAATAAGTAGGTAAAGCATAATTCTGTCAAAATAATATTCGAAATAAGCCATATATAAAAATTAACAATGTTTCCATTGTTATTATCCATCCTGCCATGTTTTCCGCTATTAACCAATTTACAATAAGGAAGGAGCCCTTCGCAAGTTTGAAGGGCTCAAAAAGTTAAGCGATTGTTTTTTTTCGAAGCAAATCTTTCCACTGTTTTAAAAGCTTCTTTCTTAGCTTCTTTAACATAGTGGATCATCTCCTTAGTTCTTATTTTAAACTATCCTTGTCCAAAGTAAAGTAAACAAGGAAAAGTTTAGCAAAGATTATTTTTCAAATTCCTATCTTTTTGTTTATATTATATGATGAAATAGCAAAATTTTTCATGGTTATTGATGGAATGTCATAAATTGTCATTGTTTTGACACAGTTTTTGTTTTCTAATTTCTGTACACGCACCAGTGAATTTGATAGACTACCGTGATTACTACATATAAAAGAAAAGGTTGCTTTCTTTCTGTTTTTAACAAATATTATGAAAAGAGCCTTTGGGGAAAATAAGAAAATACTTTCAAGAAAAGCATCAAAGGAGAAGATCATGAGTAAAATTGTATTTTTTGATATTGATGGTACGTTGCTTGACCATGATAAAAACCTGCCAGCCTCTGCTAAAGAGGGAATTGAAACATTGAAGAGAAATGGGGTTTTCGTAGCCATTGCTACAGGACGAGCTCCATTCATGTTCGAAAGCCTTAGAAAAGAGCTGGAGATCGATTCATTTGTGAGTTTTAACGGACAATATGTTGTATTTGAAGGGGAGCCAATCTACCAAAATCCTTTGAACAGTAAAAAGATAGAAGAAATATATCAAGAAGCATCAGATAAGGGACATCCAGTCGTGTTTATGAACCATAGGACGATGAAATCCTCAGTGAAGCACCACAATTACATTGAAAGAAGCCTTGGAGGTCTGAAGTTCGCCCATCCAGAACATGATGACCAGTTTTATGTAGATCGAGACCTTTATCAAACACTTTTGTTCTGTGAAGAAGGACAAGAAGAGTATTACCGGGAGACCTATCCCGAATTCACATTTATCAGGTGGCATCCATTTTCAGTGGACATTCTCCCAGCAGGAGGATCTAAGGCGGAGGGGATAAAGAAGATGGTAGATCGATTAGGTTTTAAGCCGGAAGATGTGTACGCTTTTGGTGACGGACTCAACGATCTTGAAATGCTAAAGGCAGTCGGCACTGGAGTAGCCATGGGGAATGCCGTTCCAGAACTGAAGCAGCTGGCGAACAAAGTAACCCGAGATGTAGATGACGACGGTATCTGGCATGGGTTGAAAGAGCTGAAATTGATTTAGACCATTGCAATTCCAGATAAAACGAAACAGGTTTGATGTGATGTGCCTGATAATGTTCTGTAGTGATGGTTATTATGACAGGATGAATAGGAAAACCGAAAAAGCTGTCAAGAATAGGCAGGAATTAAGACTGCTTCAAGCCCATTAGGAGAAAAGCTGTCAAGAAACTACCGGAATTCAGACAGGCTTACAGAGTAAAACCGGAAACCTGTCACAAATGGACTACGAATAAGCCGAAAAACTAAGGCAGTTAAAACCACAAAAAAGCCGAATCACTCAGGATTCGGCTTTTATCTTTCAACTGGCTTTGCATCAGGAATGTCGGCATATGGGTCTTGTTTATTAATGTGGTCGTAAAACATAATGCCATTCAAATGATCGATTTCATGCTGGAATACAATCGCTGGCAAGCCTTTCAGTCGAAGCTTGACTTCGTTTCCTTCAAGGTCTACCCCTTTTATAGTTATTCTGGCATATCTCGGCACATAACCAGGGATCGACTCATCAACTGACAGGCAACCTTCACCAGCTGCAAGATAGGAACGTTCCACCGAATGGCTGATGATTTTTGGGTTGAAAAGGGCATGGCTTAATAAATTATCTTTTTCATCTGTTACATGAACAGCGATCATTCTTTTCGATACATTTATTTGTGGTGCGGCAAGACCGATTCCGGGACGAAGCCCATGTTTTTGTGCAACTTCAGGGTCCTGGCTGTTTTTAACATATTCAATCAGGCTTTCAAGCACTGCCTTATCTTCCTGTGAAGGAGGCATAGGAACCTCTTCCGCGACTTCTCGGAGCACGGGATGTCCATCACGGACGATATCATTCATCGTCAACATTAACTTCACCTCTGGTATGTAATAATGTTAAGTCTAACAAATGAACAGTAAAAAGTTAACTAGAAATATTAAAAGAGAGAGGGACTAGCCCTCCCTTTTTCCTAACTGCATTAGAAAGCATATAGCACTAAGAAGTGTTCATGTTCAGTGCAAGCCCCTGGCCAGTTTTCATCCCTGTAGTGTTACCTCGAATATCTTGCGAGAAGGGTAGCTTTGCGCAGCTGGAATCGTTTGTCTAGCTGCGGCTTCTAACTCCTCGAGACGCTTCGCTCCAACCATTGAAGTCAAAGATGTGTCGTTTTAGGCGGGCAACGCTTGTCGGGGCTGACCTAGGTGCTTGCACTCTTATTAAAACTTCCAGCAGGCGCAGCCAACAATGATCAGCAGGATGAACAACACGACAATCAAAGCGAATCCATTGCCATATCCTGCTCCTGCCACGGGATAACCACATCCATATCCGTAACCGTGCATTAGGAAACCTCCTCAATTGTATTTTTCGCCCGTATAAATCGGTCGATTGCTATAGCCTATGCACAAGAAAATATAAGGTATAGGCTTAAGCCCAGCGCATAAACACACTGAGGAGTGAATATATTTAGGTAAAGGACAAGCAGTTACCACTTCCAGGATGAACAATTATTCACGCAAAATTTCATATCTATTGTCAAATCACGTCGCAATCGCTATAGTAAAATTGGTATCAATGAGGAGGTTATTATTTTGTCCATAATCAAAAAAATAAGTTTAGCTATTATAATGATGGCTGGAGTTTTAAGTCTAGCTGGGTGTTTGGACAAGCAATCACCAGAGGAAAAAATGTTTGAAGCGCTTGAGAAGGTCGTTTCGATTGAAAAAGGGTTTGAGGATCAGCAGGATCCACTTGTAGAGTTGGAGAAGAAGGAAAAGGAAATTTACGAGCAAATCATTTCACTTGGTATGAAAGAATATGATCAAATTGTTAAGCTGGCAGACGAGGCATTGGCTATAGCTGACAAACGTGCAGAACATATTGATAAAGAAAAAGAAAGTATAGATGAATCGGAAAAAGAGTTTGGGAATGTTGACAAAATCATAGACGAAATAGATGACTCAAAACTAAAGAAACAGGCAACAGAACTGCAGTCGACTATGAAAGAAAGATATGAAATCCATGATAAGCTATATGAAAACTACAAACAAGGACTTCAATATGACAAAGAGCTTTATGAAATGCTTAAAGATAAAGAATTAAGCTTTGAGAAACTCGAAGAACAAATCAATAAAGTGAATGAAGTATATGAAATTGTCTTGAATGACAATAAAGAATTCAATGAAAAGACAGACCAGTATAATCAAGAAAAAATGGATTTTTACAAGAAAGCTGGAATAGAAGTTAGCACGGATAAGGAACAGGAATAAGTGAAATGTAAAGCCGCTTTTTATTAGCGGCTTTTTGTTTTGTACTTGAAAAGACAGATTAAGGATCTGGGGTAAGGGTCTTGTCTGCAATTGGGAAGTACAAGCTATTTGAACTCACACCACAGCACTAATACAGTTTGAATTAAAAGTAATTTATTATAGTACAGTAATTTATAAAAAGTAATACAGTTGCTTTTTTGAGATAATAACATACCGATAGTGAATAAAATTAAAAAAGATGAAACATAGTATTTGACGGACTTATTTTCGTGTTGTAAACTAAAAAACGAATGAGCGGATTGTATTAATCCATTTTTATTTTTCACTGATACAGCATTTTCGGCATAAGAATGGTGAAATAAAAGTTTTTTTATAGTAAATCTGTGGAAAACTAAAGAATGGTGTGTTCAATTGGTGTTCCAAGCAAAGTTTTTTTGAATAAACTTCTTGATTCATGATTGATCGGCCCTAAAAAACAATTCAGCTCTGACATGTATTTAGAAACCCGGGGAAGTTTATCCTGATATTGGGTAACCTATTTTTGTATATTCAATTAAAATTCATGAAGTATGAAAGGAAGAGGTGGCTCTGATGGCATCTAAAACAAAAAACAATACTGTTGATGCAATGAAGCAGCTCGAAAAGATCGAAAGCCAATTTGAGATGTTCCAGATTTTGAATGAAGAGGGCGAAGTCGTAAATGAATCGGCAATGCCTGAGCTTTCGGACGAGCAATTACAAGAATTAATGAAGCGTATGGTTTATACAAGGATTCTGGACCAGCGTTCAATTTCATTGAACCGCCAGGGACGCCTGGGATTCTATGCTCCTACAGCAGGACAGGAAGCTTCACAGCTTGCATCTCAATTTGCACTTGAGAAAGAAGACTTTATCCTTCCAGGATATCGCGATGTTCCCCAAATGATCTGGCATGGCCTTCCGCTTACACAAGCTTTCTTATTCTCACGCGGACACTTCAAGGGTAATCAAATACCTGAAGGTGTAAATGTCATTTCACCACAAATCATCATTGGTGCACAATACATCCAGGCAGCTGGTGTTGCCCTTGGAATGAAGAAGCGTGGAACAAAGGCAGTTGCCGTAACTTACACAGGTGATGGCGGTTCATCTCAAGGTGATTTCTACGAAGGTATCAACTTTGCGGGTGCTTACAAAGCTCCAGCAATCTTCTTCGTTCAAAACAACCGTTTCGCGATTTCTACTCCAGTTGAAAAGCAAACTGCTGCACAGACAATTGCTCAAAAAGCTGTTGCTGCTGGTATCCCTGGTATCCAGGTTGACGGAATGGACCCGCTTGCAGTTTACGCAGTTACTCTTGAAGCACGTAAGCGCGCAGTTAACGGCGAAGGCCCTACTTTGATCGAAACGATGACTTACCGTTACGGTCCGCATACAATGGCTGGTGATGATCCAACTCGTTACCGTACATCTGATCTGGACAATGAATGGGAAAAGAAAGATCCATTAGTACGTTTCCGTAAGTTCTTGGAAAAGAAAAACCTATGGACTGAAGATATGGAAAACGAAACAATCGAAAAAGCAAAAGAAGAAATCAAAAATGCTATTAAAGAAGCAGATGATACTCCTAAGCAAAAAGTAACTGACCTTATGGAAATCATGTATGAAGAAATGCCAGACTACTTAAAAGAACAGTATGAAATATATAAAGAGAAGGAGTCGAAGTAAGCCATGGCTCAAATGACAATGATTCAAGCAATTACAGACGCTCTTCGCGTAGAGATGAAGAACGATCCAAACGTACTTGTATTCGGGGAAGACGTAGGCGTTAACGGCGGTGTATTCCGTGCGACTGAAGGCCTTCAAAATGAATTTGGAGAAGACCGTGTATTTGATACACCTCTAGCAGAATCCGGAATTGGCGGATTGGCGATCGGTCTTGCGCTTCAAGGTTACCGTCCTGTTCCTGAAATCCAATTCTTCGGCTTTGTTTTCGAAGTTATGGATTCTATTGCAGGGCAAATGGCACGTATGCGTTACCGTTCAGGCGGCCGCTACAGCTCGCCAGTAACAATCCGTTCACCATTTGGCGGTGGCGTACATACTCCAGAGATGCACGCTGACAGCCTTGAAGGAATGGTTGCACAGCAGCCTGGCCTAAAAGTCGTTATCCCATCAACTCCATATGATGCAAAAGGATTGTTGATTTCATCTATCCGCGATAACGATCCAGTCATTTTCCTTGAGCACATGAAGCTTTATCGCTCTTTCCGTCAGGAAGTACCGGAAGAAGAATACACAATTCCACTAGGAAAAGCAGATGTTAAGCGTGAAGGAAAAGACCTTTCAATTATCACTTATGGTGCAATGGTTCACGAATCACTAAAGGCAGCTGAAGAGCTTGAAAAAGAAGGCTACTCTGTAGAAGTAATCGACTTAAGAACAGTAATGCCTTTCGATATTGAAACAATCATCGCTTCTGTTGAAAAAACCGGAAGAGCGATTGTCGTGCAGGAAGCACAAAAACAGGCTGGTATGGCTGGACAGATTGTTGCAGAAATCAATGATCGTGCAATCCTTAGCCTCGAGGCACCGGTATTGCGTGTAGCAGCTCCAGATACAGTTTTCGCATTCTCTCAAGCAGAATCTGTTTGGCTGCCTAACTACAAAGATGTAATTGCAACAGCTAAAAAAGTACTTACATTCTAATTAAACGCTGAAATTATAAAGGTTTGAAAAAACTTAGGAGGGTGAATTCCATTGGCATTCCAATTTAAGCTGCCAGACATCGGCGAAGGTATTCACGAAGGTGAAATCGTCAAATGGTTCGTAAAACCAGGCGATAAAGTTCAGGAAGACGATGTACTTTGCGAAGTACAGAATGACAAAGCAGTTGTAGAAATTCCTTCACCTGTCGCTGGTACAGTCGAAGAAGTTTTAGTTGAAGAAGGAACAGTAGCAACAGTAGGACAGGTTCTAGTGACGTTCGATGCTCCAGGCTACGAGCACCTTAAGTTTAAAGGCGAAGATGAAGATGCACCTGCTGAACAGCCAAAACAGGAAAAGACGGAAGCACAGGTTCAGTCTACAATGGAATCTGGTCAAAAAATTGAAAAAGAAGCAACAGAGGCTCCTGCTCCTGCAGGTCAAACTGGTGCTGGCGCAGCGGCTGCACCACAAGCAGAGGTTGACCCTAACCGACATGTTGTGGCAATGCCATCTGTCCGTAAATATGCACGTGAAAAAGGCGTTGATATCCGTCAGGTTGCTGGTTCAGGCAAGAATGGCCGCGTCCTGAAAGGTGATATCGATAGCTTCCTAAGCGGAGGCGCTCCTGCGACAGCTGCAACACAAGCAGATCAAGCACAGGCAGCACAAACTGAAGAGGCACCTAAAGCAGCAGCGGCTCAGGCAATTCCAGAAGGGCAATACCCTGAGACACGCGAAAAGATGAGCGGAATCAGAAAAGCGATCGCTAAAGCAATGGTTAACTCCAAGCATACTGCTCCACACGTAACATTAATGGATGAAGTGGACGTAACGAAGCTTGTCGCACATCGCAAGAAATTCAAAGAAGTTGCTGCAGAAAAAGGAATCAAGCTTACATTCCTTCCTTATGTGGTAAAAGCATTAACAAGTGCATTGCGTGAGTACCCTGCGTTGAACACATCTCTTGATGATGCAACTAGCGAAATCATTCACAAGCACTATTATAATATCGGTATTGCTGCAGACACAGATAAAGGCTTGCTTGTTCCAGTCGTGAAGGATGCTGACCGTAAATCTGTATTTTCTATCTCTAATGAGATCAATGAACTTGCAGGAAAAGCTCGTGACGGCAAACTTGCTCCAGATGAAATGAAAGGTGCTTCTTGCACAATCACAAACATCGGATCTGCTGGCGGACAATGGTTTACACCAGTTATCAACCATCCGGAAGTAGCAATCCTTGGAATCGGCCGAATTGCAGAAAAGCCAGTAGTCAAGGATGGAGAGATTGTGGCTGCTCCTGTACTAGCGCTTTCCCTAAGCTTCGATCACCGCATGATTGACGGCGCTACTGCACAGCATGCTTTGAATCACATTAAGCGCCTGTTGAACGATCCAGAACTATTGTTAATGGAGGGGTAATAAATGGTAGTAGGAGATTTTCCAATCGAAACTGATACTCTTGTCATTGGTGCCGGTCCTGGCGGATATGTGGCAGCGATTCGCGCTGCCCAGCTGGGCCAAAAAGTAACAATTGTAGAAAAAGCAACTCTTGGCGGAGTGTGCCTGAATGTAGGATGTATTCCTTCTAAAGCTTTGATCTCTGCAGGCCATAGATACGAAAACGCTTTGCATTCTGAAGACATGGGGATCAAAGCGGAAAACGTAACGCTTGATTTCTCTAAAGTTCAGGAGTTTAAGGCTGGAGTAGTGAAAAAACTAACTGGCGGAGTCGAAGGTCTTTTGAAAGGCAACAAAATCGATATCGTAAGTGGTGAAGCATATTTTGTAGATTCCAATACGATTCGTGTAATGGATGAGAATTCAGCGCAGACATATACTTTCAAAAATGCAATCATTGCAACGGGATCTCGTCCAATTGAAATTCCTGCTTTCAAATATACAAAGCGTGTGCTTGATTCAACTGGTGCACTTAATCTTCAGGAACTTCCGAAGAGCATTGTTGTCATTGGCGGCGGCTATATCGGAACTGAGCTTGGCGGAGCATACGCAAGCTTTGGCACTAAGGTGACAATTCTTGAAGGCGCAGATGAAATCCTTAATGGATTCGAAAAGCAAATGTCAGCTCTAGTAAAGCGCAACCTGAAAAAGAAGGGTGCAGAAATCATCACTAAGGCACTTGCAAAGGGTGTCGATGAGACTGAGTCTGGCGTAACAGTTGCGTATGAAGCAAACGGTGAAGAGAAGAAAATCGAAGCAGACTACGTTTTTGTCATGGTAGGAAGAAAGCCTAACACTGACGAACTAGGACTTGAGCAAGTTGGCATCGAGATGTCTGACCGTGGCGTTATCAAAATCGACAAACAGTGCCGCACAAGTGTAAGTAACATCTACGCAATTGGTGACATTGTCGAAGGACCGCCACTTGCACACAAAGCATCCTATGAAGGTAAAATTGCTGCTGAAGCAATCGCCGGACATCCTTCAGAAATCGACTACCTGGCAATTCCAGCAGTTGTATTCTCTGATCCAGAATTAGCATCAGTTGGCTACTCTGAAAAGGAAGCGAAAGATGCAGGCATCGATATTACAGCATCGAAATTCCCATTTGCTGCAAATGGCCGTGCGCTTTCACTTAATCAGACAGACGGCTTCCTGAAACTGATCACACGTAAAGAAGATGATATCGTAATCGGCGCGCAAATCGCTGGTCCGAACGCTTCTGATATGATTGCAGAGCTTGGTCTAGCAATTGAAGCAGGCATGACTGCTGAAGACCTGGCAATGACAATCCATGCCCACCCAACTCTCGGTGAGATTACCATGGAAGCTGCAGAAGTAGCACTTGGAAATCCGATTCATATCGTAAAATAATATGAAAAGCGCAAGCGCCTTGAACAGCCCCGAAAAGCGCTGGAGGGCCTGGCAGTGAAGTCGTTCTTTGACTTCATTGAAAGGACCGAAATCGAAAAGTATAGCCGACTGTCAAGAAACGCAGAAACTGGAGACTCCGACAAAGAAGCGCTTTTTGCTTCTGCGGGCGGAGTTGAAGTTTCGGAGTTTCTAGGAGGCGACACTAGACAAGCGTCTCGAGGGGCTAGGCGCAGGAGCTGGACAATTATCAAATTGAAAAGTTCTTTCAGATCTTGAATAAAAAAATCCTTTCCAGACTAGATGGAAAGGATTTTTTATTTTAGCTGGTATCGCATTAATTATAAGCAGCATTTTGAAGGACTTCAGAGGCTTTAATTCTATCTGCTCCCAAAAATAATGAGAATGAATAAAAACAAGAGCCTTATTCATTTTTCAGGACAGCTGATAGAGGTTCAATAATCTGATCCTTTGTTACATTGCCATACACATTGGCAAGTACTTGATCCTGATGGACAACCAGAATTGCTGGGAACTCTTTTACCTTAAAAAGGTCATAGTATCTATTCGCGTTTGCTGCGGAAATGACAACAATTTTATCAAATTCGGCAGGATACTCTTTCTTTAATTCAATAATAGCATCATAATAGGATGCTTCTTGTTTATAGTTCTCATCATCGGAAAAGAAAACGATTTGTTTTATATCTTTATTTAGCTCCAATTGCTCTGAATCATTGACTGGGTTGCATGAAGCCGTAAGAAATAGGAATGTAGCGACAAAAACAAAAGACAAACTTTTCATTTATCTTTGCCTCACTTTTTTTCGGATTGTTGTTTCACACGAGTAACTGGTTGTCCATATTCTATCACAGCAATTTCCAAAAGAATGGAATGTTATTGAATTGTTACATAAATGAAAAATATCCAGATCAACCGGACATATACTAGTAAAAAGATTTGAATGTTTATCTTACAGTGACTTGGGAAAAAGATAATTTAGACATGGTGGTGGAGGGTTTGAAGGTGTATACAGTATTGCTGCTTCAATTAATAATCTGGAGTGGATATACCTTAATAGAATGGCTATCCAAACACGATCATCCGATTTATAATGGTATTATGTTCTTGGTGTTTTTCTATTTAGCAATAATAATAGGCAATAATATTGTGAAATCGGCGAGAAAAACCTTTTTTATAACGGTCTTGAGCCTTGCCATTTATGTATCACTTCATGTGACAATGTCTTTTATTTCTTCTTTATGGATTTCCTGAAATACAGAGCATAAAAAATAAGCCATCAGCCTTGTCAGCAAAGAAATACCAGCAGGAGGGGAAAATCTTGAAAAGAACGTTATTATTTGCGGTTTCAGCATCAATTATTTTAGCTGGATGTGGAGCCGCAGAAGAAGCACAGAAACCAACTGGTACAAATGAAGCAGCTAAAGAGCAGGTCCAGGAAGAGGAGAAAGCCGCAGAGGAAAAGCCGAACACAGAAGGTACAGTAGCGGTTGAGGATTCTTCTGAAGATGTTGAAGAGAGTGAAGAAGTAGTACAAGCAGCACCTCAGTACGAAATGAAGAGTGATTTTTCTATTCAAAATATCGAAAACCCTGATGAAAAAATAGTTTTGTTGACTATTGATGATGCACCAGACAAAAATGCTCTCGAGATGGCCAAAACATTAAAAGATTTGAATGTAAAAGCCATCTTTTTTGTAAATGGCCATTTCCTTGACACTCCTGAAGAAGGGGAAGTCCTGAAACAGATTCATCAAATGGGCTTTCCAATTGGAAACCATACATATAACCATAAGTCTTTGAGAGAATTATCTGAGGAACAACAAAGGAATGAGATCGTAGACCTTAATGACAGGATTGAGGAACTTATTGGCGAAAGACCACAATTTTTCAGGGCTCCGTTCGGAATGAATACTGACTATAGCAAGCAGCTGGCCGCTGATGAAAAAATGCTGCTTATGAATTGGACCTACGGATATGACTGGGAAAAGGATTATCAATCAAAGGAAGCTCTTGCGGATATTATGGTTAATACACCATTGCTCCGGAATGGGGCGAATTTGCTGATGCATGACCGTCAGTGGACAAGCGAGGCCCTTGGTGATATTGTAAAAGGCCTGCAAAATAAAGGGTATAAAATCGTTGATCCCACTCAAATCGAAACTCCAGCAAATAAAGAAACGGCTGCTCAATAGCAGCCGTTTTTGATGTTTTTACCAGTTACTTGGTGCGAACTATTTTAGTTCCATTTATTCTGAAATCAGGAAAGTATTTTTCAAAAAAAAATGTCTCTATTTGCGAGGATAGAAGTACATAACTCTTCCGTTGAATAAATGGAGCTCTCCCTGTAATTTTTTACTGATAAATTTACTGAATTCATTTGCTTTTCCCTTATCACCAGCAGTTGCTGTCGGCGGCAAGGTAATTTGTATGTATGACTGCTCGCGTTCTGTCCCGTCTTCGTCGACAACTTTTTCTTTATCAACGCCGATCAAAATTGCATTATAGCGGTCCTGGGATGATTGCAGATAGAACCATGTGTCTTTCCCATCCTCTTTTTCCTTCAAATCATAAGGAAATGCGGAATTTTCATAATTCCAATCAACCTGGTCGCCTGTTTTAGCGGTTATTTCCTTATAGTAATTAAATAACTCCTTCAGTTCTTCGGTGGAAATGGCTTGCTGAGATGATGATGGAACAAGTTTTATATAAGCATTACTAGACATCGTCCAATCCCCTTTTCCTATCTATTCTCCATCATTTTATCACTCCTGAAAAAGCATTGACAATAGAATAACAGCTTTTTAGCTTCCTTGGCACTTGCCTTTTTGTCAAAAATAAATTATAATAATATTCTAAATATTTAATTAAAAAGGAGGAGGCATATGGAACTATTCGATAAGCTTTATGATGAGCACGAAAAGGTTCACGTCAGGTTTGTGGGGTTCACTACTTATGATACTCGTTATGACTTTGGGATCGTATATACCAATATGTTTTTCGGGAAACCTCTTGTAGTTTGCATGCAGACGGGGCGTTCAGCACTCCTCGACCCTAAGGACATTGAAGACGTAGAATATTTACAGAAAGCATTCCATATTACAGAAGTCCGGCAGGCTGAGGACCTTGCATTATTTTTCAATGAAGAACTGCCGACAGCCCCGTTCCAGACTCAATATGAATAAGCTGGAGAGAAGAGCAGGCCAAGTAGGCCTGTTTTTAGTTTGCTGTTTTTAATTGAAGAAAGTGCAATCAATGATTTCACTTTTTTTAAAAAGTGTCATACTAATTGTTAGTACTACATATATTGTGGGTACATATAACAATAAATACCTAATAAAAAAATAAAAGTGTTATACAGTTTAGGCTTGAAATCTTAATAGTGTTATATTATTATATAATTAGAAATTGATAAAGCGCTTTCAAAATTCAAAACGAAAAGGAGTTTGAAAATATGGGCACAATCGTTTGTCAAACTTGCAATGCAACTATTGACCATTTCGAGGATGAGAAAGTAACGGTATTATATTCAAAAAAATGCAACTGCTGCGACCATGAAGGTGCAGAGGAAAGATAAGAATAGATAAAGGGCATGCATGCTGCATGCCCTTCTTTTTTGGTTATAGCAGAATTACCGTATGGCTTTGTGTTCTTTAATCACCCTGAATGATTTAAGTTCATCATCTTCTGGGCCTTGTACTGGAAGTCCGGCTTCCATATTGGTCTTGATATATATAAGGTTTTCTTCGGTGATGATTTCTCCTGGAATGAAAATTGGAATCCCAGGTGGGTACACCATAACGAATTCTGCAATGATCCGTCCTTCGGATTCCTCAACAGGAACTACTTCGGTATCTGCGTAGAACGCATCCCGGGGTGTCAGCGCCAATAAAGGAATGTCAGGAAGCATAACTTCTGCATGCACTTTTTCAGCAAGATGGTGGAATTCTTTTGAAAGTTCACGTAATGCCTGAACTAGAATCTCAGCTTCTTTTTGAGTGTCACCAGGGGTGATGATGCAAAGGATATTGTACAAATCTGAAAGCTCAACTTCAATATTGTATTCTTCCCGAAGCCATTTTTCGACCTCATATCCTGTAATATTCAGATCCTTAATGCTAATCAGGACTTTTGTTGGATCAAAGTCGTAAGTAGCGTTTGTACCAAGTAAGTCTTCTCCCGGGCAGTAAAGATGCTCGATGTCATTAACCTGTCCACGGATCCACTCGGCTAATTTAATCGTGCGGTCAATGATTTCTCTTCCTTCAATAGAAAGCCTTCTTCTAGCTGTATCCAGTGATGCGAGCAAGAGGTAAGAAGTAGAGGTAGTCGTCAGCATGCTGATGATTGATTGAACGCGCTTTGACGATACTAAACCTTCTTTTACATTCAGGATCGAGCTTTGTGTCATCGATCCCCCCAGCTTATGGACGCTCGTTGCTGCCATGTCCGCGCCTGCTTGCATAGCTGAAAGCGGCAAGTCCTCGTGGAAATGAATATGGACGCCGTGGGCTTCATCCACAAGAACTGGTACATCGTAAGAATGGGCAATCTCAACAATTTTCTTCAGGTCAGCTGCAAAGCCGAAATAAGTTGGGTTGATTACGAGCAGACCTTTTGCATCTGGATGTTGTTCAAGTGCCTTTTCGACTGAATCAGTTGAGATCCCGTGTGAAATTCCGAGCTTCCTGTCTATCTCAGGGTGGATGAAGATTGGAATGGCACCGGAAAAGACGATAGCTGACATAATCGATTTATGCACGTTTCTAGGTACGATGATCTTATCTCCAGGTCCACAGACTGTCATGATCATAGTCATGATTGCGCCGCTTGTTCCCTGTACGGAAAAGAAAGTATGATCAGCACCAAATGCTTCAGCGGCCAGCTCCTGAGCCTGTTTAATGATGCCTTTAGGAGAATGTAGGTCATCAAGGGGCCCGATATTGATCAAATCGATAGAAAGTGCGTTATCACCAATGAATTCCCTGAACTCGGGATCAATCCCGCTTCCTTTTTTATGACCGGGAATATGGAACTGAATCGGATTCTTTTCTGCGTGGTTTAATAGGCTTGTAAACAATGGTGTCTCTTTTTGTGACAATTGATGATCACACCTCTTTATTGTATTAGATTTCCTTATTTATAGGTTATGATTAGGTTTTGCTTTTAAAAAAATAAAACACATGCATTATAGCACTAATCATGGTATTTGCAAAGAATTTCAGAATATCGAGAAAGGCCTTAATCAAAAAAAATAAGAAACAGGAAAAACAGCTGTAAAAATAGAAGTTATAATGAAACAAGCATGAGAGGGAGAGAGAGTATGAACTGGAATACCGATGTAACGAACCTTTTGGATATACAATACCCAATTGTCCAGGGAGGTCTTGCTTATCTGGCTTATTCAGATTTAGCTGCAGCTGTATCGAATGCAGGGGGATTAGGTCAGATAACGGCAATGTCCCTTCCCGATCCTGAGGCGTTAAGAAAAGAAATACATAAAGTGAGGATGCTGACTGATAAGCCGTTCGGAGTCAATTTTGCGATCGGACAGCATGGAAGGCCGTTTTCGCATTATCTGGATGTAGCTATTGAAGAAGATGTTCCTGTTATATCGATGACAGGGGGAAACCCGGCACCAATCTTTGAACAGTTGAAAGGAACAAATATTAAAAAGCTTGTTCTTGTCGCTGCGAAAAGGCAGGCGCAAAAAGCAGAGGAGCTGGGAGCGGACGCAGTCATGGTTGTCGGACAGGAAGGTGGCGGACATCTAGGAAAAAGCGATACCGGAACGATGGTGCTCATTCCAACCGTTGTTGATGCAGTAAACATTCCTGTAATCGCTTCGGGAGGAATTGGAGATGGTCGAGGACTGATGGCGGCATTGAGTCTTGGGGCTCAGGGCATTGAAATGGGAACCCGCTTCATTGCTACTCAAGAATGTGTCCATGCGAACGAGCTGTACAAGCAAAAGCTTGTTGAAGGTTCGGAAAATGATACTACTGTAATAAAAAGAACTCTTGGGATGCCAGCAAGGGCGATTGCCAATCCATTGACGCAAAAAATTCTCGAAGTTGAGAAAAAAGGCGGGGGCTATGAAGAATTAAAAGAGCTGATCAGCGGAACAGCAAACCGCAAGTATATATATGAAGGTGATGATGAAAACGGGTTCGGCTGGGCAGGCCAGGTGATGGGTTTAATCAAGGATTCTCCTACAGTAGCTGAGCTATTTGGCAGGATTATCAACGAAGCTGAAGAAATTAGAACGAAATGGGGAAGATGAACCTGCGATTTCCTTGCGCTCAAAAATAAATAACGGTAAAATCGATTAACAAACAAGGAATGCTCAGGAACAGAAGGTGACTGGCATTGCACAAAAAGCAGGTGAAATAATGGAATACCAATATCCAATAGACTACACATGGGCCACGGATGAAATTGTTGATGTCATCCACTTTTATGAATGTATTGAAAAAGCATATGAAAAAGGAATCGACCGGGATGCATTGCTTAACGCTTACAGGCGTTTTAAAGAAATAGTCCCAGGAAAAGCCCAGGAAAAAACACTTTTCAATGAATTTGAAGAAGTAAGCGGCTACGTACCATACCAGGCAGTAAAAGCAATTAAAGAAACCGGTTCAGGTGAAAAGATAAAAGTAGTTCAGAAAAGATAAAAATAGAATCAGTTTAAATATGAGGAAAGAGCCCAAGTAAAATGGGCTCTTTCTTTGGTTTATGCCAATTTATATAGGGGTAATATTTCTTTAAATACAAACTCAATTTTAGATAGCGTTTCATCGCCGCTTAGTTTGACGGCTTCTTCACGAGGAATGTTCAGACCGCATAGGATTTCAGCCTTTTTAACGGTTTGAAGACGCTTGAACATTGAAAGAAGGTCTTCCTTTGAAAGCTCGCCGTGAATCGTGGCTTCTGGCTTCATATGGTCGATTGACCAATAGAAATCCTTAGGAGTGCGAGAGTAGATGGAATCAATGTTCTCTTCAAGCTTTTTACCGATTGCTTCCTTCTCAGGTGCTTCATAAATGACAGCAAACCAGATAAAGACATGGCTCTCCCACAATCCAATCTGGAAATGAGGCAGCATCTTATAGCCTCTCGGATTGCTTGCGAAAGCTACCCACGTATCTTTAGGCGGATTCTTCGTTCTCCGGGCATGTTTTGCAACATGGTAATGCATCTCATCACCGGCAATGCTTGAAAGCGTGGGAGCGAAGTGTTGGCCGAGGTCTTCCAGCTTAGGGCGAATCTGGGATTTTAAGGCATCCATTCTTTCGTCGAGACCGTCTATAGTAAAAACATCGAAATCTGCTTGTTCAAATCCTGAAAATGACAATATAAAAACCTCCTAGTACTTTGTCAAATATTGTAGCAAAATCTTTATAAAAAAAGAAGCGACAGGCATTTTTTCGAGTCCTAGGTATACGCACAAATTTGTACCACAGCCATATGGAAATTCATACAATAATAAAAAACAGAAAATAATAGAGGAGTGTAAATTAATGAAACAACTTATAAATTCAACAAGGAAGAAAAATGGTGAGCTCCAGAGAACAGCTGTACTACGTTTGGAAATGGATTATGAATTAGCCACACTTTTTGATGCAATGACTGATTCTGATAAATCGAAAATGAAAGAATGCAAGCAAAAACTTGAACGAATTCGACAAGAATTACTACGTTTAAAAGCTCTATAATAGCTATAAAGTTTTACGGAAGAATAAGGTATTATATGATGGTGAAAATAATGGAAAACTGCAGCAACCGAGACACTTGACGAACTCCTGTAAAGCTGATGGAGTTCGTTTCTTATGTCCAAGGGATATATGGTGTAAGAAGCATCTGTATTGGCCGTTGACTTCTTAGAAGTCTTGCATGTTATGGAGAAAACAAGGGGAATCCTAATACTTGATGAAAACGAAGGTAATTCGATAAGCTAAAATAGATTCCAAAAGCTTGATTGTACGTAAAAATATATGAACGGGGGAAAGCTGGATGGAATATAATCTGAAGGAAATTGATACATATGCTAAGAGCTGGGTTAAAGAGGCCGGTGAAAATATCAGGGCATCTTTTCCCAAGACATTGAATGTCACTTCGAAATCAGACCCGAATGATCTGGTTACAGATATAGATAAGGGGACAGAACAATATTTTATCGAAAAAATAAAAGGTACTTTTCCTGACCATCGGATCATGGGAGAGGAAGGCTATGGAGATGAGGTGGAATCTTTAGAAGGGTTCGTGTGGATTATCGATCCAATCGATGGAACCATGAACTTTGTCCACCAACAGCGGAATTTCGCAATTTCAGTCGGCATTTATGTTGATGGGGAAGGAGTGATTGGTCTAATCTACGATGTCGTCCATGACGAACTCTATCATTGTGTGAAAGGCCAAGGAGCTTATTTAAACGGAAAATCTATTCCGAAACTAACAGAGGCAAAGGTGAGTGAAGCAGTTATTGCTCTCAATGCAACCTGGGTAGCCCCAAATAAACGGATAGATCACGAATTACTTATACCCCTTGTGAAAGACGTGAGAGGGACTCGTTCCTATGGTTCAGCGGCCATGGAAATGGTGTATGTCGCAACGGGGAGAATTGATGCCTATCTGACCCCAAGGCTAGCACCATGGGATATTGCAGCTGGGATCATCATTATAAAGGAACTTGGAGGAGAAACTACTGACCTGAGAGGGGATGAGCTGGATATGCTCAAGCAGAGTTCCTTATTTGTGTCAAAACCAGGCCTGCACGGTGATATCCTCAAGAATTACCTTAAGGATGGAAAGTGGTGATTTTAAATTGGCGGCGATTTAAAAGCTCCGATCTGCCGTTTTTTGAAGATCTGATATTTACCAGTTCTAAGTGGACTAAAAATGAGTTGCAGGGTTTGTCCATAGAAGAATACATTGAGCAATATGATAACTTGTCTGGCGAATGGAGAGTTTGGGAAACGACAGGTAGCCCTGTGGCAATTTCTTTTCATGTAGAATCCGCCCCTTCCAACCAAAAGCCATGGCTTGGTACAATATTGGTTAAAGCGGAGGAAAGACGGCGAGGAATCGCATCAGCGATTATGAATCATCTCTCCGACGAATTTAAACTGAATGGGCAAAAGGCACTTTTTGCTGCTGTTCCAATCGATGAATATGAGTGGTCCAACTTTCTTGCAGACTGTGGCTTTGAACAATTCAAAACAGAAGAAAATAAGGGCGAAACCTATTTGATCATGGTCCGCCCCCTCGAATGACCGGCTGGAAATCCAGCCGGTTTTGTTATTTAATTGTTGCTTGCATGATCTAATCAAGCCACTTGTACTTTACATTTGATTAAAGCTCTCCAGCTTCTCTCATCTTCTTTTTCTTCTTAAAACCGAACCCCATTACAAAAACCAGTGCAACAATACACGCCAACGTGCCGGCAACACTTCTTTCTCCAATGGCGATTCCAATACCAATCATGCATGAAGCGGCTGCAAATGCGAAAAATAATAATGGCCATTTAATCTGCTTCAAGGTGACTCCCCCATTCGACATTTGGTTACAAATAATAATATATTTAATTGTACATTAAAATGCTTATAGGTTTCTACTCTAATTATGTTATAATATGTAGGTTGTGAAAAAAGCCATTAGATAAATTATGATATTAAAGGCAGGGTGACTTTTTTGAAATTAAGAGAAGATATTAGAAATATAGCGATCATTGCCCACGTTGACCACGGTAAAACGACTTTGGTTGACCAGCTTCTGAAGCAATCAGGTACATTCCGTATAAATGAGCATGTGGAAGAGCGCGCAATGGATTCAAATGATTTAGAAAGAGAACGAGGAATTACGATCCTCGCGAAAAATACAGCTATTTCGTATAATGATACACGCATTAATATTCTTGATACTCCTGGTCACGCTGACTTTGGCGGCGAGGTTGAACGTATCATGAAAATGGTCGACGGCGTATTGCTTGTTGTCGATGCATATGAAGGCTGCATGCCGCAAACACGTTTTGTTTTGAAGAAAGCACTTGAACAGCATTTAACACCTATCGTTGTCGTAAATAAGATTGACCGTGACTTTGCTCGTCCAGCTGAGGTTGTGGATGAAGTCCTTGACTTGTTCATCGAACTTGGTGCAGATGAAAACCAGCTTGAGTTCCCAGTTGTATATGCATCTGCAATCAACGGAACAGCGAGCATGGATCCTGAAAAACAGGATGAGAACATGCAGGCATTGTACGAATCCATTATTGATCATATTCCAGCACCAGTTGATAACCGAGAAGAGCCTCTTCAATTCCAGGTTGCCCTTCTTGATTACAACGACTATGTTGGTAGAATTGGAATCGGCCGTGTTTTCCGCGGTACGATGAAGGTAGGCCAGCAGGTAGCATTAATGAAGCTGGACGGTTCCGTAAAACAATTCCGTGTAACAAAGATTTTTGGTTTCTTCGGGCTGAAGCGCCAGGAAATCCAGGAAGCAAATGCTGGTGATCTAATTGCAGTATCAGGAATGGAAGACATCAATGTCGGTGAAACAGTATGTCCTTTTGACAACCAGGATCCACTACCGGTTTTACGTATTGATGAGCCAACACTACAAATGACATTCCTAGTCAATAACAGCCCATTCGCAGGCCGTGAGGGTAAATACCTGACTGCGAGAAAAATCGAAGAGAGACTTCGCGCACAATTGCAAACTGACGTTAGTCTAAGAGTAGACAATACTGATTCACCTGATGCCTGGATCGTTTCAGGCCGTGGAGAATTGCACTTGTCTATCTTGATTGAAAATATGCGCCGTGAAGGTTATGAGCTTCAAGTGTCAAAGCCTGAAGTAATCGTAAGGGAAATTGATGGAGTAAGATGTGAACCGATTGAACGCGTTCAAATTGATGTTCCTGAAGAACACACAGGATCAATCATGGAATCGATCGGTGCACGTAAAGGTGAAATGCTCGATATGATCAATAATGGCAGCGGACAGGTTCGATTGATTTTCAACGTACCGGCACGCGGACTTATCGGATACACAACAGAATTTTTAACACTGACTCGAGGATATGGTATCATTAACCATACATTCGACAGCTACCAGCCTATGCTACAAGGTCAGGTAGGCGGACGCCGTCAAGGTGTTCTAGTATCAATGGAATCAGGAAAGGCATCTACTTATGGTATCATGCAGGTAGAAGACCGCGGAACGATTTTCGTTGAGCCAGGAACTGAAATTTATGAGGGCATGATTGTTGGTGAGCACACTCGTGAAAATGATATTACTGTTAATATCACGAAGGTGAAGGCAGCAACTAATATTCGTTCTGCTAATAAGGACCAGACATCTGTCATCAAGAAGCCTAGAATCATGACTCTGGAAGAATCATTAGAATACTTGAACGATGACGAGTATTGCGAAGTAACTCCAGAATCAATCAGACTCCGTAAAAAGATTCTTGATAAGAATGAGCGTGAAAGACAGGCGAAAAAGAAAAAATACGCTGAAGCTTAATTAAGTAGGGGGAAGAAGTATGGATGTAAGCCAGAGATTATCATTTTTTGCAGCATTATTCAGGGTGGATGAGAACCCAACGGTAGGCATGTGGATGCTTTACCTGACGATTGCCGCTCTGAGCATCCTTGTTTATAAACTTGGTTTTGCACAGAAGCTGTCATTGCTGAAAAATATCATCATCTATGCATTTCTATTGCTTGGCTCTACAATCCTAACCTTCCTTGCTATCTTTCTTCCCATCACGGAAGGACTTGTGGTCGCAGCACTCATACTGATCATCTACAAGCTCAGGCTGCGACAGCACAAAAAAGCAGAAGCAAATGTCAAATAGGAGTTGGAGATATGAAATCACTCCAGGATGCAATTTATAATTGGCTGACAATCAAAATTGTCAGCGATGCTCGGCCAGAAGATACAGCAGCTCAAGAAACCACACAGTTATTTGATCAAATTCTTGCCGAAGAGCATAATGTTGAATCTAAAGAATTAAAACGGGACGCACTAATGTATTATGTCACTGTCGTGCAGGAAGGTAATTCCAAAGAATACCGCTTCCCGCGCGACTTCATTGAAGTCATGCTTGACCAAATCAGGCAAGAACCAGACAAATACGTGAACTACCCAGATGAAGAATAGAGAAAAATCCGCCTAGAATTGGGCGGATTTTTTTGCTGTTTGATTTATGGGATTTGGTTTGTAAAAATGATAATTGGATCATATAGGATTTAGACGGAAGGCAGGAAAGCTGTGGTTATTGTGACAGGTTTCAGAATGCAGAGCCCAAAGCTGTCTAGAAAAAGCGGTAATTGTGACAGGTATCAGGTCGCAGAGCCCAGAGCTGTCAAGAAAACGTGGTTATTGTGACAGGTTTCAGTCTGCTGAGTCCAAAGCTGTCAAGAAAGCGTAGTTATTGTGACAGGTTTCAGTCTGCTGAGTCCAAAGCTGTCAAGAAAACGTGGTTATTGTGACAGGTTACAGGCTGCAGAGTCCAGAGTTGTCAAGAAAGCGTAGTTATTGTGACAGGTTTCAGGCTGCAGAGCCCAAAGCTGTCAAGAAAGCGTAGTTATTGTGACAGGTTTCAGGCTGCAGAGCCCAAAGCTGTCAAGAAAACGTGGTTATTGTGACAGGTTTCAGGTCGCAAAGCCCAAAGCTGTCAAGAAAAGCTCCGAATTCAGACAGGTTTGAGGTTCAATGTACATAAGCTGTCAAAATAAAGCCCGTATTCAGACAGGTTTGAGGAGGAACCCGAAAAGCTGCCTGAATCAGCCCTAAATTTCGTTCTAAATTTTAACTAGGAAGGTAATCATTAATCACCATTCACCAATCATCCTTCTTAACCCGGGAACGATACAGTTTAAAATTCCCGGTTGCTATACGGTTGTTCGTCTTATCAGCAATTCGTTCATTACAAGGATCGCACATATATGTATGGATCGGCCGGTTTCGAAGCCGCTTAGCCTGAAGCGTATCGCTGTTAATATTCTCGATTTTGTCGCATAGTACACATTTGACTCTCATTCTTACACCTCTTATTAATAATTATCATACATAGCCTGATTGAGTTTTGATTATATTATAGTATATCATTGATTGGAGCCTTAGCAGAGAAAATCATTTGATTTGCCCTGCTCAAAGAGTTCGTAGTACTATTATGATAGTTTAAGGAGGGTGAATATGGCAAATCAAGTAGAACCTAAACTAATCAAACCGTTGGTTGATGAATTGCAAAAAGAGCGTTTTGTTACCCTGGCGACAGTGGACCATGAAACCGGCGGCCCGAATGTCAGCGCGATTTCCTGGGTGCTTGCAAAGGATGAGGGTACCATTTATTTTGCGGTGGATAACCGCTCTCGGATCATCGAGAATATCAAGAGCAATGACAAGGCAGTAATCAACTTAATCGCAAATGAATCTACATATTCAATTAGCGGGACGGCGAGCGTCAAGCAAGAAAAACTTGAAGGTGTACCTTTGAAGCTGGCGCTAGTTGAAATCAATATTAGCGAAGTAAGAGACGTTATGTTCTATGGTTCAAAAATCGTCGCTGAACCTCAATATGACAAGACATACGATAAAGATGCAGCAGCACGCCTTGATAAGCAGGTAATGGATGCAATGAGAAAAGCTTAGTCGATTGACTAAGCTTTTTTTGCTGCTGTTATTTATGATAGTTAGATTGTTGCTCCTGGTCCTTCTCTAACTGTTTCTGTTCATCTTCATTAAGCTTCTTTTTTGGATCTTCTGTAGGACTCTCATTCTGCGGTTCAATCATGTCTGCGGGAACCTCGGGCATGACTCTTCCGGTTATATCTGAAAGTTCGTTCATAATCCCCTGAATTGGCTGGCCGTTTTGTATATCTTCAGAAATCTCCCTTAACCTCGCTGTGATATCAGGATCGGCAACCACTACTGCACGTGCACCGTGAGGGTCTTTTTTTAAGGCTTCTGCAACCGTATATTTAACAGTATCTACCTCAGACCTCTCCATTTTGTCATTTACGTCGATACCCACAATAGCATAGCGACCAACCACAACAGCCGCAGCATCATCAACATTAGGGATGTGAGTGGTCAAGTTCACAAGATGTCGGGAAATCTCCTGGCCAGACTGGCGGTCAACTTCCTTGATCGCACTATTCTGGACCTTGACCTTGTGATCTTCGTCAGCTTTATTTGCTTTGTTTTGTCCATTGCAAGCAGTCAATAACAATACAAACGAGATTGCAGCAACCAATCTTATCATAAATGAACCCCTCCGGTTAATTATTCTTTTAAAAAAGTCCATAAGACAACTAGAAATGTAAATGAAAAAGGCAGTTTTCGCATTTTGTCTTTAATACAGTAACTCTTGCCTATGCATTCCAATTGTCCTCTAGGCCTGATAAAAGAGCTTCGAAGTAATAATGCAGCAGGCAACAAAGCTAATGACAAAAGCAACAAAAAAAGAAATGCTCAAAGGTTATTGTGCAAAATATCTTCTATCTTTATTCAAAAAGTCATATATTTTACCAAAGTCCCGGCCAAGGCTGCCAAGTTGGCCAAAGTCGAGATCAATAAGGCGGGAGGCATCAATTTGAGTAAAATATACGTACTGGATACAAACGTCTTACTACAGGATCCGCACGCGATTTTTTCCTTTCAAGACAATGAAGTTGTCATACCTGCTGTAGTTCTGGAGGAAGTGGATTCAAAGAAAAGATATATGGATGAGATTGGGCGCAATGCGCGCCAGGTTTCAAGGCTCATAGACGGAATGAGGGAGACAGGGAAGCTGCATGAGAAAATCAACCTTGAAGGTGGAGGGACGCTCAGGATTGAGCTGAACCATCGATCCTTCCATCAACTTCAGGAAATCTTTGTTGAAAAAACAAATGACAATCGAATACTGGCGGTTGCTAAAAACTTAAGTCTTGAAGAAGAAACGAAGGAAGATGGTCGTCCAGTTATCCTTGTCAGTAAGGACGCACTTGTCCGAGTAAAAGCAGATGCAATCGGACTGATCGCTGAAGATTTTTTAAGCGACAGGGTTGTGGAAATTAATCATCTGTATTCTGGCTATGCAGAAGTGTATATACCGATAGAGGAATTAAATCGTTTTTATGAAAAAGGAGAACTTAACATTTCTGATTTAAAGGGGCAAAACTTCTTTTACCCAAATCAGTTCGTAATCATGAAGGACATTCTCGGCAGTTCTGCTTCCGCAATAGGTATGGTTGATACAAAAAATAAAAAAGTGAAAAAGCTTGTTTTTGAACATGAGGGCAAACATACATGGGGAATCAAGCCAAGAAATGTTCAACAAATAATGGCGATGGAACTGCTTCTGCGACAAGACATGCCTTTAATCACATTGATAGGGCGTGCAGGTACTGGAAAGACATTGCTCGCCCTGGCATCAGGTCTGCTGCAGACTGAGGACATGGGGATTTTTAAAAAGCTGCTTGTAGCAAGGCCGATTGTGCCAGTAGGTAAAGATTTGGGCTTTTTGCCTGGCGAAAAGCAGGAAAAGCTCAGACCATGGATGCAGCCTATTTATGATAACCTTGAATTTCTTTTCAATACCAAAAAACCGGGAGAACTTGATGCCATACTGGCAGGGATGGGTTCAATCGAGGTAGAAGCATTAACATATATAAGGGGAAGGAGCATTCCGGACCAATACATCATCATTGATGAAGCGCAGAACCTGACAAAGCATGAGATTAAAACAATTCTGACGAGGGTAGGGGAGCGCAGTAAAATTGTCTTGATGGGTGACCCTGACCAGATTGACCACCCATACCTGGATGCCTATAATAATGGGTTGACCTATGTGGTTGAAAAGTTCAAAGACCAGCAAATCGCGGGTCATGTCCAGCTCGTTAAAGGAGAACGGTCATCTCTTGCCCAGCTCGCAGCCGATCTTTTAAATTAGCGTATACTGGGATATGAGAAGTCAGATATAAAAGACTAAACGGGTAGAGGGACAATATAATAACGGGCACCCTTCTGGGATGCCCGTTGGCAGTACCTTACATATTATTCTACGGTAAAACCGGTAACATTTTTGATGGGGTTATCCTTATTTGAACCATCTTCGTAATATACATGCAACGGCCCATCCTCTTTTAAAGGCTTGCCGTTCTTCGAGAAACCGAGGATAAGGCGGGAAGCCTCTTCGAGTGAAAGTGAGACCTGGTCATTTTCCCCATATTCAATTACTACATTCTCCGCTGTCTGCTCAGGTTCTGCATTAACCAGGAATGGCTTGAATGGGATGCCGAAAGTGCCGGTCAGAACTTTTTCTTTTTCGAACTTCACTTCTGTTTTAAGGGTTGGTGGATGGACTGCACCCTCCATAATTTCACGATCCCAATGTTTTGAGATTGACTTCGTATACTCTTCAAGGGCATCTCCTCGCTCCTTGTCTTCGCTGAAATATGTATTCAAGTCTACTTTGCGATCATCGAAAATCCATACGCCAGGATCCAAAGTGATCTTGTATTTAACTTTTCCTTTGATTGGGATGATTGTTTCCATAGTTCCCTCCTGAATCTTTGCATATTATTAATTCAGTATAGCGATAATTTTGTGAGTTGTCATTTCAACACGTCTATAGCACGCAATTCATTAAGAACTGCCTCCTTAATATTCTTGCTTTTTTGTCCACTTAAGGGTAAAATTTAAAGATAGGATTGGGTAATCGCTCGGAAACGGGGGGATCAAGTTGGCGTCTGATATGATAATCAACCATCAGGAAAAAGCCCATGCCTTGTTAAAGGCTGACGCTGATAAAATTTTAAAGCTGATCAAAGTGCAAATGGATAACCTGACAATGCCTCAATGCCCTCTTTATGAAGAGGTTTTAGATACGCAAATGTTTGGATTATCAAGAGAGATAGATTTTGCAGTAAGACTCGGCTTAATCGAAGAATCAGATGGGAAAGTAATTCTCGACCAGTTGGAGCAAGAGCTTTCCATACTGCATGAAGCTTCGTTAAAAAAATAAATCCTAAAAACTCAAACAGTCCTAATCGATTGTTTGAGTTTTTTTGTGAGTCGCCTTTGGTGAACATTGTTACTTTAATTAGCTCCTTTCAGTTCAAGCGTATTCTCGAAGACTGCATTACACTTCTATGACAATATATTAAGAATTCCATAACTTTTCCTTAAACAAAGGCAGGATATTTCAACTTATAGTAGAATAGATTAAACAACTTAGAAGATGGGGAAGAGACGATGTTAAAAAAAATACTGAAATCCTATGACTATTCATTGATCATTGTTGTTGCGCTCTTGTGCTTGTTCGGCCTTGTCATGGTATACAGTGCTAGCATGGTCACTTGGCATGGAGTAGATAGCGATTTCTTTTACGAAAAACAGAAATTCAATTTATTAGCGGCTATGGTTGTATTTATTTTAGCGGCTTTATTTCCATACAAAGCAATGAAAAGCACCAAAATCTTACTCCCTATGGTGGTATTAACCCTATCAGGCTTGCTGATATTATTCGTCGTCGGTAAAGTAGCGGGTAACGCCTTGAGCTGGATAGAAGTAGGAGCTAGAAGCATTCAGCCATCCGAGCTTGCAAAACTGAGTGTCATTATATACTTATCAGCTGTGTATGCAAAAAAACAATCATACATAAATGAATTTAACAGAGGTGTGCTACCGCCTTTGCTATTCCTGGTGATGGTATTTTTCCTGGTCGCTGCTCAGCCGGACTTTGGCACTGCAGGGATTATCATGCTAATTGCTGCAGCTATCATTTTAGCTTCAGGTATGAACTTTAAAAATATCATGAAACTGGTTATGATTGTTATGATTTTGTTAGTGCCCGTATCGCTTATACTAAAAGACGAAGTATTTTCAGAAAGGCGTCTTGAACGTCTTACGTCGTATAGCAATCCTTTCGATGATGAACAAAAATCGGGTTATCAATTAGCAAATGCCTATTATGCAATTGGTTCAGGTGGATTGACAGGACTAGGATTGGGACAAAGTAATCAAAAATTGGGGTATTTACCTGAAGCCCACACAGACTTCATTATCGCAGTCATCTCTGAGGAGTTGGGGATTTTTGGTGTAGGGTTTGTGTTGTTGAGTCTGGCATTCATCGTTTTAAAGGGTATTCATATAGGTTTAAAGTGCAAGGATCCTTTTGGCAGTTTGCTTGCAATAGGGATTGCCAGTATGATTGGCATTCAGTCGTTTGTCAATCTTGGTGGAGCTTCAGGGGTTATTCCTCTGACAGGGGTTCCTTTGCCTTTTGTGAGTTATGGCGGCTCATCATTGCTGCAGCTCGCGATTGCCACCGGGATATTGGTGAATGTTTCGATGTTTGTAAAATATGAAGAGAAGTATAAGAAGGACAAAACAGCCCAGCCTAAGCCTTCAAAAGCTGTTGTAAGCCAAAATTCGTTCAAGTTCAGGTCGTAATCAGATACAGAGAAAAAGCTGCAGCGTCTGCTGCAGCTTTTTATTTTACCGTTGCCGGAGAAAGGTCAACTGGTTTAGGGTTTTGTACTCTTGCGGCATTCTTTTTGCTCCTGGAAACCAGAAGGATAAAGTAGCTGAATACACCAAACAAAACAGAAATGAAGAAAGCGTGGCCCAGGGCAATGTACAAATTCAATCTTGTGAAGATGACAAATGCGCCGGCAATGACTTGCAGTGACACTAGGACCATTGAAATGATCCATCCCCAGTATAGTACTCTTTCATGCTTGTAGTGTTTGACGGCAATGTAGGTGACATATGCGATCCAAATAAAAATGAAACCTGCTGCAGCCCTGTGTCCCATTTGTACCCACTCGTATATGTTGGTAGGAAGGATGGGTCCGCCATTCGTACATAATGGCCAGTCTTTACAGACCAGGCTGGCATTCATATGCCGGACAAGAGCACCAGTATAAACAACAATATAGCTGTAAATGGAAAGTCCGATAATATGGAACTTCATTCTTTTATCAATCACTAATTTTTCAGCCTGGAATTTTTTATCCACTTCAAAAATTAGCATGGTCAATAAAAGTACTGCAGCAAAAGAGATAAGCGAAATGCCGAAGTGAAGTGCCAGGACAAAATCAGATTGTCCCCAAACGACAGCGGCAGCTCCTATCAATGCCTGTAGAACAAGGAAGAAAAAAGATAAAACAGACAAGAACTTCGTTTCACGTATATGCCCAATCGCCTTCCATGTCCAAATAGATAAGATTAGTACCATGATGCCTACGCTGCCCGACACTAACCTGTGGGCAAGCTCTATTACCAATTCGGGAGTAATATCCGTAGGAACGAATTCTCCGTTACAAAGCGGCCAGGACTTGCCGCAGCCCATTCCGGAATCTGTTTTTGTAACCAACGCTCCTCCGAGTAAAACAAAAAGCATCCCAATCGTGGTTAAAACAGCCAGCCACTTAAGGGAACGATTCATGATCATCACCTGCTCATTCAAAGTTCGATAAGTTGTCAAATAATAAACTTGACATGTATAATAGAAGAAGCTTGTAGAAAAGAAAAAATTCTATCCCTATAATAACGAATTTTGACGAAAAAGGATAGAAAACAATACTTAAGATACTACACAATAATAGTTAATATTTCAATACTTTCTATTATAGTTGGACAATACCTAGTAATATAGGTAAAATGCTCATGGCAGCGATAAGGCGTGAAGAATGATGAGTATACATACCAGCAATTTTACAGACATGAAAATATTATCCAAGAATATGTATATTCGTGAAAAAGAAGACATCCAAACATTCTTTTAATATCAGGTCAAAATTCCTTGCAATAAAAATAAACTTTATGGATAATGGCGGTAAGACACAAATTAGTCAAATTTTGTTCAAAAAAAATTCACAAAAAAGTTGTGAAGTGTGATTTAATATACAACGTAGGCTTTATTTTTCTACGCAAACATTTAACAGCCTTTACACGTTGAGAATAGTGAAAACTATCCGAAATATAAAGTACAAATACTCTTCTTTTTTTTGTAAAAATTTCGTCTCTGGAATTTTGAAGGGAAAGGGATGAAGGAGGATATGGATGTCTAATTCAAAAGCTTTATCAGAAGCTGTATTAGAGGACGGACAGCCTGCAGTTGTGGAGAAGACGATGTTGAAAGATTTTCTTGCCCTCATTAAAGTTGGAATTGTAAATTCCAATGCTATGACGACTTTTACTGGATTATGGCTAGCTCTTCATTTTAGCGGAGCACGCTTTCTGGATAATATTGATTTGATTCTAGCGACATTGATAGGTTCATCATTGATTGTCGCCGGCTCTTGCAGCCTGAATAATTACATCGATCGGGATATCGACCATTTAATGGAGCGAACAAAAGACAGGCCGACTGTAACTGGAAAAGTCCAGCCAGGAAAAGTGGCCTTGATGAGCTTCTTGCTGATCGGGATTGGAACCGCGTTTTTGCTTACAACTACCATCACAGCTGCTGTAATCGGCTTGTTTGGAGTTTTTAGTTATGTAGTTCTCTATACATTGTGGTCAAAACGACAATATGTCTCCAATACAATTGTCGGCAGTATCTCAGGAGCAGTTCCACCGCTAATCGGCTGGGCTGCAGTGGACGCTAACCTGGACGTAATGGCCTGGATGCTTTTTGCCATCGTTTTTGTTTGGCAGCCACCACACTTCTATGCTCTGGCAATGAGAAGGGTAGAGGAATACCGGGCAGCTGGTATACCAATGCTTCCAGTCGTGAAAGGATTCAAAGCAACCAAGAGATCTGTTTACCTTTGGATAACAGCCTTGCTTCCGTTGCCATTTTTCCTTGATGAACTAGGAATCCCATTCATGGTTCTTGCAACGATCCTGAATATTGGATGGCTTGTATTGGGAATCTACCTTGAAAAGCTTAAAGATGATATGAAATGGGCAAAACTGATGTTTGTATATTCTTTACAATACTTAACAGTCATGTTTGTCGCTATGGTAATTGTCACACTTATCTAACCTTTGTTAGGAGATTCACTCTTTGTTGAGAGAGGATTTTTCCATATATTTTTTACAACCAAATTTATAAGATTTTTTACGAAAGAGGGGTTTAATTAAGCTATGAAGATGCTTGCTAAATGGCGTCTGCTGTCATTGTTCACATTGATGGCATTAGTCTTGTCCGGCTGTGGTGAGCCATACCTGTCTACATTAAGACCTGCAGGTGAAGTTGCTCAATCCCAGTATGAACTTATGTTGTTGAGCACGGCGATTATGGTGGGAGTAATTGCTGTCGTCACAATCATTTTTATTTATGTCATTATGAAGTTCCGCAGGAAGAATGACAACGAAATTCCGAAGCAGGTCGAGGGAAGCCACAAGCTGGAGATCCTTTGGACTGTTATTCCGATCTTATTGCTTCTAATTCTTGCTGTTCCTACAGTTGCTGCAACGTTTAAGTTGGCGGATGTTTCCCCAATGGAAAAGAAAAACGCTGAAGGTAAGACTGATGCGCTTGTAGTTAACGTGCGCGCAAATCTTTACTGGTGGGAATTTGAGTATCCAAATGAAGAGATCATCACTAGCCAGGATTTAGTAGTCCCTACTGATGAAAAGGTTTACTTCAATCTTAAGGCTTCTGATGTAAAGCACTCTTTCTGGATTCCTTCTGTTGGAGGAAAGATGGATACAAATACTGATAACATCAATAAATTCTGGCTTGAGTTTGACAGTAAAGGTGCTGACGAAGCTGGCGGACTTTTCTACGGGAAATGTGCTGAGCTCTGCGGGCCTTCACACGCATTGATGGATTTCAAAGTAAAAGCTTTGCCACGTGATGAATTCGATCAGTGGGTAGCAAATATGCAAGGAGTTAAAGAACCTGCTCAGGCAGAAACTGCGACTGCTCAGCAAGGACAGGAAATCTTCAATAACAGCTGTATCGGATGCCACGCCGTAACTCCGGCAAACACGGCTCCAGAAGCAGCTCGTGTGGGTCCTAACTTGACAAACTTCGGCGATCGTTCACGCGTTGCTGGTGTCATGGATATGTCAGAAGAAAATATCAAGAAATGGCTGGAAGACCCAGAAGCATACAAGCCAGCAAACAAAATGACTGGCAAGTATCCTGAGCTTTCTACTGAAGAACTTGATGCATTAACAGAATATCTGATGGGCTTGAAAGTCCAGAAATAACAGGGGATTTGTTTGAAAGGGAGGTAAAACTGTGAGTACCTATGCTCAGAAAAAGGGATTCGGCGCAACGTTATGGGATTACCTGACAACGGTTGACCATAAAAAAATCGCAATCCTTTATCTAATTGCTGGCGGATTCTTCTTCATCCTAGGCGGACTTGAAGCTTTGTTCATCCGTATTCAGCTGGCTGTACCTAATAATGATTTTGTAAGCGCAGGTTTCTATAATGAAATCCTGACGATGCATGGAACAACGATGATATTCCTTGCAGCGATGCCGCTTGTATTTGCATTCATGAATGCTGTTATGCCACTCCAGATAGGAGCGCGTGACGTAGCGTTCCCATTCTTGAACTCATTAGGATTTTGGCTATTCTTCTTTGGTGGAGTATTCCTTAACCTTTCATGGTTCCTGGGTGGAGCTCCAGATGCTGGTTGGACTTCTTACGCTTCACTTGCGATGGCGTCTGAAACACATGGTATTGACTTCTATGCACTGGGTTTGCAGATTTCAGGTGCGGGTACACTAATCGGGGGGATTAACTTCCTCGTAACGATTATTAACATGCGTGCACCGGGAATGACTTATATGAGAATGCCGATGTTTACTTGGGCAACATTCGTAACATCAGCTCTTATCTTGTTCGCATTCCCTCCACTGACTGTTGGTCTTTTCTTATTGATTTTTGACCGTATGTTTGGCTCTAATTTCTTTGATGTAGCAAATGGGGGTAACACAATCATCTGGGAACACCTTTTCTGGATTTTTGGTCACCCGGAAGTTTATATCTTGATTTTGCCGGCTTTCGGTATTTTCTCTGAGATTTTTGCAATTTTCTCTAGAAAACGTCTTTTCGGTTACTCATCCATGGTATTCGCTACTGTATTGATCGGTTTCCTTGGATTCATGGTATGGGCTCACCACATGTTCACAACAGGTCTTGGACCGATCGCAAACGCGATTTTCGCAGTAGCGACAATGGCGATTGCTGTTCCAACTGGTATCAAGATATTCAACTGGATGTTCACAATGTGGGGAGGAAGCATCAAGTTCACAACTCCGATGCTTTGGGCTGTAGCCTTCATTCCTTCATTCGTTGCCGGTGGTGTAACTGGTGTCATGCTGGCATCTGCTGCTGCTGACTATCAGTACCACGACAGCTATTTCGTTGTCGCTCACTTCCACTACGTTATCGTTGGTGGTGTAGTATTCGCACTATTTGCAGGTGCACACCTGTACTGGCCGAAAATGTTTGGCACAATGCTGAATGAAACTCTTGGTAAAGTTACGTTCTGGTTATTCCTGATTGGATTCCACCTGACGTTCTTCATCCAGCACTTCCTTGGATTGATGGGGATGCCTCGTCGTATCTTCACATTCCTGCCTGGACAGGGACTTGAAACTGGGAACTTGATCAGTTCAATCGGTGCGATTTTCATGGCAATTGCTACAATCGTTCTATTAATTAACGTAATCATGACACAAGTTAAAAACGAAAAAGTCGGAAATGATCCATGGGGTGACGGCCGTACACTAGAGTGGGCGATTGCATCTCCGCCGCCATTTTACAACTTCAAGCAGCTTCCGCTTGTACGCGGACTGGATGCTTACTGGCTGGAGAAAATGGAAGGCAAGAATGAAATGACGCCTGCAGAACCACTTGGCGATATCCATATGCCGAATAACTCTTTCATTCCTTTCGTTATCTCACTTGGTCTTTTCATCGCAGCCTTTGGTGCGATGTACCGTGCTGATACAAGCTGGGGACTGTTAGTCTTGATCCTCGGTATGGCAGTAACTTTAGGAGCGATGTTCGTACGTTCTATTAAAGATGATCATGGATTCCATATTCATAAAGAAGACTTAATGGAAGATGATAATGATAAGGGGGCAAAGGCATAATGCAAGTTGAAGAAAAATTCACTTATGAAACATGGCCTGCGGAGCCTGAAAAAGCAACCCTCGAAGCAAAGAACAAGTTTTTGGGCTTCTGGTTCTTCCTTGGCGGAGAGACAGTATTGTTTGCGACTCTGTTCGCAACATATCTTGCATTAAAAGATAAGGTTCCTAGTGCTGACCATGCACTTGCCAAGGATATCTTTGAAATACCGCTGGCTTTTGCTGCGACAATGCTTCTTTTAACGAGTTCTTTGACAAGTGTATATGCTATGTACCATATGAAGAACTTTAACTTTAAAAAGATGCAGCTTTGGTTAGGATTGACTGTAGCTCTTGGCGCTGCTTTCCTTGCGCTTGAAATTTACGAGTTCAATCACTATGTACATGAGTTTCATCATACGTTTACAAGCAGTGCATTTGGTTCTGCCTTCTACACGCTTGTAGGCTTCCATGGTGGTCACGTTGCATTTGGTTTGCTTTGGATCATTACACTGATGGTCCGTAACTCCAAGCGTGGATTGAACCTTTACAACGCTCCTAAGTTTTATGTTGCCAGCCTTTACTGGCACTTCATCGACGTTGTATGGGTATTCATCTTCACGGTTGTATATCTAATGGGAATGGTGGGATAAACTGATGGCTAATCAACAACCAAGTTCAGGGAACCCAAGAGTAGACGTCGAATATCGCCGCAAGAAAAGCGCCGAAGAGATGAGATACCAAATCGTTTCCTTTGCATTGATGATTTTCTTGACACTTGTTGCTTTCGTTGCAGTTGGATATGAAGGATTCTCAGGCTGGTTCACAGTTCCGTTCATCCTGCTGCTTGCTGTGATCCAGGTAATCTTCCAGCTTTACTATTTCATGCATATGAGTCATAAAGGGCATGAAGCACCTGCATTGTTCCTTTATTCTGGTGTCGTTGTTGGAGCTGTAACAGTCCTGGCTTTCACAACCATTATCTGGTGGTAATATGACTTAAAGAAAAAATCGGCCTATAAGCCGATTTTTTCTATGTATGAGAGTATACTAACAATTAATGGTAGAGCCGCTATATTGAAGTGCCTTACCTTTGGAAGTATAATGATAGTAAAGTTCTTAAACAGGACGAGGTGAAAAAACGATGCTTACTCTAGATATATTTGGATTCAGAGCACTATGGAGTCCGATGTATTTTCTTGTGATTGCAGCTCTATTAGTTGCTTATTATCTAGTTGTCTTCAAGTACTATGATCGTTTTAAGGAAGGTGTGCCTGCAACGCGTAAACAGGCACTTTACTTTACCTCTGCGATTATTGTGCTGTATATCATTAAAGGTTCGCCAGTTGATTTGATGGCGCATATCACTTTTTATATGCACATGATCCAGATGGCAGTCCTTTACCTTGTTGTTCCGCCTCTTTTGATTTTTGGCTTGCCTGACTGGCTTTGGAGATCGTTCCTATCGCTGCCGATCGTCGATCCTCTGTTCCGCTTTTTCACCAAGCCGTTGATTGCCTTGATTATGTTCAATGGTATATTCTCTATTTATCATATCCCGCTGATTTTTGACTTTGTAAAAACGGATATGTGGCTTCATGCTGGCTACACATCAGTACTATTCGTACTTGCGATGTTCATGTGGTGGCCGCTGGTCAATAAATTGGAAGAGTATCAGACTTTATCAGGTGTTAAGAAAATGGGGTATATCTTTGCTGACGGTGTTTTAATCACACCAGCGTGTGCTCTAATTATCTTTGCCGATACGCCGATGTATGCAACTTTTTCTGACCCTAATGCGTGGGGCGAAGCTTTGAAATTATGTGTACCGCCTACGATGCTTTCGAGCCTGGATCTCAGCGGTCCGGAAACCTTCAGTTCTATTTCGCTTCTGCATGACCAGCAGCTTGGAGGAGTAATCATGAAGGTCATTCAGGAAATTGTCTATGGTATCTTCCTGGGATATGCGTTCTTCCAATGGTTCCGCAATGAAGAGGATCATCAAGCTGAGCAGGATGCGATTAATCTTGCGAGTGCGCCACAGCCAATTAAGTAATAACGCATTGCAAAAGCTTCCTTAGCGGGAAGCTTTTGTTGTTGTTTAATATGGGATTACGCTCCACCAAAAAAATTATTAGTTATCAGCAATCAAAGATTGAAAAAAAGAGACAGGTCACCTACAATTAACTTTATGGAGAAATAATGATTGAGAGGTACATATATATGTCAAACTTACCGATCCTGCCGACAATCAGCACAACATTTATTGTCTTAAGTGCGATAACCGTGGCAATTGGCTGGGCACAAATAAAACAAAGAAAGATTGAAAAGCATCGCAAGACCATGACACTGGCTGGTATATTCGCCATCATATTCTTCGTGATTTATGCATCAAGGACGATTTTCATTGGAAATACATCATTTGGTGGACCTGATGATATCAAGATTTACTATACGATGTTCTTAATTTTCCATATCACACTTGCCACTATTGGAGCTGTCCTTGGAATTATCTCGCTTTACACAGGATATAAGAACAGATTAGAGCGCCATCGCAAACTTGGACCTGTCACCAGTGTTACCTGGTTCTTTACCGGCATCACGGGGGTTGCCGTTTACCTGCTTCTATATGTGTTCTACAAAGGCGGAGAAACAACTTCAGTCATCAAGGCAATACTCGGAACATAACAGACTTTAAAAACATTGCTTACAGCAATGTTTTTTGTTTTTAGAAGGTATTCCTGCTTTAACAGGCGAATTTATTAGGTGTATAAAGGAGGTTGAAATTTCTTGGATATTAAAGTTTTATCAGAAAAACATTATGTGGAGTCAATGAATTTATCAATGTATGCTTTTCAGTATAAAGTGCCGGAAAGTGATATTCCAAAAAGGTTGGAAACCCTTAAGAAACATCGCTTGCTAGGGATATTTGAAGGGGAAGAGCTTGCTTCCAAATTACATATTCTTTCTTTGAATGTGAAGCTGGGGCAACTGAATTGGAAAATGGGTGGCATTGCCGGAGTCGCTACCTATCCTGAGCATAGACGTAAAGGGCATGTTAATGCCTTAATGAAAAGGGCGCTGGAGGATATGGATGAGAGCGGGAATATTGTTTCTTTTCTTCATCCATTTCAGATCGATTTCTATAGAAGGTTTGGCTGGGAAATCATTTCAGACAACAGAAAGATCACTATCGAAAAAATAGATCTAACACCAGTACGTAGACAATCAGGAAATATTAAACGACATACAGAGAAGAATCACTCATTGGATATCGAGAGGGTCTACGAGCAATATGCAGCAATGCATAGCGCAATGTTAGCAAGAGATTCGGAATGGTGGCGAACAAGTATATACGGTGAACAAACAGCTGCTGTTTATTATGATTCAAAAAATGATGCGACAGGCTACGTGTTGTACGAGATTAAAGATAATGTAATGAAGGTTGAGGAATACGTTTCTCTAACCCATGAAGCGAGAAAAGGACTGTGGAACTTCATCTGCCAGCATGATTCAATGGTAGATCGAGTTGAAGTACTGTTATCAGTCCATGACCCATTCCCATATTTTTTAAAGGAGCCTAAGCTCAAGACTGAAATCTATCCATATTTCATGGGCAGAATAGTCAATGCTGAGAAAGCATTATCTAGCTATCCTTTTAACAACAGCACTGATGGGAAAAATATGTTTTTACATCTGGATGATGCAGCTGCTCCATGGAATACAGGGACATATATAATAGGGCAGGAAGGAGTTACATTTCACCCTGTGAAAGAAGGTAGTGCCTGCGTAACTGCTCCAAAGCGCGGACTGCAATTGAACATCAACACTTTAACAGCCATGTTATTCGGCTATAAACGCCCTCTTGAATTATTTGAGCTAGATCTGCTCAAGGGAGACATCGATGAAGTTAAGGAGCTGGAGCATGCAATCCCAGCATTCAAACCATTCTTCTATGATTTCTTTTGAATTTATAAACAGAAAACCCGGGTGCTTGTTCACCCGGGTTTTGTTTAGATTAAATTTTAAATTTCAATTTTATAATTCCAGCTTCTTTGGCTGAATTGAAACCGATCAAGAGCAAAGGTCCAATGACAAAGCCCATGAAGCCGAATAGTTTCAGTCCAAGATACATTGCAATCAGTGTTGACAGCGGGGAAAGGCCTATATGGCTGCCCATTACCTTTGGCTCGACTGTACGCCTGATAATCAGCAAAATGACTGCGAGTACAGCCAGTTGAGTGCCAAGCGCAATATTACCTGTTGCCAGATGGAAGATTGACCAAGGAGCCAATATGACGATTGAGCCTATGAGCGGGATAAAATCAATCAGCCAGATGATAGCCGACATGACAATTGCATATTCCGGAGTAATGAAAAGCAACCCTATCAGGGCTACGATGAAAATAATCACACTCACCAAAAATTGTGCTTTCAAAAATCCGAAAACAACATAAGAAAGTCGGGATGTCATGAAATGGACTTTGTCTGCTGTTCTTTCTGTTAAATGGCTGTAAACACCTTGCCTTAAAGATGGCAGCTCCAGCAAGAAAAGAAACAGGGCAATCAAATAGACAAGGAAGCTGATTAGAAAATTTGGGATGTAGGTCAGCAATGCCTTCAAATTATCTATATTGATAAATGCAATCATGTCATTCTTAAGTTTATTGAGAAAGTCTTCTGCCCGGTTGCTTATTTCAGTTACAACTTCTCTCGGAAGGTCATTGGCAGCTTCAACAAAACTATTTTCTGCTTTATACCAGGCATTCGTAATTTCATTTATATAGACTGGAGTATTATCAATCAAGTCAATTGCCTCGGTGATTGCTGTTGTAGTCAGGAAATACCCTGCAACCATTATAAGCAATACAAAAAGGAGGAAAATTGCCAATACTGCCAGGCGCCGTCCACTCTTGAATCTTTTCTGGAAGTAAACCACTGCAGGCTCGAGAAAAAGGGCGGTAATCAAAGCAGCAATCAATGGAATGGAAACCGGAAGGATAATATAAAGAATTGCTGCAACGGCGATGATGATTAATGCAATAATGATAGTTCGTTTAGTAAAAATACCGGACAAGTGAAACTCCTTTCTATACTCATGAAGAGTATATACCTCTAAAAAGCATTTATTAAGGGCACTTAAGCCTTATATTTCAAAAAGAGCAAAAAATTCCTTAACAATTAAATTATAGTACGCATTTAATATAAGAAACAACAAAAATCAGCTATAACCCACATGTTTTTGAAAACTTTGTTGATTTTATGTTGATGTATTCACATTAATAACGTTGGTTCGCTATTTCATCTCTATATATGCTTATGAACATGAGGTTTCGATCCTTAACTTTTAGGGGTGAGGCAATGAAAAAGCCAGGAAAAATCATGCCTCAGCAAAATAGAGAGGTATGCCGTGCAGTCTGTGCAATTGTTCATGCCAACATAAATGAAAATGTCTTTTTTCAACAGTCGGGTTTTAAAAGCAGGATTTCACGATTGCGAAGAAATGCATTTGCTGACAATGGAGTAATTGTTGAACTTGATCAGGGTTACCTAAAAATAAAAGTTAACGTTGACACAATTGTTGGGGAGTACTCTATCCTTCTAAATGCCACGGAGCTACAGAAAAATATAGAAGAGGAGATTGTACTGCTTACTTCTATTTTACCGAAAGAGATAGACGTCATCATAACGGGTGTTAATGTAAAAAAGACGCATTGAATGCGTCTTTTTTACATTATGATATTAGATTGCGAATTTTTCTACTTCTGCTTTCACATCGTTTAAAAGCTTTTCGCACTGGCTGACAAGAGCTTTTGGGAATTGTTCACCTTCACCATATTCAACGCCATGCGGATAATAATGTTTGCCTAGCAAAGGAGTCATCAGCTGAATGATCGCTTTGTGTGCGCCAACATCACCCTCGTGGACATGGCCCTGGACACGAAGGTAGAACGTACCTTCCTTTATCACTAGCTTCTTGTCATAAGTCACTCGCTCGTAGTCCCATTGTCCTTCACGTACTAGACCGTGCTCTAGCATAACCTCATCAAGACGGTTCAGGTCCGCCTTCAGGTTTTCAATACCTGTATTTTCAAATTTCATCCTATTCCCTCCTAAAAACACACTGCAGTAATATCGCTTAAAATAGATTATATCTCAAATTTAATAATAGTAAAAATATGCTTAAGTTGCAATGAATATAAAAGCAAATTTATCTGCTTACACTCTTTCTGTTTGCAAGGGGAAACTGATGACTACTCAAGAATTAATTAATTGATGGCATAATTGGCATCATACGGGCAACCCTAATTATGAGCAGGCAAGCTTTGATTCATAAGGAGGAAATGAAAGTGCGTAAAATCCGTGATATCATGACTAGCGATGTGGAAACATGTACCTTGCTGGATAATGTATTTGAAGTGGCTGTTAAAATGAAGGAATGGAATGTCGGATCAGTCCCTATCGTCGACAAGGATAAGCTCGTAGGCATGATCACCGACCGGGATATTGTCATTAGAGGGATAGCAGAAAAACATCCACCATCCTCTAAGGTCGAGACGGTAATGAGTGATCACCTAGTGACAGCGACACCGGATATGTCCACTAAAGATGCAACCAGACTTATGGCGGAACATCAAATAAGAAGGCTGCCAGTCGTTGAAGGTGAGAAATTAGTAGGCATCGTAGCACTTGGTGACTTTGCTGTAAATGAAATGACAGACGAACAAGCACAGCATGCTCTATCAGAAATCTCAGAGCCTGGAAACCACATGCAATAGTCTAAGGCACTCATATTGGGTGCCTTTTTGTCATCCTTAATACGATTGTTCGAACATTTTGTAAGGGTTGTTGTTTGATTTTACAATAAGCAGACCGTATGTTAAAAGTAAGTTAATCAAGAAACCGCTAGAAATATGGCAATCCTTTAAGTACTTATATTTTTTTTTTTTTTTGAGTCGGAAAGAACACTTCTATTAAAAAGAACCCTATAAATGATATAATAATTTCAAAAATCACTCATATAGTGATAGAGAGAGATTAGTGTCTTTTGACTCACATCGGTGTGGCTTGCCATACTCAAAAGAAGGGGGGATCTACCTGCGAAACATTTTTAGGATTTTAATTTTTGCCGCAATCTTTTTACTTATTGGTTTATACATGGGATTTAACAAGGAAGATACTGACGAATTGGTAATTGAACAGAAGTTGATCCCTAAAGAGGATGAATCTCTCGACAAGGATATCGATGAACAAAATATTAGTGAGGGCATTGACCAGCCTGAACAGGGAGTTGGTTCCCTATTAGGTAAGGACATCAATTCTCTTAAGGCTAAATTAGGTGAACCATCCAGGGTAGACCTTTCAGCCTATGGCTTCCATTGGTGGATTTTTAACAACGACCTTGATCAATATATCCAGGCTGGTGTCCTGAACGGCAAGGTTGTGACCGCTTACGGCATCGGCCCTTCGGTTAATGTACAACCATTTAAAATTGGACAGCCAATCGAAGAAATCTTTTCAATGAACGTGATTGAGCCTGATGTTACGTTTGAATATAATGGAAGTTCCTATAAATTCGAGCTTTCCGAGCAGGATATGAACACACGACCCATTATAAAAATGGGTGAATACTTTGTACAGCTTTATATTGATAAATTCACTAGTTCTGTCTCAAGCATCCGATATATGGACAAGGAAACGATCGTCAAGCAGCGTCCATACGAAATGGTCTACAGGGGGACTCTGTTAGAACCACCGGTATTATCAGAAGGAGATTGGGTCAGGATTGAGGCTGGTCTCGAAAAACAGATCCTGGACATTACTAATACAATTAGATTAAGGCACGATCTGCCAACGCTGGAGTGGGATGAAAAAACGGCAGAAGTCGCATATGCCCATAGCAAGGATATGGCAATTGAAGACTATTTTTCGCATGAGTCGGAGAAATTTGGCGATTTATCGGAAAGGCTAAATGCAGCGGAGATCTTGTACCAAGTGGCTGGGGAAAACATCGCAGCTAATTATACAGATGGACCAGCAGTTGTCGAGGGATGGCTGAATAGTGAAACCCACCGTGAAGCGTTATTGAATGAGGAATTTTCGCATCTTGGAGTAGGGGTATATCAGATGCATTATACCCAGAACTTCTTGAAAATGTGGGAGCAACAACAGTAATTGCTATTTTACATCATTCATTATGTACAGCGAAGGAGCATGCCCCAAGAGGTCATGCTCCTTCGTTCTGCTTTCATGATAGAAAGTATAAATTTTACTTTGAGAACTGTCCAGCTCCAGCACCTAGCCAGTTTTCATCCATGAGTTTGCTTCCTCGAGTATCTTGCGAGAAGCGTTAGCTTTGAGCAGCTCGAGACGTTTCGGTCCGTCCACTGAAGTCAAAGAACGACTTCAATGGGCTGCCCTCCAACGCTTGTCGGGGCTGACCAAGGCGCTTACGCTTTTCTTATTGTCCTATTGATTGAAAAGTAACCTTGCTTCCAATTGCCGTATAGATGTACCAGTTCCCCTTCTTTGAATCGAGGCGGGATTGCCCCTTTCCTCAATGGAGTCACTTTTTTTACGCTTATCTCCTTTAAGCCAGTGTTTATCCTCAGCACCGTTATATGGTTATACCGATGATAATAATATCGTTCTCTATATTCATTAACCTCTATGATTTTTCCGCTCACGATCGCTTCCTCAGGAATATTCTCCAGTTTGATCCATTCCTGATAATTCGCCTGCATTTCTTTTTTCGTCAACCAATAAAAATAGGCAAGGACAATCGGAATCGCAATTGCTGTTACCATTGATGATCACCTTATTTGTGCTGTTTTTTTTACAACAAAGAAGCTTCCGGAAGAGTGAGCGATCTTTCTGCCATCGGACCTGAATACATCAGCTTCAAGGACAACAGTACTTCTTCCTTTATGGATCAGTGTGGCTTTACAATGAAGATTGTCGCCAATCCCTGGCGCAAGATAATGGATGTTAATTTGTGACGTGACAGCTGCGTAACCTTCTGGCAGCAGCTTATTCGCAAGTGTTCCCATGGCTGTGTCGAGTATCGTGGCTGTAAAACCGCCATGTACGATGCCAAGAGTATTATCGAGTACATTTGTAATCGGAATATCAATTTCACACGTTTCATGATCGAGTCTCCTATCCATATGCAGAAGGCCGTCAATATACGTACTGTTTTTTCCGCTTAATTTATTTCTCACTCCGGATAATACCGTTTTAAGGGCTTCAAGTTCCTGCTCGTCTGATAACGAGATGCATTCGTCTAAAAGCTGGTGCAATTCTTTTTCCACTATACTATTACCTCTTTCTGAATGGCTCTGTTCCTATTATTTCGAATGAATATCATTATTGTAAAAAAAGCCATCTTATAATCTGTTCTTTATTTTAACACTTTGGCTCTTTTAAAGCACAAGGTTGACTTCTGAAATTCCTCACCAATTATAATCATTTTCATATGCTATTATAGGCATTTGTTACACTGTGAGGTGAAAGTTATGGCCAAAAAGAAACTTCATCCCTCTGTTGAGAAATTCAAGGAATTCGTGAAAGCCCACCCTGAGCTCGTGCAGGAAGTAAGGAAGGGGAACACAACCTGGCAGGAAATGTACGAAGATTGGTACCTGCTTGGTGAAGATGATCCAAAATGGACTAACAAGAGCAATAATGACAAGGACGAAAAAAGCGAAGAAAAGAAAACCGATTGGATAGGGACGATCATGGGTGCTGTTAAAAATATGGATCCTGAACAGGTTCAAGGACAAATCCATAACATAAGCCAGGCACTCGGGGCGATTCAGGGCGTGCTTTCCCAGTTCCAGGGAAGCAAAGGCGGACAGCAGGCATCTAAAGGTTCAGGACCTGCACATCCTTTCTCATTCAGGCAGGATTAGAATGGAGGCTAACAATGCGTAAAGATGTCATGGAGCAATTACGAACGAATAAAGAGTTGATAGAGTTCGTCCGAGCCCAGCCCCACTGGTACAGGAAGCTGAGCAGGGACCCAAGGGACATTTATTCTGCGCAGATCGCCGCGCTGCACCATTTTGAAAAAACGATCCCTCATAAGGTTCAGAAATTCTCCAACAATGTCCAGATGGCATCGATGATGATGCACATGTTCTCTAGCATGAATTCCCAATCATGACAAAGCTTTCCTCTGAATGAGGAAAGCTTTGCTAGCTTTTAGAAGTGGACTAAGCAGGCATGCCAGAGGTTTTAGATGATGACGGCTGGAAAGTTTAGCTTTTCTGGCAGTTTCATGGTAAAATGAGGTTCGGAGGTGAGCCAGCATTGCTTGCTGTTACATCAGAAAGAGTACTATTATTGGAAGAAGCTGAACAGTTAGTCAGCATGATTTTACAATCTGATATTGCCGAGTATTATCGGGAATGTTTATATAATGTTAAAAATAATCCGGAGACACAAAGGAAGGTTCGTGAATTTGTGGATATGAAGGAACGCTATGAAGAGGTTCAGCGTTTCGGAAAGTACCATCCTGACTACAAGGAAATTATGGGCAAGCTCCGGATTGTAAAAAGAGAGCTGGACATGGATGAAGTTATTTCTGAATTCAAGAAAGCGGAAAATGACTTACAGAGCCTGCTTGATGAGGTTAGTGTGATCATCGGCAGATCCGTTTCAGAGAGCGTGAAGGTTCCTACCGGAAATCCATTCTTCGAAAGCTCTTGCGGAGGCGGTTGTGGCAGCGGAGGAAGCTGTGGGTGCTCTGCTTAGATTTACGACAAAAAGCATGGGGATGCCCATGCTTTTTTCTTTTGATTTTAGCTTTGCTTGAGACTGATGTTTATTTTAGACTTGGTAAAATGGGATTGATTATTGAAAAAACTGGTTTTTGTGTGCTAGACTAGTACAAAGCAAACGTTTACCGAAGGGGAAAAGAATATGATAGGACAGAGGCAGGGAATCATCGTCTGGCTGTATTCATTAAAGCAAGCCAAGATGCTCAGAAGATTTGGAAATGTTCATTTTGTCTCGAAGAAATTGAAATATGCAGTGATTTACTGCAATCTCGATGAGGCAGAGGCACTGATGGAAAAAATCAGTTCATATTCGTTTGTTAAAAAGGTGGAACCTTCCTATAAACCATTCTTAAAGATGGAATTCGAAAACTCTTCCCCTGATAAGGCAAAAGAATATGATTATAAGATGGGAATATAGAGGCCGTGTCAGAATATCACATGGGAATAGAAAAAGGTGAGGAGAGCCCTCACCTTTTTTATTTTTAGAACAGAAAGTATAGATTTTTTACACTTAGATTAGTGTCTAGCTCCAGCGCCTAGCCCCTCGAGTCGCTTCAGTCCGCCCAATGAAGTCAAAGAACGACTTCGCCGGTCGGCCTTCCAGCGCTTGTCGGGGCTGACCAAGGCGCTTGCGCTTTTCTTATTGCAGCGGCGGAATATAGTGGTTCAGCCTTAAAATCCCAATAAGATGTTGATAGTACAATTCTGTTTCGGGGAACATCGTTGATGGTTTAGCATCAAATTCTATGATTGTTTTGCCCAGTTCCGCAGCCAATTCTGCAAACATGTCGAAGCGTTTGTTCTTAAGGACATGAGGGTTTGGAATACCCTCTCTGCAGACATATAGCGCCTGGAATTTCCCTGGGTGTGTTGGCTTTAGCACAACGACAAGGGAAGTTACATCCTTCGCATTTATTTTTGTATGAATTGCCATCAAGTGCATCAATCGATGCTGGTTCGCCCTGGCGGTTTCTATCAATTCGTAAAGATCCGAATAACCTTCTCCAAGCTCGATAAATCGTTGAATCAATCTGAATTACCCCTTCCAACTTATCTTCCATCATACTTTACCATTTGTGGTCATGAATTTGAAGAGTTTGTCAGATTCGATTTTTTCTTGTGATTTTAAAATTTTATCTTACTCTCGAGCTTTGTATTTGCTATTTTATAGTAGTAGAGAGATTGGAGAGTAATACAATGAAGAAAGTTTCATTCCTGTTGACCACAGGATTATTCATAATTATTTGCGTTGCTGTCATTTGGCAATGGAGCGCTTTTCAACAAAAAAACGACAAACCATCTAAATCAGAGGGAGATATATCTCTCATTGTATCGGTGAAGGTGGAACAGGACGAGCTTCAAGTGAAGCAGACATTTGATAATCTTAAAATGAACCAACAATATCATGCAATCATCCCGGCGCAGGCTATAGAGGTCAATTGCACAGATGCAGAAGGGGATACATGCAAGGAAGAACATAAGCCAAAAGGGAATAAGATGCATTTTGAATACACGATAAAATCCGGACCCGGGCTTTCGATACTCTTGAATGATTGGATGATTGTTCTGAAGGATGCCGAGATCAAAAAGACGAGAATCGAGATAGTAGACCAATATTATAAAAGGGGCACATGGTCCGCCGGAATCCCGTTGAAGGGCTATAAGCAAACGGAGTTGCTGCACTATTATGTTTTTGAAGGAGAGAATTCAACTCCTTCGCTATATTGGCAAGAGAAGCCCCTTATCAAACTGACAGGCCAAAAGGGAATCGATTATTATACCACTCAAAAGGAACAGGTTATTTACAAGTTTGACAGTCTTGAGACCTTTTCTGACAATCACATATCTGTAGTGATCATCGATGGCAAAAGGGCTGTCCGGGGTAACGGGATCCTGCTGGCAGGGAACGAGTTGACCGATAAGGAGTTTGAGCATGGCTTGGCAGTGGCATTTTTGTCTTCGAAGTTTGGAACAGACGAGGAAGCAGAAGGATGGATTCTTGAGGCATTGGCTTCACTGGTAACAAAGCAGGTGCCAGAAAATGAAAAGAGCAGGGCGATGGTTGAAGAGTTGGAAAAAAATTTGACTCCAGAAGAAATAGCTGCTTTTGTCACCTACTATTCCAAACAAGGGCATCTTAATGGCAACTCAATTGATGGGTATTTGTCTTCAATCAAAGGGATGGAATCGGACTTCTTTACAATGAACAGCCAAAAAAGGCCGGGGATTTTTCCATTACTTTTTACAGACGCAAGAAGCGTAATAGTTAATGGAGATAAAAAGGAAGAGCTGGCAGCTGTCATTAAAGGAGGTCAATACCTGTTTCCTTTAGTGCCGACTATGAATGCTTTAGGCTATGAAACAACATTAGGACCAGATTTATCAACACTCGAAATTTCATCTGCGAACCATACGTACTACTTCAACCTAAAGAATAAAACATTCATTCATGGAGGCCAAACCTTCGGGCTTCTTGAGAACCCATTCCAGAACCTGAATGGTGATTTATATATGGGAAAGCACTGGTTAAATGCGATTTTTAAAGTGCAGGTTTCGGAAAGTGAAGAATCGATCACTCTCGGATTATAGGATTTATAAGACCATTATTAAGGCAAAAAAAAGCCCTGCAGTTTCTGCAGGGTCCTTCTATATCCTGTCAACAGGATAGAAGGCAAAGGGAGAGGAGAAACCGGAGGAAGAACTTATGGGGAAACGTAAGTCTTCTCCGCGGTTGGCAACAACATCCTCAAATTGATGTTGTTAATCATCATTATTTCCACATTAGGAAGGGATATACACTTTTTTGGTTAATTTTTTATATGTGTGGTAGGATAAGGGAGTAATTTACATACTATTGAAAAGCTACATGATTGAGGAGTACATAATATGAGAGTTGTTTCAGGTGATTTGAAGGGCCGCGTTTTGAAAGCGGTACCCGGAACGTCAACGCGACCTACCACTGATAAAGTAAAGGAAGCGCTGTTCAATATGATTGGGCCGTATTTTACAGGAGGATGGGGCCTGGATTTATTTGCTGGAAGCGGAGGACTTGGAATCGAAGCGCTAAGCAGGGGTCTGGATAAAGTTGTTTTTGTCGACCGTGAAGGCAAGGCGATTCATATCATTAATGAGAACCTTAAATCCTGCGGTTTGGAAGAAAAGGCAGAAGTATATCGAAATGATGCTGGCAGGGCGTTGAAAGCAATTCAAAAAAGAGACTTAACGTTTGATTATATATTTCTGGACCCGCCCTATAAAAAACAACAGCTGGTCAAGCTGTTAGAAGCGATTGATAAGGAGAGCCTTGTTCATCATGATGGTCTGATTGTCTGTGAGCATGCTTCTGAAATCACTCTGCCAGAAAAGGTAGGAGGACTAGTGCAGACAAGAAACGAAAAATATGGAATTATAGGAATTACTCTTTATAAAGTTGATGAAGTAGATGAGGGGGAAGTATAAGTGGCAAGAGTGGCTGTGTGTCCGGGCAGTTTCGACCCGATTACATTGGGGCATTTGGATATCATTACAAGAGCGGCAAAGGTATTCGATGAGCTTTATGTAGTGGTTTTGAATAATTCTTCAAAGCAACCATTGTTTTCTGTAGAAGAAAGAATTGAACTTATTGAACAAGTGACAAAGAGCATCCCGAATGTAAAGGTGGATTCATTCCAGGGATTGCTGGTCGATTATGCAGAAAGCGTCAACGCCGATGCCATTATCAGGGGCTTGCGAGCTGTTTCGGATTTTGAGTATGAAATGCAAATCACATCAATGAACAGAGTGTTGAGTGATAAAATCGAGACTTTCTTCATTATGACAAACAACCAGTATTCATTCTTGAGTTCAAGTATTGTCAAAGAGGTTGCAAAGTATGATGGGAATATCTCTGAATTAGTTCCTCGTGAGGTTGAGGAGGCATTACTTAAAAAATTCAATAACGAAGAAGAGAAATAACGGGCAGAAATTTTGCCCGTTATTTCTCTTTAAACATGCGATTTCCAAGTAACCATACATAAATGATCAAACTGCAGATTGTAATAAGCGGTCCGGCTGTGGTGAGCATGTTATGCGCATCTGCGAGGCGGCTGCCTTCTGAAGTAAGATATTCCATTACCGGCAGAGCATTGGATGGCTCGCCATCTTCAAAAAATCGTACATAAACCGGTTTCCATAATATAAAAGCATAGAATGCTGAAAAGACCCCATGAATAATTCTTGCGAAAAAGAAAGGCTGGAAGCGTATGTCTGTCTGGGCAAGAATGCTGGCAACCTGGGCCTGGACACTAAAACCGCTGAATGCGAGGATGAAGCTTGTAATTACAGCCTGATGCATCAAAGTAGCTTCCTGGATCTGGCTGGTCATCTGGCTGCCGAGAGTGATTTCGAATAAGCCTGAAATGAATGGCAGGCTTAACATATCTGTCATGCCAAGCATTACGAGCATGACTTCAAGGAATTCAGCAAGGAATCCGGTGATGTGTAGGTGGAATAATAGTTTGTTAATAACTGAGAATAAGATAATGAAACCGCCAATCATCAACAACGTCTGGATGGAAGACATAACAGCGTCACCTAGCAGTTTCCCTATGGGACGGTTGTCCTTTATTCTTGTCCTGTGCAAAGCAGCAAATGCATCCCTGATCGTCAGGTTTCGTTCCTTTTCCTTTGTAGTCTTTTCCTCACTTCTACCGTAGAACCTCATAATCAATCCAACGCTGATGTTTCCAAGGTAATGGGCCAGTGCCAGAATAACACCGAGCTGAACATTATAGAAGAACCCAACTGATACAGCGCCAAAAATGAAAAGTGGGTTGGATGAATTAGTAAACGATACAAGTCTTTCAGCCTCGATTTTTGACAGCTGCCCTTCCTGCCGCATTCGGGCCGTAAGCTTTGCTCCTGCGGGGAAGCCGGAAGCCATGCCCATTGCCCAGACGAAACCACCAACACCTGGTACCCTGAATAGTGGTCTCATCAAAGGTTCCAACAAAACTCCTATAAAACGGACGACACCGAAACCGATCAGCATTTCTGAAACGATGAAGAAAGGAAGGAGTGAGGGAAAAACAATTTCCCACCACATATTCAAGCCTCTTATTGAAGCATCAAAGGATTGCTGGGGAAAAGAAATGAGTGAAGCAGCCAGTAAAGTGACGGAGGCTGCAAGGAAAAGTGTTTTCATTCTTGATTTAAGCACTTAATATCCTCCTTCCTGCGGTCTTGCTGTGAAACTGTTTTAATCAATGGTAAAATAGAAGGAAACTCACCAGAGGGGTTATTTTCCATTTATCTTCCGATTCTATGTACCTTCCATACAGCCATATATGGGAAGGACCTGTTATGATTTCAAAATAAATCCAACTGATTTTTTTGGTTTAGATACATAAATAATGCTTAGTTGTCAGCCTTGTCCTCATATAAATCAATATACTCGCTGAACTTCAAATTAGACCAAGTTTAGTTTGTACCCGAAAAAATCATGGTTTTAAGGGAGGAAAAAGCTTTGGCAAGTCCAAGAATAGGTTTGGCTCTAGGGTCAGGTGGAGCACGGGGATTTGCCCATCTGGGTGTCATAAAAGTTTTAAGAGATGAAGGCATTCCAATCGATTTGATAGCTGGAAGCAGCATGGGTGCACTGGTAGCATCATTTTACGGTGCGGGCCTTGACGTTGACCGTCTCTATAAACTATCACGTGTGTTCAAACGGAAATATTATCTTGATTTTACCGTCCCAAAGATGGGATTTATCGCTGGGAAAAGAGTTAAAGAGCTCATCAGGATTTTTACCCATGGAAAAATGATCGAAGAACTGGATATTCCGATTGGCATTGTTGCGACAGACCTGATGTCAGGTGAGAAGGTCGTCTTTAAAAATGGGCCTGTGGCGGAAGCTGTAAGAGCTAGCATCGCGATTCCGGGTATTTTTGTCCCGGAAAAGCTGGATGGAAGGTTGTTCGTCGATGGCGGAGTTGTTGACCGGATTCCTGTTTCTGTCGCTAAGGAGATGGGAGCAGATATAGTAATCGCTGTTGATGTATCCAGCGTGAAGAAGAACGAGGATGTTACCTCAATTTTCGATGTGATCATGCAGAGTATCGATATCATGCAAATGGAACTGGTCTCGAATCGAGAGATAGCTTCCGATGTAATGCTCAGGCCTCCAGTCGAAATGTTTAATTCCAAAGCATTCACTAATATAGAAGAAATCATTGCGATTGGTGAAGAAGAAGCAAAAAAGCACATCGATAAGATAAAAAAGTGCATTGAACAATGGAAGGAGCCTCAATCAGAATGAGCAGAAAAAAGTCTATAGCTCTGTCTATATTTGCAGCTATATTATTAATGGCCAGCGCTCTTTATTACTTGCCTTACTATGTTACCAAACCTGGTATGGCTACGGAGCTGGAACCGATTGTCGAGGTTGAAGACGGGTACGATGAGGAAGGAAGCTTCATGCTTACCACAGTCAGGATGGGCAGAGCGAATATATATGCCTACATCATTGCCAAGATGAGCAAATATCAGGAAATCTATCCTGTAGAAGATATCAGGGCGGATAATGAATCAGATGAAGAATACAATATCCGCCAGCTGCACATGATGGATAATTCGAAGACATCAGCGATAGAGGTGGCCTATAAAAAAGCAGGTAAACCAGTTAACTACACCTATAAGGGAGTTTATGTGTTGAGGATAATGGAAGGGATGCCGGCTGAAGGCAAACTTTTGCCTGGCGATTTAGTTTTCCAGGTGGATGATAATGAATTTAAATCCTCTGAAGAGTTCATTGAATATGTCAGTTCAAAAAAACCAGGTGATATAGTCGAGCTTTCCTATAAACGGAATGGGAAGTCAAATTCAGTTGAAATACCTCTAAAGGCACTTGATGATGGAAGCGACCGTCCGGTAGTAGGAATTCAGCTTGTCGATGACAAAGAAATTGACGTTGAGCCAGATGTAACAGTCCAATCTGATGAAATAGGCGGTCCATCTGCTGGATTAATGTTTTCGCTGGAAATCTACAATCAATTAATCGAGGAAGACCTGACCAAAGGCTATGAAATAGCTGGGACAGGAACAATGAGTCCCGATGGAACAGTGGGAAGAATCGGCGGGATCCAGCAGAAAGTAGTAGCTGCAGATAAGGCAGGTGCAGAAATTTTCCTTGCTCCGTTTGAAAAAGGTGCCAAGGGCTCAAACTATGAAGAGGCGCTGATCGCCGCTAAAGATATTGATACCAAAATGAAAATTGTACCTGTAGATACTTTTGAGGAAGCTGTATCCTATCTGGAAAATTTAAAAGAAAAATCAAGCTGAATCCAGCTTGATTTTCTTTTTTATGAGGACTTCTTAAGTCTTTTTGACTGCTCCTGCGGTTTCTCATGATTTCAACATGATTGGGGGCCTGGCGAATTCTTCTGCAAGCAGCTGTTCTTGCCCCCTTCCATTTTGTCCGAGAGCATAAATCCTTGATGCTTTAATATCCAGTTCGATATCAGGGTCAGAAAAAGCGGAGAGTTTTGAAACGAGCGGCAGACTGAAATCCTTTTTCTTATAGTTCAGGTAAGATCGGCCCTTTTCGGTTGCACCTAATAGCCTCAAGTAATTCACCGTTTTTTGGCTCGTTTTCATTGTGTTTTTGCTTGTATTGGTTAAAATATGAAGGCAGACTCTCTGCAGCCTTGTCCATGTATAACGCTTTGTTTTGATGCATTCCATGAATTGCTGGAATGATTCTGAGGAAGCAGCAGCGGCAAGTAATCTGTTTTCCAGTCCTTCTTCTACTTCATAGAAGCCCTTTAATTCTGACGGACTGCTTTGGAGCAATTTATACTTCAATAAAGGCCAGTAATTTTCCCATGAATGGAAACCGCCATATTGATCCCTGTAGTTTGTGAGCTGTTCGTAGGTCGCTTCTGGTACGTATTGCTTAATATTGTCTATTTCTCCTGCCGCTCCGAATAGGGCTTTGCGTATGCTTGTAGCGCTGGCAATCGTGGCGGAGGCAAAATGCTCATCGTGGTAACCGGCACTTTTCCTGGTGATCGTTTCAGCTTTCATTAAGCTTTTTTGCCTGATGATCGCCTGTATGTAATGAAGTCCAAGGATGTTATTCGGCCTTGAAATATCGATAAAGCTTTCATCTGGTGCAAGAGACTGGAAACTAAGGGCGATTGATTTAGGATAACTATATCCTTCTCGAGTGTAGAGTCTTATTCTATCCTGGAAGTCTTCATTGTTTTCTTCAAGAAAGGTGACCGTTTTATTAAAAGCCTCCAAATCACCTGATTCACTGCCAAAACAAAGAGTGTCACAACCGGCAGCAGAAAGAATCGATACTGACCCTTCTGCAAAAGTTTCCGCATGCTGCGTCGCAAAACGGTAGGGAAGCTCAAACACGATGTCAACGCCTGCCTCGAGAGCCATCTTCGTCCTCGCCCATTTAGAGACAAGTGCGGGCTCTCCGCGCTGCAGGAAGTTCCCGCTCATCGCTGCAATCGATATATCTGCACCAGATTGTTCTTTTGCCTGTTGCAGGTGAAATAAATGGCCATTATGGAAAGGATTATACTCAACAACGACGCCAACAGCTTTCATTCTTATACTCCTTCATGTTATGATGGATATTGCATTGTCTTGAAGTTTAATTTACAGTATTTATGTAAATTATAGTGTAAAGAAAAAATATTGACAAATGATTACGCGAAGGGCTATAATTACCTTTGTTGCCTTGGGGTGATTCTATGAAATGGACAATAAGTCAGATACAAAAACATCGAAACAAGGACTTTCTAATCGACGAGTTTGTCCGAATGGACTCGATAAAGGAAACAGAACCAACAATCCGTGAGGTATCTCCCATCCACTTAACTGGAAGGGCGGATATCAGTGCCACAAGAGTGACATTCCATATCCGGATTGATGGACATCTAATTCTTCCTTGTTCACGGACACTGGTTGATGTAAAATATCCAATTGATGTGGAAACAACTGAAACTTTCATGTTAAACAGCCACGACTATGAGGCTGAAGAGGAAGTTCATCAAGTAACAGGCGATGTCATTGATCTTGAACCCATCATCAGGGAGATCTTGCTAGTGGAAGTTCCAATGCAAGTATTCTGTGATGATAGCGCTGGTCAAGAAGGCGCACCCCAGTCAGGTAAGGATTGGGAAGTAATCGAGGAACAGGAGAAATCCGAAAAACTTGATCCCCGACTTGCCGGACTTGCAAAATTCTTTGAGGATTCTAAGGATTCCTCTGACTAATCGATTAAAAAAGAGCGTGGAGGTCCAGAAAAGGACTGGCCTTCATAAACTTTCTTATTCCTTTTAAGGAGGTGGGAAGAATGGCTGTACCATTTAGAAGAACGTCTAAAACTGCGAAAAGAAAACGCCGTACTCATTTTAAATTACAAGTTCCGGGTATGGTAGCATGCCCTAACTGCGGTGAAATGAAACTTGCTCACCGTGTGTGCAAAGCTTGCGGAACATACAAAGGGAAAGAAGTTGTAAACGACTAATCTTTTCTAAGGAAAAGCACAGGATGCATTCGCATCCCTGTGCTTTTTTTCTTTTACGCGCTATTCCAATTTGGACTGCGTACTCTTTTATAGACAAATTTCAGTCCATTCTGAAGCTCGTGCGCTTTTTAAATCTACAGAAAATTGATAAAATTTATTGGACGAGAAGTAGAGGAGGCAAACAATGGATTCATACATAATTTCAAAAGAAAAAAATGGTGTGCTGCTTTTTACCATCAACAGGCCTGATAGGAGAAATGCCATAAACTATGAAGTAATGTCCGGACTTGAAGAAGCAATCGATATGGCAGCAGGAAATGATGTTAAAGTTTTTGCCATTACAGGTGCAGGTGACCAGGCGTTTTGTTCTGGTGGGGATTTATCCACCTTCCACAGTTTAAAAACAGAGACCCAGGCGTTAGGAATGCTCTCAAGGATGGCTGGTATTTTATATAAGCTCCTTGTCCTCCCGAAACCGACGATTGCCATTCTAAATGGTTCTGCTGTAGGAGGAGGTTGTGAAATCGCTTCTGCCTGCGACTTCCGGATTGGAAGAGAAGGAATGAAAGCGGGATTTGTCCAGGGGAACCTCGCCATTACGACCGGCTGGGGAGGAGGAACGATCCTCTTAGAAAAACTTCCGCAGAATATTGCGATGAAAATGCTCCTTGATGCAAGAATATACACTGTCGAAGAACTAAGGGATTTTGGATTCATCCACCATATATATAAAGACCTTCCGATAGATGCTTGTCTCTCATTTATGAATGGAAGCTTGGATAAAGAAACAACTGTATTAGAAGCATATAAAACTTTGTTGAATAAAAAATGGAAGCTTTTATCGATGAGAGAAAGGATGGAAGAAGAGGCTGCAAGATGTGCTGTCCTATGGGAGGATGAGGCTCACCACAAAAAAGTGGACGAATTCATGAACAAAAAAAATAAAAATAATTAGCAGGGTATTAGGTGTTATCAGTCTATCTTTCCTATTAGATGCATATGAATGAATAAAAAACAATAGGAGGGATTTATTGATGCCATTAACCCGTCAGGATGCCTGGTCACAGGATGAAGATTTATTGCTTGCTGAAGTTGTATTAAGAAATATCCGAGAAGGCGGTACGCAACTGAAAGCGTTTGAAGAAGTAGGCAAGCAGCTTTCGAGGACTGCTGCAGCTTGTGGTTTTCGCTGGAATTCCTATGTAAGGAAACAATATAAATCTGGTATTGAGCTGGCGAAAAAGCAGCGGAAGGAAGCGAAAAAACAGGCAAAGACACAAGAGAAGACAGAAGTAGCTGCGGCACCAGTGAGCGATGCGCCAAATATTCCTTCAGAACAAGAGAAGAAGCGTTCAAATCTTAGCATAGAAGCAGTAAAGCAATATCTTGACGATCTCTATGTAAAAGCGGGAGTTGCAGACAGCCAGGATGTTAATAAAGAAAAAATCCGCGGACTGGAAAAGCAAATCTATTACTTGTCTGCCGAAAATGAAAAATTAGAAACACAGTTGCGTTCCATGGAAGAAGACTATCGTGCCCTCATAGATATCATGGAGCGTGCGAAAAAAAGAGTAGGCCCTAAAGGTGAGGACCAGAAACAAAAAATGAACTTCCAGGTTGAAGCAAAAGGAAATCTTGAGAAGGTTGAAAAATAGCGATAAAAAGCGCCTGCCGAAAATGGCAGGCGCTATTTTTAACCAGATAAGAAAGTATAAATTTTCACTTCGAGAATTGTCTAGCTCCAGCGCCTAGCCCCTCGAGTCGCTTCGGTCCGCCCAATGAAGTCAAAGAACGACTTCACTGGTCGGCCCTCCAGCGCTTGTCGGGGCTAAACAAGGCGCTTACGCTTTTCTTAATTACTGCAATTGTTCTGTTACACCAGCCGGATACCAGACAAGCGGATTCTCGCCACGGTCTCTCTCTACATCATAATGAACTGGCGTAAAGCCCATTTTATCCCAGAAGTCTTGCGATTTCACTCTAGGATTTGTTTTTATTGGCAGACCATAACTTTTCGCGAATTCAACTAGTGCTTTCCCATAGCCCTTGCCCTGGTAATTTGGAAGTACTTCTAACTTCCAAAGCTCAAGATAATCCTGTGGAGGCTCGAAATAGCGGTCAAATTGCTTCTTGACCTGGTAAAGGCTCATACGGGCAACAAGCTTGTCGCCGAAATAGATTCCGTAGAATGGTGAATCACTATCATTTTCAACAATGTTCGCTTCCAAGTCCTCAAGCATCGAAAGCTCCTGGTGGCCATACTCTTTGAATTTCTTGAATTCTTCTAATGTCTTATAATTGATTTTCAGTTTCTCCACTTTATTCACCATAAAACAATCCCCCAATCAAGCCGCCAATAATTCATTATCCATTTACCCGAAATATGAAATATTAAAAGGCAGCTGAATATATTTGTTTTTTATAGCCTATTTTTATTATATTATAAAAACATGAAAAATTCTGCATTTGAATTTTAGAAAGCGGTTCCAATTTTTGCAGGAAAGATACAGAATATTGTAGAATTTTATATAGTGAGCGTATTTTTTACGGGAAAGGGGAATTAGCGTGCAAAAAATATTAATTGCAAACAGAGGAGAAATTGCGCTTCGTATTATCCGAACTTGCAGCGAACTTGGGGTTAAAACAGTAGCCGTCTATTCTGATGCGGATAAAGAGCTGCCTTTTGTAAAAGAAGCTGACAGCGCTTACCGGATTGGCGAGCCGCCTGTTCAAAAATCATATCTTAATGCAGAAGAAATTTTAAGAATCGCAAAGGAAGAAAAGGTGGATGGCATCCATCCTGGTTATGGTTTTTTATCAGAAAATGCAGAGTTTGCCCGAAAAGTGAAGGAAGCAGGCTTGACTTTCATTGGTCCTGCTCCGGATACAATTGAAAAAATGGGCGATAAAATCGTTGCTAGATCGACGATGGAAGCAGCCGGCGTTCCAGTCGTGCCTGGAAGTGAACAGGGTTTGAAAACGCTGGATGATGCAATCAGGCTTGCAGATGAAATCGGCTACCCTGTGATGCTAAAGGCGAGCGGGGGCGGCGGAGGCATTGGCATGGTGCTTTGTGAAAATGAGCAAGCGCTCGCTAAGAATTTTGATTCAACGAAGGGCAGAGCAAAGGCTTACTTTGGTTCTGATGAAGTATTCATTGAAAAATACATCAAAAATGCCCGGCATGTCGAGGTGCAGATTTTTGGCGATACCCATGGCAACCATGTACATATGTTCGAACGTGATTGCTCGATCCAGCGCCGACACCAAAAAGTGATTGAAGAGGCACCTTCGCCATTCCTGAAGGAAGAAGCACGGCAGAAGATGTATGATACAGCTGTAAAAGCCGCTAAAGCAGTGGATTATGTAAACGCAGGAACTGTGGAATTCATTGTTGATGAGAACGAAAACTTCTATTTCCTTGAAATGAACACAAGACTGCAGGTTGAACATCCAGTCACAGAAACGATTACTGGCCTGGATCTTGTTAAGTGGCAAATCCTCGTTGCGCGCGGTGAAAAACTTCCGCTGCTTCAGGATGAAATTAAAAAGGATGGTTGGGCCATCGAATTCCGTTTGTATGCGGAAGACCCAGTAAGGTTCCTGCCTTCACCTGGCAAAATCATCGAGTTTTCATGGATGGAGGCAGAAGGCGTTCGGGTGGATTCTGGTTATGAATCCGGTTCGACTGTAACCCCTTTTTATGACCCTATGGTTGCCAAATGCATTGTAGGGGGAAGTACCAGGGAAGAAGCAATTCAGCTTGCACAGGAGTTTTTCGCGACGCTGAAAGTCGAAGGCATTAATTCCAATGCTCCGCTGTTTGCGGAAATTTTAAGTGAAGAGGGCTTCAAAGCGGGCAGCTACACGACAGCCTATTTAACAGAAAGAAAAATGGCATCTAAATAGAGGAGGAAGAGAACATGAAAGAAATTACAGCAAATATGGCAGGCACAGTACTTAATGTGATGGTAGCAGCGGGAGACACGGTTACAGAGGGGCAGGAAGTCCTGATGCTTGAATCCATGAAGATGGAAATCCCTGTTGAAAGCCAGGGTGCAGGAAATGTTGCGGAAGTTAAGGTGAACATTGGAGACTTTGTAAACGAAGGCGATGTCCTGCTTGTATTAGAATAATAGATTTTAAGGAGGAGTAGAATGACTACCGCAAAGACTTTAACTGATTCATTACAGGAGAAAGTTCAACAAATCGAGGCTGGCGGCCAACCGAAATATCATGAAAAGCTGGCTGAGCAAAATAAATTGTTTGTGCGTGAGCGCTTGAATCTATTATTTGACGACGGAGTCTATGAGGAAGATGGCAAATTCGCCAATTTCCAGGCTGGCGACCTGCCGGCAGATGGTGTCGTAACAGCGATCGGAAAAATCGGCGGCCAGACAGTCTGTGTCATGGCGAATGATTCAACAGTAAAAGCCGGCTCATGGGGCGCCAGGACTGTTGAGAAAATCATTAGAATCCAGGAAACAGCTGAAAAATTAAAGGTGCCTTTATTGTATCTGGTCGATTCAGCTGGTGCCCGAATTACGGATCAGCTTGATATGTTCCCGAACAGACGGGGAGCAGGCAAGATCTTTTACAATCAGGTGAAATTGTCTGGGGTAATCCCGCAAATTTGCCTTCTTTTCGGGCCTTCTGCAGCAGGAGGAGCGTATATTCCTGCTTTCTGCGATATCGTGATCATGGTTGACCAGAATGCTTCGATGTACCTGGGATCACCAAGGATGGCGGAAAAGGTAATCGGCGAGAAGGTAACGCTTGAGGAAATGGGCGGAGCCCGCATGCATTGCTCAGTGAGTGGTGTAGGCGATATGCTTGTTTATAGTGAGCAAGAAGCCATTGAAGCGGCTAAGCATTATTTAAGCTACTTCCCTGCCAATTTCCAATCGAAGACAGCAGTACTCGAAGGAGTAGCTCCTAAGGCTGGAAGAAGTCTTGAAGAGATTGTCCCATTGAACCAGAACGCTCCATTTGATATGTATGAGGGTATTGATGCGCTGATCGACGAAGGAAGTTTCTTTGAAATCAAAAAGCTGTTCGCTCCCGAAATCATCACTGGATTTGCGCGTATAGACGGAAGGGCAGTTGGAATCATTGCCAACCAGCCGAAGGTGAAGGGTGGAGTATTGTTCGTGGACTCTGCAGATAAGGCAGCTAAATTCATCACGCTCTGCGATGCCTTCCATATCCCTTTGCTGTTCCTTGCTGACGTGCCGGGCTTCATGATTGGTACGAAGGTTGAGAGAGCAGGGATCATCCGCCATGGTGCGAAGCTGATTGCTGCGATGAGCTCAGCGACCGTGCCGAAAATCTCTGTAATTGTCCGTAAGGCATACGGAGCTGGTTTATACGCAATGGCAGGACCGGCATTCGAACCAGATTGCTGCATCGCCCTGCCGACTGCGCAGATCGCGGTAATGGGTCCGGAAGCAGCGGTTAACGCAGTATACTCCAACAAAATCAATCAAATTGAAGATCCTAAAGAGAAAATCGCTTTTGTCCAGGAGAAGCACCAGGAGTATAAAGAAAGTATCGACATCTATAAGCTAGCTTCCGAACTGATCGTTGACGACATCGTTGCAGCCAACGACCTGAGGAATGCACTGATAGACCGATTCAAGCTATACGAAACAAAAGATATGCAATTCAGTGTCAGGAAACACCCTGTATATCCGGTATAAAAACAAAAAGCGCAAGCGCCTCGTTCAGCCCCGACAAGCGCTGGAGGACCGACCGGTGAAGTCGTTCTTTGACTTCATTGGGCGGACCGAAATCTAAAAGTATAGCCGACTGTCCAGAAACGCAGAAACTGGAGACTCCGACAAAGAAGCGCTTTTTGCTTCTGCCGGCGAAGTTGAAGTTTCGGAGTTTCTAGGAGGCGAAACTAGACAAGCGACTCGAGGGGCTAGGCGCTGGAGCTGGATTAAGACAACCCATATAGTTATCTACATCACAATTATTTTACCCTGCATAAAAACAAAAACGGAGATCCTATTGGGTCTCCGTTTTTGTTTTTACTGGGGAAAAGACAATGTTCTATCAAAATTAATTCAAATAACCATAATCCCTTCTTCCTAACAAGCAATTGTTTCTGCTAAAATATGACTAAAGTCATTGTTATATCGGTGTCAAATATAATAGATTTTTCAATATAAAAGCACGAATGTTCTTAGTTGTTTTTTTAAGGGCAGGATAAGGGGTCTTTATGAAAATAGGAATAATCGGCGGCGGATCAATAGGTTTATTATTCTCTTATTACCTGAGCATGGGTAGTGATGTTTCTATATACACAAGGACACGGGAACAAGCAGACTCAATTAATGAAAATGGTCTTCATCTTGTAAAAAGCGGAATAGAGCATACTCCTGCAAAGGTAACTGCTGTCCCAATCCAGGAATGGAAGGGGAACGATGATTTAACAGTTGTTGCGGTAAAGCAATACCAGCTGGATGGTTTAATATCTGATCTAAAAGATAAAGCCAAAGGAAGCATCCTTTTTCTGCAAAATGGCTATGGCCATATCAAACTGCTTTCTGAATTGGAAACATCTGAAGTTTATGTGGGATCCGTTGAACACGGAGCTGTAAGAAAGAACGGCTTTACAGTTCAGCATAATGGATTGGGTGTAACAAGAACTGCGATATTTAAAGGAGAAGATGACCTTCTTAGAGAATTATCTACTATATCACCTTCGGGTTTTCCGTTTATCATTGAACCGGATTTCAAGGAGATGCTAATCAAGAAGTTGGTGGTCAATTCGGTAATTAATCCATTGACAGCAATTCTTAAAGTTAAAAATGGCGAGCTGATCCACAATCCATCTTACTTTGAAATTTTTAAGCAAATGTTTGATGAGTGTGCCTATGTACTTGATTTGCCTAATCGGGAACAGTACTTCAAAAATCTAATGACAGTTTGCGAAAAGACGGCAAACAACCATTCATCCATGTATAAGGATATTGAAAATGGCCGACAAACTGAAATTGATGCCATACTCGGGTATTTGCTCGAATTATCTAGAAGAAAAAATATAAAAGCTCCATTAATACATAATTATTATCATTGCATCAAGGGGAAGGAGCACGAAAGGGAGGGAGCATGATGCCGGGATTCTTCTCTGCACTCGTTGCCGCATTGATTACAGTTCCAATGATTGGCTACCTCGCTGTGTTCATCATCAGTAAGCAAATCACAGGCAACCATCGGCGTTCTGTCAATCTGGCAATTGATTTCAGCACCTTTTTGCTGGTGCTGTCTGTCCATTTTTTGATCATCACTATCTGGGAAAAGTCTTTCCTGTGGCTGATTTTGATCATCTTGTTTGGACTTGCGGCTATATTTGTCTGGATTCACTGGAAGTACAAAGAAGAAATAATGTTGCCAAGGGTATTTAAGGGTTTTTGGCGCTTTAATTTCCTGCTATTCTTTTCTGCCTACATCGTCCTTGTGTTGTATGGTTTGGTTAAGCGCCTGACCTTTCTGTTTGCTTAATCTAGTGTTGGACCGTCCTTTAGAAGGTCCAGCATTTTTTATTGTCAGTCGAGATGAGAGAAAAGAAGCCAAAGCAGTCAAGAAACCCTCGTAGTTAAAACACACAGTGCTTGCAAAAGTACAAAATTAAGTTCATTATGAAAATCTTGATTTTAGAAATTTCGTAAAGCAAAGTTTTTTTCTTTTCATTTCAAACAATGCTATACTCATAACAGTGAAAATTGCTTACGAGAAAGGAAGTACAAGTTAATGGAGATGTTGAATCTCTCTCTTCCGGCAGCAAACCGGTTTGCGACAGATTACCTGGCTGGAAGCCCTGAATTGCAGAGCTTCTTTCATTATAATTTTACAGACGAAAAATCTTATATTCATCGCCTTGATGAATTGAAAAATAGAAGCTTTATGAGGAATGAGCTTGCAGACCATATACAGTTCTTCATGTCTCGTTATGCCAAGTCTGACAAAATCACTGATAATATTGATAAGCTCAGAAAAGAAAATAGCGTTGCAGTCATCGGAGGACAGCAGGCAGGTATTCTGACTGGACCGCTATATACCATTCATAAAGTGATTTCGATTATCAAACTTGCCGAACAAAAAGAGGCAGAACTGGGCGTCCCAGTCGTACCCGTATTCTGGATTGCCGGTGAAGACCATGATTACCAGGAAGTTAACCATGTGTACGTCATGAAGGATAATAAACAGGAAAAGTGGGTTTATCCTGAAAGGAATCTAGAGAAAAAAATGATTTCAGAAGTTTGTATAAACAGGGATCTATGCTATTCCTGGGTTGAAGAAATCATGGAAACCTACGGTGAAACAAAGTACACGAAAGAAGTATTGGCATTTGCTTTAGAATCTTTGCAGAAAGCGGAATCCTTCGTTGATTTTTTTGCGATGATTATCATGGAGCTTTTCAAGGACTCCGGCTTGCTGATTGTGGATTCCGGAAATAAAGAACTGCGCAGACTGGAAAAAGAATATTTCATCAATCAAATTAAAAACCACCGTAAAATAACAACTGCTGTTCTCGGCCAGCAAGAACAGACAAACTCGGCAGGCTTTGCGAATATGATCGATATTAACGAGAACGCTGCGAACCTTTTCTTTTACGATGAAAAAGCAAATGAGCGGATTTTGCTCCAATTCGACCCACAAAGTGGAGGGTTTTCAGGTAAGAATGGAGAAGTCAGCTTCACATATGATGAGCTAGTGGAGATTGCGAACGAATATCCCGAGAAGCTTAGCAATAATGTGGTGACTCGTCCGTTAATGCAGGAGTGGCTCTTCCCAACGCTTGCGTTCATCGGCGGCCCTGGAGAAATTGCTTATTGGGCCGAGCTGAAACTCGTTTTTGAACATTTCGGTCTCAAGATGCCTCCACTTGTTCCAAGGCTCAACATCACACTGCTTGAAAGATCGATTGAGTCAGACCTTGAAGAACTGAATCTGGATTTGAAAGAAGTTTTAGTTTCAGGTACAAGCGGACATGAGCTGAAATTTATCGACTCATTAAAGGATCGTGAAGTAGAAGAACTTTTCGAGAAAGTAAAAAGGATGCTGTCAGAACAATATAAAGTCATCCAAGAAAAATCAAGCGGAATTGACCCAGTACTGATGCCAATGCTGCAGAAAAACGAATCCATCCTGATAAAGCAGGTTGGATTCATGGAAGATAAAATTGTAGAGGCAATTTGCCGTAAGAATGACCATATCCTGAGGAAATTCACAAGAGTGGAGAACGCTTTAAGACCAGGCGGTTCACCGCAGGAAAGAGTCTGGAACCCATTCTACTATTTGAATAAGTACGGCTTAGGTCTAATACCAGGATTATTAAAGCTACATTATGAATTCGATGGAACCCACAAAATAATAAAAATGTAATTCAAAGCTTCATCCTACGAGGATGGAGCTTTTTTCTTTGGAAAATTATTGTCACAGCACCGTACTGCCGGAAAGAAGGAGGAAAGATGAATTACGGTAAGAGCAACGGCTCTGCATTGCCCCAAAAGAAAGGAAAAGACGAATTTAGGTAAAAGCAACTTTTTTGAAATAAAAGAAATTCATGGAAATGTATATTTCCGGCAGGAATTCAAGGGAGTGGGGAGAATATTTAAAATAAGGTGGTGAAAAGTGGGGGAATGTGGTACATTGTATTTAGAAAGTGGGGGTAGTGGCATGTTCATGGGTGAATACCATCATAATGTTGATAGCAAAGGCCGATTGATCATCCCTGCCAAGGTCCGTGAAAATCTGGGAGAGATGTTCATTCTTACCCGTGGACTTGACCAGTGTTTATTTGGTTATCCCGTTTCTGAATGGTCAGTAATTGAAGAAAAGCTAAAAGGACTTCCGCTGACTAAAAAAGATGCAAGAGCATTTACCCGTTTTTTCTTTTCGGGTGCTACCGAGAGTGAAATTGACAAACAGGGAAGAGTCAATATTCCTTCCCCGCTGATGCAGTACGCCAAGCTTGAGAAAGAATGTGTGATTTTAGGTGTTTCCAATCGAATTGAAATTTGGAGCAAAGCCATCTGGGAAGAATATTTCGCAGAATCTGAGGAATCTTTTGCTGAAATTGCGGAAAATATGATTGGATTTGATATTTAAGGGTAACATTATTCTGATATAATATTACCTGCTCCTCGATTGGAAAGGTGGATCATGATGTTCAAACATACAACAGTTTTACTGGAAGAAACAGTAGACGGGCTCAATATCAAGCCTGACGGTACATACGTGGATTGCACTCTCGGTGGCGCAGGCCACAGTGAATTAATTTTGTCCAAGCTTTCAGAAAAAGGAAAGCTATATGCGTTTGACCAGGACGATGTCGCAATTGCGAATGCAAAAGAAAAACTTGCAGCTTATGGCGATAGGCTGACAATCATTAAAAGTAACTTTCTTTATCTGAAGGAAGAGCTTGAAAAACATGGTGTAACTGAGGTTGACGGTGTCCTTTATGACCTTGGAGTCTCATCTCCGCAGCTGGACACTCCTGAACGAGGCTTCAGCTACCATCATGATGCTCCGCTTGATATGCGGATGGACCAGGATGCACCCTTGTCCGCTTACGATGTCATTAATGAATGGCCATATGAAAAATTGGTCAAAATCTTCTTCCGGTACGGGGAAGAGAAATTCTCAAAGCAAATTGCCCGAAAGATTGAGGCAGCAAGAGAAAGTAATCCGATTCAAACCACTGGTGAACTTGTCGAGTTGATCAAGGATGCGATTCCTGCACCTGCAAGGAGAAAAGGCGGTCATCCGGCTAAGAGGGTATTCCAAGCGGTAAGAATCGCTGTTAATGATGAACTTGGTGTATTTGAAAAATCACTCGAACAGGCGATTGACCTACTTGCTATAGGTGGAAGGATTAGTGTTATCACCTTCCATTCACTGGAGGACAGGATCTGTAAGGTAACCTTGAAAAAAGCGAGCGAAACACCGCCGCTGCCGCCAGGATTGCCAATCATCCCCGAGGAATACCAGCCGAAGTTGAAGCTGGTCACACGAAAGCCGATTCTCCCTTCAGAAGAAGAGCTTGAGTTCAATAACAGGGCAAGATCTGCAAAACTGCGTATCGCTGAAAAAGTTAAAAAATAAAAATATAAAATATAATTTTCAGGAGGGAAAATGATGAGCAATCTGGCTAGAAAATTGCAGCAAGAACAACAGCAGCAAACTGTTCAGGCACCGGCAAAAGCACCGGCAAAACGCAATTCGATACTGACGCCCGGCGAAAAGATCCTGATGTTTGTATTCGGGGCAATTGTTTGCTTCGGCGCAACATTCATGGTTTCAAAACAGTCAGCCATTTACGAAGTCAACAAAGAAGTCCAAATCATTGAAGGCAATATTCAGGAGCAGCAAAAGATTAACAGTGACCTTGAAATCCAGATTAGCGAATTAAGTACCTATGAAAGAATCAAGAAGGTAACAGAAAAGCTCGGTTTAACATTGAACGAAGACAATGTTAAAGGTGTGGAAAACTGATGATCAAGAAACAGCCAAATATGAATGCAGGAGCAGCGGTATTATTCGTAATATTCAGCCTGCTCTTTTTTATCTTGATTTTCAGGTTCATTACAATCCAGGTCACTGGGGAAGTGCATGGACAAGCCTTGGCTGCAAGGGCGCAGCAAAAGTATTCGAATGAAAAAGTGATTGAGGCGACAAGAGGAACGATTTTTGACCGAAAAGGTGAAGTTGTTGCTGAGGATACAACTGCCTACACACTTGTCGCTATCCTTAATGAATCTGTGACAACGAATAAAAAGAAACCAAAGCATGTGAGCGATCCTGCAAAGACTGCTGCAGTGCTTGCGAAGTATATTGATATGAGTGAGTCTGATATCTATAAAAGACTGACGAAAAAAGGCGCATGGCAGGTTGAATTCGGAAAAGCCGGCCGCGACATTTCCCATCAGGCCAAACGTGAAATTGAAGAGGAGAAGCTGCCAGGGATTACTTTTTTACGAGATTCTAAGAGATTCTATCCGAACGGTGTATTCTCATCCCACTTAGTCGGATTTGTGGAAAAGGAAGAAACAGAGGACAATAAAACTGTTACTTCTGGACAGCTCGGGATAGAAAAAACACTTAATAAGGAATTGACTGGTAAAAATGGCTCTCTTTCATTCGAGAGTGATTTATGGGGCTTCCTTTTACCTGATGGGGAGAAAAAAGTCACCCCTGCTCAAGATGGCAGCAATGTATTTTTAACGATAGATAAAAAGATCCAAACATTCGTAGAGGATGCAGTCGATCGTGTAGACAAGGAATACAAGCCAAAGAAAATCATTGCAGTCGTCGCTGATCCGAAGACAGGGGATATCCTTGCGATGGCACAGCGTCCGAGTTTCCATCCAACGACAAGGGATGGTCTAAATAACAGCTGGCATAACGAGGTGGTAGAAACACCGATCGAGCCAGGTTCGACGATGAAGATTTTCACGCTTGCAGCGGCAATTGAGGAGAACAAATGGAATCCCAATGAGTGGTATAAATCTGGTTCCTATAAAGTTACCGAAAACTCCAAGCCGATACGCGACCATAACGGCAGTGGCTGGGGCTCAATTACCTATCTTGAAGGGATCCAGCGTTCCTCAAACGTAGCAGTGGCAAAGCTAGTAAATGAAAAGATCGGCACAGAAAAATTCAGAGAGTACTTAACTGATTTTGGCTTTGACCAGCCTACAGGCATTGACCTTCCAAACGAAGCTGCTGGAACTATTGTCTATAGATGGCCGATTGAGAAAATCACGACATCATACGGCCAGGGAACAACTGTGACACCAATTCAGATGATCCAGGCAGCTACAGCGGTAGCTAATGATGGGAAGATGATGAAACCGCGTGTAATTGATAAGATTGTCGATCCGAACACTGGTGAAGTGATCACGCAGGAAGAGCCAAAATCTGCTGGTCAGCCTATATCCGCTGAAACAGCAAAGCAGGTGCGAGATGTTTTAGGGACGGTTGTAACTGGTGAGCATGGTACTGGTAAATCATACGCCATCGAGGGATACGAGGTTGCTGGTAAAACTGGTACTGCGAACTTAACAGCCAACGGCACTTATTTAGATGGAGCGAGTGATTACCTCTTTTCATTCCTTGGGATGGCTCCAAAAGATGATCCTAAACTAATCGTTTATGTCGCTGTTCAACAGCCGGAAATCGACCATTATTTTAAAGGCTCTATACCAACGTCTATGATCTTCAAATCTGTGATGAAGAGCAGTCTTCAGTATTTGAATATCAAACCTGCCACTATGGAAAAAGCGGATTCCATACCGGTTCCTGAGGTAACAGGTATGACTCCAGCAGATGCAAAGAAGTTGCTTGAATCCAAAGGGTTTGAACCAGTGATAATAGGAGACGGAAACCAAGTCGATGAGCAGTTGCCAAAGGCTGAGGTAATGGCTCTCGAGGGAGAAAAAGTCTTTATCAAGGCTTCGGGAGTCATGACGTATCCTGACATGACAGACTGGTCACTCAGGGATGTCATGAAACTGGCGCAAATAGCCGAGATTAAGCTAAACAAAGCCGGAAGCGGTTATGTCACGAAACAAAGCCTTAAGCCGGGAATACCAATCAACGAAGGGGAGAACCTGATCGTCGAGCTGGAAACTCCGCTGCAGCAATTTGAGAAATCATTGAAAACTGAAGAAGAAAATGAAGAAGCAGAGGAAGTGGGCGGATGAGCCCTTCCTCTGTTTTTTTTGTTTTGATGTGGCTCCTAATATTTTGATTCGAAGCAGTCCAAAGTTCAGACAAAATCGTGTTCCGTTCTTCTCGTTTTGTCCGAAGTCGCATCAGGTTCAGACAAAATCGTGGCCGGGTCTCCTCGTTTTGTCCAAAGTAACACCAGGTTCGGACAAAATCCCAGTCTGAACTCCTCATTTTGTCCAAAGTAGCTTCAGGTTCGAAAATTCCCCCTAAAAATTTTCCAAGGCAGTAGAAACTCAGGGTCATAAACAAACCTCAGCTTGTCTACACTTCTTGTTATATTCGAATTCGTACAAGCATATATTTGAACGAGTGTCTGAGAGTATCTTAGTTTACTATTGGAACAACTATAGAGGGAGGTTCGTTCAATATATGCGTGTATCAAATGTGACGGTCAGAAAGAGGCTGGCTCTCGTTCTGGTGGTTGGGATTTTGGTGTTTTTCATCATAGATGTCCGGCTTGGCTATGTGCAATTTATGCTAGGGGATTTTTTGACAGGGAAGGCAAAGGATTCTTGGAGCAGGAACGTCCCATTTGAACCTCAGCGCGGGGAAATAACGGATAGGAATGGAGTAGCGCTTGCAACGAATATTAGTGCACCGACTGTCTATGTGGTGCCACGCCAGGTGGAGGATCCGGAAGCTGCGGCGGAAATATTGGCGAAGGCTTTAAATATGTCTAAAGAGAAGGCCTATCAACATATTACAAAAAAAGCGATGATTGAGAGAATTCCAGAGGGCAGAAAGATTTCTCATGAGAAAGCGAAAGAAATCAGGGCGCTTGATATCAAAGGTATATATATCGGCGAAGATTCAAAGCGCCATTATCCATACGGCAGCTACCTATCACATGTCCTGGGCTTTGCGGGAATCGATAACCAGGGATTGATGGGGTTGGAACTCTATTATGATAAGGAATTGAAAGGGGAAAAAGGCTCGGTCCAATTTTATGCGGATGCCAAACAACAGCGGATGAACAATATGGCTGATGATTATGAACCTCCTGTGGATGGACTTGATTTAAAGTTGACGATCGACAGCAGGGTACAGACCATCGTCGAGAGGGAACTGGATATTGCCCAGGCAAAATACAATCCGGATGGCATCATTGCGATTGCCATGAATCCGAATAACGGGGAAATCCTCGCAATGTCGAGCAGGCCTGACTTTGATCCGGCCAACTTCCGCAATGTAGCACCGGAAGTCTATAATCGTAACTTGCCGATATGGAGCACATATGAGCCAGGATCAACTTTTAAAATCTTGACCCTGGCGGCAGCCCTTCAGGAAGGTAAGGTCGACCTCGAAAAAGATCACTTCTATGATTCAGGTTCAGTAGAAGTGGCTGGAGCGAGAATACGGTGCTGGAAAAAGGGCGGACATGGTAGCCAGACGTTCCTTGAAGTTGTCGAGAATTCCTGCAACCCCGGATTCGTTGAGCTTGGTGACAGATTAGGGAAAGAAACCCTGTTTAAATATGTAAAGGACTTTGGGTTTGGCGAAAAGACAGGAATTGACCTTCAAGGGGAAGGCAAAGGAATTTTATTCAACCTGGAAAGAGTAGGTCCGATAGAGCAGGCAACAACGGCTTTTGGGCAGGGTGTTTCTGTCACGCCGATTCAGCAGGTCGCTGCGGTTTCGGCAGCTGTAAATGGTGGAATACTTTATACACCTTATATTGCTAAAGAATTGATTGACCCTGTTACAGGGGAGGTTGTCATGAAGAAATCCCCACAGGCTAAAAGAAGGGTTATCTCTGAAGAAACCTCAAAAGAGATAAGGCATGCGCTTGAAAGCGTCGTAGCTAAAGGTTCAGGCAAAAATGCATACGTAGACTCTTACAGGGTTGGGGGCAAAACGGGTACTGCCCAGAAGGCAAAGGATGGCCGCTACCTCGAAAATAACCATATCGTTTCCTTCATAGGTTTTGCACCTGCGGATGATCCGCAAATCGTTATTTATGTAGCGGTTGATAACCCGAAAGGTACAGTACAGTTTGGTGGGGTAGTAGCAGCTCCTATCGTTGGCGATATTATGGAAGACAGTCTGCGCGCTATGGAGGTTCCCCCTCGGAAGGAGCAGATTGAAAAAGAATTGACATGGCTGGATACGCCTATGGTGGAGGTGCCAGACCTGATCGGCTTATCCAAGCAGGAGCTCAGGCAACAACTTATCAATTTCAAGCTTGATATTGCAGGTGATGGGGAGAAAGTTGTGAAGCAGCTTCCTTCACCTGGGGTGAAAATTAAGGAAGGGTCAACCATTAGGGTTTATATGAATGATTAAATAACAGATATAATTAAAACTTTAACTTATGGTGAGCAGGCGGCGGCAGGATATTTATCCGCCGCCTGCTTTAGGATACTGTACTATTTCGCTCATTGGGGAGCAGCCCCTCTCTTACTGAGGTAAAAAGGGCTCGCTCTTTTCATCTCAACAATGGCTAATTTCAGCCTAATCATGTAAAATAAGAGTCGCCATGTTGTTTGAGAGGATTTGATATTTATGAAATTACACGAATTGATTGGTTACTTGCACCCTTTCGTGGATTATAAGGGAGAAAACCCCGAAATTACTTCAATTGAAAATGATAACCGCAGAGTGACTCCTGGAAGTTTATTCATATGCATTAAAGGTTATACAGTTGATGGTCACGATTTTGCTGGATCCGCCGTGAAAAATGGAGCTGCAGCCGTTCTGGCCGAACGAGAACTGCCTGTAAATGTCCCGGTAATTGTTGTCAAGGATACGGTACGTGCAATGGCAGTGCTTGCTGATGCATTTTATGGCCAGCCTAGCCAGAAGCTTCATATGGTTGGAATCACAGGTACGAACGGAAAAACCACGACCAGCCTTATTATTGAACAGATTTTCAAGGATGCTGGACAGAAGACGGGTCTCATCGGAACGATGTACACGAAGATCGGTGAGCAAATCTTTGAAGTGAAGAATACAACGCCGGAGAGCCTGACCCTTCAAAAAACGTTCAAGAAAATGGTTGACGAACAGGTTGATACAACTGTAATGGAGGTTTCTTCGCATGCGCTGGTTTATGGACGTGTCCATGGGACGGATTATAATGTTGCTGTTTTCACGAATCTGACGCAGGACCATCTGGACTACCATAAAACGATGGAAGAATACAGGAAAGCGAAGGGGCTTTTGTTTTCACAGCTTGGCAATGCCTTCGACCATGAAAACCCCAAGTTTGCAGTCCTGAATTCAGATGATCCGGCAAGTGATGAATACGCCATGCTGACAACTGCCCATATATTAACTTACGGTATTGATAACCATGCTGACCTGCAGGCTATCAACATTTCGATGACAGCTAGCGGGACATCATTTGACTTGGTCAGTCCGTTTGGCGTAAAAAAGGTAAACATCCAGTTGATCGGTAAGTTCAGCATATATAATGTACTGGCAAGTATAGGGGCTGCCCTCGTGTCCGGCTTACCTTTAGATGATATCATCGCCTCTGTAGAAAGTGTTAAAGGTGTTTCCGGAAGGTTTGAAGTAGTAGATGCAGGACAGGATTTCTCAGTGATTGTTGACTACGCCCATACCCCGGACAGCCTTGAGAATGTCCTGAAGACAATACAGCAGTTTGCCCAGAAAAGGGTTTTTTGTGTAGTTGGCTGCGGTGGAGACCGGGATCGTACGAAGCGTCCCCTTATGGCGAAAATCGCGTGTGAATATTCTACTGATGCCATCTTCACCTCGGATAACCCAAGAAGTGAAGACCCGGCAGAAATCATCAAGGATATGGAAGAAGGAGTAAAGGGCGAGGTTTATACTTCGATTATCGACAGGAAGGAAGCTATCCAGCATGCCGTGAAAAATGCGAAGTCAGGGGATGTAATCCTGATTGCCGGGAAGGGACACGAAACCTACCAGCAAATTGGTGACAGGACCTTTGACTTTGATGACAGGATTGTGGCACGCGAGGCGATAGAGGAGAGGTAATATGCTGACATACCAGGATGTTTCAAGTCTATTTTCAAGAACAACTGGAATAAGTGATGAGAATATTCGCTTTCAAACTGTAAGCAGTCTCGCTGGCGCTAAACAGCCTAAAGGGCTTTTTATCCCGGTATCGACTGATTCCGGTACTTTACAGGAAGCAATTTCGAATGGTGCTGTGGCAGCTGTATGGCCTGAAGGCGAGCAAGTGCCGGCATACGCACCAAACCACTTCCCGATTTTTTACACACAAGATAAACTGAAAGGCTTAGAGAAAATTATGAACTCATACTATGATTACTTATCACAACACGATGACATCAAAGAAAGAACTAAATTCATTTTCTTGAATAAAGCACTTCTTAATGAAGACGATGAAACATATGATATAGCTGTGATGGCCGAAAACATCAATGGTTTTGGCGGCAATCGTAATAAGGCAGGTGAGGAATAGAATGCTGGAGCAAGTTATCTTTTTCACAATATTAATGGGTTTTCTGATCACTGTTCTGCTTTCTCCAGTGTTTATTCCTTTTTTGAGAAGGCTTAAATTTGGCCAGAGCATTAGAGAAGAAGGGCCGAAATCGCACCAGAAAAAAACAGGTACACCAACCATGGGCGGCGTCATGATTTTAATCTCCATCACAATCACTACACTCGTCATGACAGGTAAGTTTTCCCAGCCTTCAGTAGAAACGTATCTATTGTTATTTGTCACTCTAGGATTTGGCCTGCTTGGCTTTATGGATGATTTCATCAAGGTTGTCATGAAGCGAAACCTTGGATTGACTTCAAAACAAAAACTGCTTGGCCAGATTATTATTTCCGTTATTTTTTACTTCATTTTCAAGCAAAGTGAATTTTCAACAGTAATCAGCATCCCATTAACCGACATTTCTTTTGACCTAGGATGGGGATATGCCCTGTTCATTATTTTCTGGATGGTCGGGTTTTCAAATGCTGTTAACCTGACGGACGGGCTTGACGGGCTGGTTTCCGGAACAGCTGCTATTGCATTTGGTGCATTCGCTGTACTTGCCTGGAGCCAATCTCAATATGAGCTTTCCATTTTTTCAGTCGCGGTGGTTGGTGCTGTTTTAGGATTCCTTGTATTCAATGCACACCCTGCTAAAGTGTTCATGGGAGACACTGGTTCCCTCGCTCTTGGTGGTGCCATTGCAACTGTCGCGATCCTTGCGAAGCTTGAGATTATCCTGATCATCATTGGCGGCATTTTCGTGATTGAAACATTATCCGTTATCCTCCAGGTTATTTCTTTCAAAACTACCGGAAAGAGAATTTTCAGGATGAGTCCGCTTCACCACCATTATGAATTGATTGGCTGGTCAGAATGGCGTGTTGTAGTCACGTTCTGGACTGTGGGCCTTCTTTTCGCGATCCTTGGAATTTATATTGAGGTGTGGATTTAGATGAAAGATATCAAAACATATCAACATAAAAAAATACTTGTACTTGGCCTTGCCAAGAGTGGAGTCAGTGCAGCTGCTCTGCTACATAAATTAGGTGCTTTCGTAACAGTGAACGATAGCAAGCCTCTCTCTGAAAATCCTGAAGCGCAAGGATTGCTTGAGCAGGGAATCAAGGTTGTTTGTGGAAGCCATCCGATCGAATTGATGGACGAAGGTTTTGAACTGGTCGTCAAGAATCCGGGGATTCCATATTATAATCCTATGATTCTAAAAGCGATTGAAAAGGAAATTCCGATTATTACAGAGGTTGAACTGGCTTACCAGATTTCTGATGCACCGCTTGTTGGCATAACAGGGACTAACGGCAAGACAACTACTACAACACTAATATTCGAAATGCTTGAGGCAGGGAACAAGCAACCATTGATTGCTGGTAATATCGGTACCGTAGCATCAGGTGTTGCTCAAGATGCAACAGCTGAAAATACTATTGTTATTGAACTGTCATCTTTTCAATTAATGGGAATTGACCAGTTTAAGCCGAGAATAGCGATTATCACTAATCTGTACGATGCTCATTTGGATTATCACGGTACGCGGAAAGAATATATCGCTGCGAAGGCACTGATTACGACGAACCAGACGGAAGAGGACTATCTGATCGTGAATGCGGATCAGGAAGAGGTCATGGAAATCGCCCGAAATTCCCAAGCACAAATCGTTCCTTTCTCAACGAAAAAAGTTCTGGAGAGCGGTGCTTATGTAAAAGATGGCTGGGTGTGTTTTAACGGCGAGCAGATAATTGAAACGAAAGATATCGTCCTGCCTGGTAAACACAATTTGGAGAATATACTATCTGCCGTAGCTGCGACACTGCTATCAGGTGCAGATAAAGAGGCCATCAGGAAGGTACTTACTACCTTTGCAGGAGTTCGTCACAGGCTCCAATATGTGGCCACGATCGATGAACGAAAATTTTATAATGACTCAAAAGCAACGAATATTTTGGCTACTGAAAATGCCCTGGCAGCTTTCGACGTACCAATCGTCTTGCTGGCCGGCGGTCTTGATAGGGGCAATTCTTTTGATGAGCTTGTTCCTTCATTAAAAAATGTGAAGACATTGATTACTTTCGGGGAGACAGCTGAAAAAGTTGGACAGGCTGGCCATGATGCAGGAATAAAAACGATTTTGCGGGCCGATAATGTGGAAAAGGCCGTTCCCGTGGCATTTGAACATTCAGAGCCCGGTGATGTCATCCTGCTGTCTCCAGCATGTGCAAGCTGGGATCAGTACAAAACTTTTGAGGTCAGGGGAGACATGTTTATCGAGGCCGTGCATAAGCTTAAGTAAGGGCTTGTCTTGAACAACATGACTCAGGTTGCTTGGCCTCATTGCAGGCTGGATGGGAAGCGGCATATGAGCCCTAAATCATACAGCCGAGGTGTATTGCTTTGCCAACGAAAAAATCTACTCCAGACATTTTTCTTATGATTGTTACATTTACGCTTTTGGCAGTGGGCTTGATCATGGTCTATAGCGCAAGTGCTGTCTGGGCGGACTATAAGTTTAATGATTCTTTTTTCTTTGCGAAACGGCAAATGCTATTTGCTGGTGTCGGGATCATCGCGATGTTTTTCATCATGAATATTGACTATTGGACATGGAGAACATGGGCGAAGGTCATTTTGATTATTTGTTTTGTCCTGTTGATCCTTGTTTTGATTCCTGGAATCGGGAATGTGCGGAATGGATCAAGGAGCTGGATCGGAGTAGGTGCCTTTTCCGTTCAGCCATCAGAGTTCATGAAGATTGCGATGATTGCCTTCCTCGCGAAATTTTTGTCTGAGAACCAGAAAGCAATCACTTCATTTAAAAAGGGACTTTTCCCTTCTTTAGGGCTTGTGTTTCTGGCATTCGGTCTCATTATGCTTCAGCCTGATTTAGGAACAGGGACGGTAATGGTGGGCACTTCTGTTGTTATCATCTTTATTGCTGGGGCAAGGATCAGTCATTTTGTCGGCCTTGGACTGCTGGGGGTTGCAGGGTTTGTTGGCCTGATTATTTCAGCGCCATACAGGATGAAAAGGATCACATCGTTCCTTGACCCATGGCAGGATCCACTCGGGAGCGGGTTCCAAATGATCCAATCGCTTTATGCAATCGGCCCTGGGGGATTGTTCGGTCTTGGCCTGGGACAAAGCAGGCAAAAGTTCTTTTATCTGCCTGAACCCCAAACGGATTTTATATTCGCAATTCTTGCTGAGGAGCTTGGGTTCATTGGTGGTTCATTGATTCTTCTTTTATTCTCCTTACTGCTTTGGAGGGGAGTAAGGATTGCGCTTGGGGCTCCCGATTTATTCGGGACATTCCTGGCCACTGGGATCATTGCAATGATTGCAATCCAGGTCATGATCAATATCGGTGTTGTCACCGGCCTTATGCCTGTAACTGGCATAACGCTCCCATTCCTGAGCTACGGAGGATCATCTCTGACACTGATGCTGATGGCTGTCGGAGTATTGCTGAATATCAGTAGACATTCGAGATACTAAGAGTAAAATGAAAGACCCTTCTGCAGGGTCTTTTATTTGTTGGAAAACGTTCCAATCTATGTGAATATGAATAGGAATATACTTCTATTCATGCTATATTACATTTAAATAACAATATCTTTAAAAACTGTTCTAAAGTTTAGAATATAGTAGAATAGGGTAAAACCGGGGAGTGCCTTTTTTATAGGTTCCTTTTTACAATTCTTATTCACATCACGCAATCCGGAAAAACCTGGTGTGTAAATGCTTGCGTGATGGACGCGATTAAAAAAGAGATAAGTTGCTGAGGTGTGGAAAATGAAGATTGCAGTTAGCGGCGGCGGTACAGGTGGACATATTTATCCTGCGCTCGCACTAATAAGGGAAATTCAAAAAAAGGATGAGAATGTCGAGTTTCTCTACATAGGGACGGAAAAAGGGCTCGAAAGCAAGCTTGTGCCCAGGGAGAACATCCCATTTAAATCCATACATATCACAGGGTTCAAACGAAAGATTTCATTTGAAAACGTAAAAACAATCCTGCGGTTTCTCAAAGGTGTCAGGGACAGTAAAAAAATGCTCAAGGAATTCAAGCCAGATGTGGTCATTGGTACTGGCGGCTATGTTTGCGGCCCTGTGGTCTATGCGGCTGCGAAAATGGGCATACCTACAATTGTCCATGAACAAAACAGCGTTCCAGGTTTGACGAATAAATTCCTGAGCCGTTATGTTGATAAAATCGCGATTTGCTTTGAAGAAGCTAGGGAATTCTTCCCTGAGCAAAAGGTTGTGTTGACTGGTAACCCTAGAGCGTCAGAGGTACTTGGGCAAGATGGAATCAAAGGCAGATTGTCTGCCGGATTAAAACTCAAAATTCCTACAGTGCTTATTTTTGGCGGCAGCAGGGGTGCCAGGCCAATTAATGAAGCAGTCGTTAAAAGCCTCGCTGAATTAAGCGGTAAATCATATCAGGTGCTATATGTTACAGGCGATGTTCATTTTGAAGATGTCCAGAAGGAAGTTGAACTTGTCGGTAATCCGGAAAATGTCAACATCAAACCCTTTATTCACAATATGCCTGAGGTGCTATCCGGTGTTGATTTAACTGTTGCAAGGGCAGGAGCGACCACCCTGGCTGAACTTACTTCATTGGGGATTCCCAGCATATTGATTCCGAGCCCATATGTAACCGACAATCATCAAGAAAAAAACGCACGGGCTTTAAGCGAAAACGGAGCAGCACGGCTGCTGCTTGAAAAAGATCTTACAGGGCCCAAGCTGGTCGAAAGTATTGACCACATATTGGGCAACGAAGACAAGCTGGCCGATATGAAAAAGGCGGCGAAAAAACTAGGCATACCTGACGCAGCCCAGAGACTGTACCGTCTCATGGAGGAACTGGCGAAAAAGTAGCCTATAGGCATGCAGCTGCATAAAATGGTCAAAATAGCTGTATCGTGAAAGGAAGGTAATTATGAAGGATCTAGCTAACAAACTTAGGGAATTGAACATCGGTTCGGTAAAGGAAAATGAACCGCTGGCAAACCATACATCAATGAAAATTGGCGGACCTGCTGACATACTTATTGAACCTTCATCAATAGAAAATTTAAGAAAAGCGGTTGAAGTCATTAAGGATTCTGGTGTTGAATGGACCGTGATCGGCAGAGGGTCAAATCTCCTCGTTTCAGACAAAGGCATTGAAGGTGTTGTGATTAAACTCGGTTCCGGACTTGATGATTTGGAGATCGATGGGACTAGAGTGACAGCTGGTGGAGGTCTTTCACTGGTCAACTTTGCGATCACCATTAGCCGAAAAGGACTTTCAGGACTTGAATTCGCAGGCGGAATTCCCGGGTCGATTGGCGGCGCGGTTTATATGAACGCAGGGGCCCATGGATCTGATATCTCACAAATCCTGGAGAAAGCCTATGTACTCTTTGAAGATGGCGCTCTTGAGTGGCTCTCAAATGAAGAAATGAAATTCTCCTATCGGACATCCGTCCTTCAAAAAGAGCGGCCAGGTGTTGTCGTAGGAGCCATTTTCCAACTGCAAGAGGGCAACAAGGATGAAATTGTGGCGGAGCTTCAAAAAAACAAGGATTATCGCAAAGAAACCCAGCCATATAACTTTCCAAGCTGCGGCAGTGTCTTTAGGAATCCCCTGCCCAATTATGCTGGGAATTTAATTGAAAAATCAGGTTTGAAAGGCCATCAAATCGGCGGGGCACAAATTTCGGAGCTTCATGCTAATTTCATTGTGAACAAAGGAAATGCAAAGGCCGAGGATGTACTTGGTCTGATTCAGCATGTAAAGGACACAGTCCTTGATTTACATGGTGTGAAAATGGAGACAGAGGTAGAAATTATAGGTCGTAAATAGCAGGAAAGTGGTTCAAGCTGTCAAATTCTGTGATATAATAATTCATTAGATTAGATGCTGTCCGGATAACAAACGGCATGACAGATTCTCATGCCGTTGGCTCTTCTTTTATTATGTGCTTATGTACATACTTATTGTTTTCAATTCTAGGGAAAGCTTCTGATTCTAAATTTATTATTACGATGGCTTTAACCTGCAAGATCAAGAAAAAAGATGTTATTCTTATTGGAAATGGGTTCAGCCGATAAAGAGGGGATTGAAAATGGACAAGAGGAAAATCGTCTCAATTGAAGATCGGATTCCAAAGTTAAAACATCAAAGGCGCAAGAAAGCTAATCGCAGGCTTATCATGCTTCTGGCATTGTTTTTTATATTAATAGCCGGTGTTATCTATTTCCAGTCACCGCTAAGCAAGGTGAAAGAAATCACTGTCTCAGGAAATGAGTCCTATTCCTACGAGCACATCGTGGAAAAAAGCGGACTCAGCTTTGAGTCAAATGTGTGGAAAATCAGCAAAGGCGATGTTGAAGAAAAACTGGAGAAAATCCAGGAAATCAAACAAGCTACTGTGAACGTAAAGTTTCCAAATAAGATCGCCATTGAGCTTGAAGAATATAGCAGGCTTGCCTACATTTCAAAGGGGAAGAATTTTTACCCGGTCCTTGAAAATGGAAATATACTTGGAGAAAAGCAGATTGATGAGATTCCTGTTAACGCGCCAATCTTAATAGGCTTTAAAGAAGGGAAGGTCCTGGATGAAATGATTGCTTCACTGGAGGAACTGCCTGAAGTTGTCATCAATTCAATCTCTGAAATACACTCACAGCCTGTTAAAACGGATAAATATCTTGTTAAGCTGTATATGAATGACGGTTTCGAGGTGAATGCTACTCTCAGGACTTTTTCTGAAAAAATGGTACATTATCCTTCAATTGTCAGTCAGCTTGACCCTTCTAAAAAGGGTGTAATCGATCTCGAGGTTGGCTCTTATTTTAAAGCATATGAAGCAGAGGAAGCTGAGGAAGTTGAAATTGAAAAAGAAAGTGAACAGTAATCGTGTAATACTTTCAATCGTTTTCCTGGTACTTGGCTTCATGGTCGCTTTTTCATTCCGTGTTACACAGGACGAGGGTGACAAAGGCCAGGGTTTGACGGACAGGCAATGGGAGAAGCATTTAAGTCTGAGAAACGATCTGATAGAACAGGAAGAAAAAAACCGCGAGCTTCAACAAGAGTTGAATGCCAAGCAGGAAAAGGTAAGGGAAATTGAGGCCAGCCTTTCCAAAGAAGCGCAGGTTTTCTTTAACATGGCTGAGGACGCTGAGAAATACCGTATGTTCCTTGGCAAGGTAGAGGTCAGTGGCAATGGAGTAAAAGTAACTCTGGCTGATGGAGAGTACGATCCTGATGAGGAGAATATCAATAATTATCTTGTCCACGAGCATCATGTTTTCAAGGTGATCAACGAATTGTACATTTCAGGAGCAGCAGCTATCGCTGTGAACGGGCAACGAATTTCTCACAATTCATATATATTGTGTACAGGCCCTGTCATCACTGTTGATGGCTACCAGCATCCTGCCCCATTTGAAATCACTGCTATTGGTGACCCCGATGTTCTTTCCTCCGCTCTCAATATTACCGGTGGGGTAAAAGATCAGCTTGTGAATGACCAGATTGTTTTTTCATTAGAGGAAAAGGAAGATCTTAAAATGGATCCGATTTTGGGAAAATGATGACGACCATCGCTTTCTTTCCAAAATACGAATGCCGTACAAGAAAATAGGTTAACAGGCTGTTTAGCATGGGATTGAATGAATACCACTAGAAATGGCCTAATAGAAAGCAAGGTGAATACATTGGGCCGACCTAAGAATCTCAGCTTCAGTATCATAGCTGCAATTATTGGATTAATGGTCGCCATTCAGTTTCAAACCGTCAGGGAACCAGAAGTCAGGGACACAAGGGACACTTGGCAGCTTCGTGAGGATTTAATGAAGGAGAAGGAATTACAGTCCAAGCTGCTTCTTGAAATCAGGTCTAATGAAGAAAAATTAGCTAAGTATGAAACTGAGCGGCAGCAAAGCAAGGAAGAGGTACTGCGGGAAACCCTCGCTGAATTGAAGGATGAGGCTGGACTGACCGAGGTCACCGGTCCAGGGATAACTCTCTCGATTAAACCTGCTTTCAACCTGATTGTCGAAGGTGACAATCCGCCTTCGGTTTCTCCAGACATGCTTAAAAGGCTTTTGAATGAGTTGAACATGTATGGAGCGAAGCATGTTTCCGTTGATGGCGAGAGGATCATTAATACTACCGTCATCCGGGATATTAACAGGGTGACAAAAATCAATGGCCATTCACTCAATCGTTTTCCTATTGAAGTTCGGGTAATAACGGAAAATGGAGACGCAGCCGAAAAGTTATATAATCGGATGAAGGTTTCCACGGTAGCCGAGGATTTTTTCATCGATAGCCTGGAAGTGGTCGTAAACAGGCCAGAGAGCACGCTGGTTGTACCTGCATATCAAGATACAATCAGGATCAGGTACATGGAACCCGTTAAAACAGACAAAGGGGGAGGCAACGGATAATGTGGCTTCCAGTAATGGGGTTGGTAATCGGTGTCATCATTGGGCTATTGACCGATATCCGAATTCCTGAAGAATACTCCAACTATTTATCAATCGCGATCCTTGCAGCCCTAGATACTTTGTTCGGAGGGATCCGCGCCCAGCTGCAAAATATTTATGATGAAAAAGTTTTTGTATCAGGATTCTTTTTTAATATAGTATTAGCAGCAAGTTTAGCTTTTCTAGGTGTCCATCTTGGTGTAGACTTGTATTTAGCAGCAGTTTTTGCCTTTGGGGTAAGGCTGTTCCAGAATATAGCCGTCATTCGGAGAATAATATTGACAAAATGGTCAACGACAAGTGAAAAGTAGAAAAAAAAATGATATTTTAAAAGGGAAATATTTAATTGTGACGAATAAAGTAATGTAATTAAAAAATGAAACGCAATTAGATAGTGGCAAGAAATTGTTGTTCAAACATTAGGAATTGTTGAAGGAGGTGCCACAGAATGAACAGCAATGATATATATGTCAGTCTTGACATCGGTACATCCAGTGTGAAGGTAATCATTGGGGAAATGGTCAACGACACTTTAAATATAATTGGTGTTGGCAATGTAAAGTCCGAAGGGTTAAGAAAGGGCTCCATTGTTGATATAGATGAAACCGTTCATTCTATTAAAAGGGCAATCGAACAAGCTGAAAGAATGATAGGTTTAAAGATTAACCAGGTGATTGTAGGTGTCACCGGCAATCATGTTTCCCTGTTGCCATGCCATGGCGTGGTTGCAGTTTCCAGCGACAATCGCGAGATCACAAATGAGGACGTAGCGAGAGTCATTGATGCTGCACAGGTGGTATCGATACCGCCTGAGCGAGAGATTATAGACGTGATTCCAAAGCAATTTATCGTTGACGGTCTTGATGAGATCAATGATCCAAGAGGCATGATTGGTGTTAGGCTTGAAATGGAAGGAACGATCATTACTGGATCAAAGACCATCTTACATAATACTCTTCGTTGTGTTGAGCGTGCTGGACTTGAAATTGTGGATATCGGACTACAGCCGCTCGCTGCGGGAGCATTCGCACTTTCAAAGGATGAAAAGAATATGGGTGTCGCGATGATTGATATCGGCGGCGGTTCATCGACGGTCGCCGTGTTCGAGAACGGACACTTAAGGGGGACATCTGTCATTCCGGTTGGAGGAGACCATATCACCAAGGACTTATCAATCGGTTTGCGCACGACAACTGAAGAAGCGGATAAATTGAAATTGAAGCATGGACATGCCTTTTATGACCATGCATCCGAAGAGGAATTATTCGAAGTTTCAATCATCGGCAGCGACCAGCAGCAGCAGTTCAATCAGCTGGAAGTAGCCGATATCATTGAGGCAAGAATGGAAGAAATCTTTTCCCTTGTCCAGGATGAATTGAAACACATGAACATAAGGGACTTGCCAGGTGGTTTTGTCCTGACAGGTGGAACAGCCAATATGCAGGGGGTACTGGAGCTTGCCCAGGATATTTTCCAAAGCAGGGTAAGAATCGCCATACCGGATTACATTGGCGTAAGGGAACCACAGTACACGACCGCAGTCGGCTTAATCCAATTTGCTTATAAAAACGCAAAATTAAAAGGAAAGAAAATGGAAGCAGCTTTTAGGGAAATGGAACCAAAAGAAAAGAGAGTTCAAAAACAGCCGCATCCAAAATCGAAGCCTGAGAAACAGCCTGAAGAAAAAGTCACCTCAAGAATGAAGAAATTTCTTGGCTACTTTTTTGAATAATCAGAGCTAACAGGAAATCGGCGAATTAGGAGGATTTGTCATGTTGGAATTTGATACGAATTTAGATTCACTTGCTACTATAAAAGTTATCGGTGTTGGCGGCGGCGGAAATAATGCGGTTAACCGAATGATCGAACACGGCGTACAAGGTGTGGAATTCATCGCAGTCAACACAGACGCACAAGCATTGAACCTTTCAAAAGCTGAAATCAGAATGCAAATCGGTGCGAAACTAACGCGTGGTCTAGGCGCTGGCGCCAATCCTGAGGTCGGCAAGAAAGCGGCCGAAGAAAGCAAAGAACAAATTGAGGAAGTGCTAAAAGGCGCTGACATGGTATTTGTTACTGCCGGTATGGGCGGAGGAACAGGTACTGGGGCAGCTCCAGTTATCGCTCAAATCGCGAAGGACCTCGGAGCTTTAACAGTGGGTGTAGTTACTCGTCCATTTACATTTGAGGGACGCAAGCGTGCTGGACAAGCTGGCGGTGGAATAGGTGCAATGAAGGAAGCGGTAGACACATTGATCGTCATTCCAAACGACCGCCTGCTTGAGATTGTTGATAAGAGCACTCCGATGCTGGAAGCTTTCCGTGAAGCCGATAATGTTCTTCGCCAGGGTGTCCAGGGTATTTCAGACTTGATCGCTACACCTGGTTTGATCAACCTTGACTTCGCTGACGTAAAAACTATCATGTCAAATAAAGGTTCAGCCTTGATGGGCATTGGGGTAGCTTCAGGTGAAAACCGTGCTACCGAAGCAGCCAAAAAAGCTATTTCATCTCCATTGCTTGAAACATCTCTTGATGGAGCTCAGGGTGTCCTGATGAACATTACTGGTGGAACGAACTTGAGCCTTTATGAAGTTCAGGAAGCTGCAGATATTGTTGCTTCTGCTTCAGACCAGGATGTAAACATGATCTTTGGTTCGGTTATTAATGAAAACTTAAAAGATGAAATTATCGTTACGGTGATTGCAACAGGCTTCAATGAGGAAGTCGTCCAGCCAAAGCCGACAAGACCAGGGTTTGGAGGGCAGCAAAAGCCAGGTATGGGTGCTATCAAGCGCGAACAGCCTAAACGTGAAGAAATCCAGCAGGAAGCACCAAGAAGCAACAATCAGTCCCCACAGGGCGACGATGCTCTTGATATCCCAACATTCCTGCGCAATCGTAACAGAAGACGCTAATTTAAACTTCAGGAGGGCATAGCCGAAATGGCTATGCCCTTTTTGTGTTTTTTATGAAATCTACTAAACAACTTACATTGGAATATATGACCTATTAAAAATACAAGCATCATTTTATTCTTAAAGTTAATAATCTGAAAATTGACAAAATCCGAAGGGAAAAGTGAAAATCTCTGTTGTTTTGTTGCCAGATTATGACACACTTCATAGGCCAATGACGATATACTTTTCCGTAACGGAATGATAGAGCAAGAAGCAAATCGATTACTACGTGCTTCAACAGTGGTTACTAACCATTGCTCGGCGCCAGGTTGTATTTTTACCAGCCAAAGTAGTTTGCGCGGTTTGTCAGATTGAGCCGGCAATAGGCCGTTTGTATGCTTGATCCTTTAAAGCAGAAGGGATGGTGGGTTCTGAATAGGACTCTCTCGCAGCACTTTCAGCGGTCGAACAAGGCGCATGCGAAATTCTGTACAGGGGGATGAGAGGTGAAGGTCTATCTGGATGTCATCTGGGCATTGAATTTATTATTTGATACGTTTCTTCTCTACTTGACTGCCATCATCCTGAAAAGACAGGTTAAACTATGGCGGCTATGTGTGGGAGGGACTATAGGTTCACTGCTCATTATATTAGCAATTACTCCGTTTCATGCTGCAGCGGGGCACCCAGCGGGTAAACTGTTCTTTTCGATATTGATGGTCCTGGCAGCTTTTGGCTATAAAAGATTCCGTTTTTTCTTTAAGGCACTCATGACATTTTATGTAACGACCTTTCTGCTTGGAGGAACTTTGACAGGAGTACATTACTTTATCCAATTTGATATGAACCTGGCCTCGAATGTGGCCATGAACCATATTAAAGGGTTTGGCGATCCGATCAGCTGGCTGTTTGTATTACTTGGATTTCCGCTCGCCTGGCATTTTTCAAAGAGGAATATTGAACAATTCGAAATGACCAAGATTCAATATGAATCACTGGCTGAAGTGGAAGTGAAGTTCATGGAGATGGAGTTCAACATTAAAGGATTGATAGATAGCGGTAATCAGCTTTATGATCCTATCTCAAAGATGCCAGTCATGATTTTATCAATTGCGAATTGTTCGGATAGTATGCCAAGTGATCTCATAAGGGTAGCTGAAAATCCCGATTGTGTTTTGTCGGGTGATGTTAATTTCTCGCAGCAGCTGGAAAATCGAATGAGGATCATTCCATGCAAGGTAGTCGGACAAGAGCATCAATTAATCATTGCTTTTAATCCTGACAAGATCAAGATCACTACAGACGAAGGAACTTATATTGCTGAAAAGGGGTTAATATCTTTTACTGCACAGGAACTTTCGGCTGATGGCAGTTTTCAATGTATTATCCATCCAAAAATGATGGCAGGGATGGCAAAACAAGAGCCAACGGTGAAGGTAAGCTAATATTACTATACTCAGAAATACATAATTTAGAAGGAGGACAATCAATGAAAAATTTGCGGCTTCGGATATCCTATTACTGGTATAAGTTATTAATGAAACTAGGCTTGAAAACAGATGAAATATATTATATCGGCGGTAGCGAAGCGTTGCCACCTCCTTTAACGAAAGAAGAGGAAGAAGTGCTTTTGAATAAGCTTCCAAATGGGGATAAAGCGGCGAGGTCAATTCTCATCGAAAGAAATTTGAGACTCGTTGTCTACATCGCACGTAAATTCGAAAATACGGGCATCAATATTGAAGACTTAATCAGTATCGGTACAATTGGTTTGATTAAGGCGGTCAATACCTTTAATCCTGAAAAGAAAATCAAGCTGGCGACCTACGCTTCCAGATGTATTGAAAATGAGATCCTGATGTATTTGCGAAGGAATAATAAACTGCGATCGGAAGTTTCCTTCGATGAGCCTCTGAATATCGATTGGGATGGAAATGAACTGCTTTTGTCCGATGTTCTTGGAACTGATGACGATATTATCACAAAGGATCTAGAGTCCAATGTGGATAAAAAATTGCTGGTTAAAGCACTTCAGCAACTTTCCGATCGTGAAAAGCAAATCATGGAATTGCGTTTCGGACTTGGCAGCGGCGAGGAAAAGACACAAAAGGATGTGGCGGATATGCTGGGAATTTCTCAGTCTTATATTTCACGTCTTGAAAAGAGAATCATCAAGCGTTTGCGTAAAGAATTCAACAAAATGGTATAGCAGAAAAATTTTCTATAAAAAATTTTTCTCTTTGATAATAGTGATAACTTGGCGGTTTTAATGGCTTATTCTTCCTGAAAACAGTCCAGGCTTTAGGTAAATAGTGCATATTTTTCCTTCTTGCGGAGATACTGATTTTTGACAGCAGCTCCTGTGAGGAGGGAAAAGATTGACACGAAACAAAGTTGAAATTTGCGGTGTTGATACATCAAAGCTTCCCGTTCTTAAAAACGAGGAAATGAGAAAACTTTTTAGAGAAATGCAAAGCGGTGACATCACAGCAAGAGAGAAACTTGTGAATGGGAACCTAAGGCTTGTTTTAAGTGTAATCCAGCGTTTTAACAACCGGGGCGAGTTTGTTGACGACCTATTTCAGGTCGGGTGTATAGGCCTTATGAAGTCCATTGATAATTTTGATCTCGGACAAAATGTTAAGTTTTCTACGTATGCTGTCCCGATGATCATCGGCGAAATTAGACGGTATTTAAGAGATAATAATCCAATCAGAGTCTCGCGCTCACTAAGGGATATAGCCTATAAAGCTCTTCAGGTCCGCGAAAGGCTGATGAGTGAGGCATCCAGGGAACCAACAGCCGAAGAAATCGCCAAGGTTCTAGAAGTACCTCACGAGGAAATTGTCTTCGCTCTTGACGCAATTCAGGATCCTGTATCCTTATTTGAACCGATTTATAATGATGGCGGAGATCCAATCTATGTGATGGACCAGCTAAGTGATGAACGGAACAAGGATACAAACTGGATTGAAGAAATCGCCCTTAAGGAAGGTATGAGACGCCTGAATGAGCGTGAAAAGTTAATCCTAAGGAAGAGATTCTTCCAGGGTAAGACACAGATGGAGGTAGCTGATGAAATCGGCATATCGCAAGCCCAAGTGTCCCGTCTTGAAAAAGCAGCCATCAAACAAATGAATAAGAATATCCAAAGCTAAGCTGCCTTTTGGGCAGCTTTTTTTATTTGAACTCAGTTAGTTGAGCCTCTATTCTCAAAGAGGACAACTCCGTAAAATTCAATATCCACTTAAGTAATTCATACATCTGTTTCCTTTTCATATATTTTATATAAGGGCTATATAACAGCCAATGTGAAATCCGGAGGGATCTGTATGGTTAAGGTGACAGAATTTCAAGTTAAGGATGTTGTGAATGTCTCGGATGGAAAAAGGCTTGGTAATATAGAGGATTTTGAAATCAATTTAAATACGGGTAAAATCGAAGCTGTTGTGATTGGGAGTTCAGGCAAGGTGCTGGGATTCTTCGGAAAGGAAGATGAGGTTGTGATTCCCTGGACAAATATCCTGAAAATAGGTGAAGATGTCATTTTAGTCCGGTATAAAGACAGCGGGGGATATCTGCAACAGAAAAATGACGATGGGGAGTAACATCGTAATACTGTTGTATTGCGGTTTGTATGTGATAAACTAGACAAAAACGTGTGAGGTTAAAATGATGGAACCATTCATCTTAGAAAGTCAGGAATATTTTAAAATTAAAGAGTGGATAGAGCGTTATCCTGGACTTGAAGTTGGGTTCACGACGAAGAATGGCGGTGTGAGCCAGCAGGATGCTTTTACAGGTTTGAACTTCGGCTTTCATGTAGGAGACGAGCAGAATGCTGTTTGCGAAAATCGTCTCCTGCTTGCCGATAAGATCTCATTTCCTCTATCAAGCTGGGTTGGAGCGGAACAAACCCACGATATCCGAATCGCCAAGATTGGAAAATTGGATCAAGGAAGAGGCTCTGTAACTTATGATTCTTCTTTTTCAGGAACGGATGGTTTTTTGACAGAGGAGCAAGGGATTCTGCTGACGCTTTGTTTTGCAGACTGTGTCCCGCTTTATTTTATTGAACCGGAGACGAGAATGATCGGAGTCGCTCATGCCGGCTGGAAGGGCACTGTTCACGGTATTGCAGCGGAGATGGTCAGCAAATTTCAGCAAAATGGCGCAAAAACAGAAAAAATTTCTGCCGTTATTGGCCCATCAATATGCAAAAAATGTTATATTGTTGATGAGAGAGTCGTCAATTTAGTGAAAAATATACTAGATGGTGTCGATATATTACCATATAATCAAGTTAGTGAAGGACAATTTTCTCTCGATTTAAAGGAATTGAACCGTCAGATCCTGTTAAGAGCAGGAGTGGAAGACGGGAATATACATGTAACCGATTATTGCACTAGCTGCCATAGTGAGCATTTCTATTCCCATAGACGGGATAAGGGGAATGCAGGCCGAATGATGGCTTATATCGGCTGGAAGGAGGATAGCCGTCCATAATGAAGGTCAGAGAAAATCTGGAGGTTATCCAGAGTCAGATTGCAGATGCCTGTAAAAAAACCGGGCGCATTCCAGAAGAGGTCAAAATTATTGCCGTCACTAAATATGTTTCACCAGAACGGGCCCAGGAAGCCATTGATGCAGGAGTCACCCATCTGGGTGAAAACCGGGATGAGGGACTGCTCCATAAAATTGGCCAATTAGAGGACAAGCCGGTCTGGCATTTTATCGGGACGCTGCAAACGAGAAAAGTGAAAAACATCATTGAACATGTTACATATATCCATTCATTGGACAGGCTTTCACTTGCAAAGGAAATCAATAAGCGGTCCGAATCAAAAGTGAGATGTCTCATCCAGGTCAACGCATCCGGTGAAGAGAGCAAGCATGGGTTAAGACCGGAGGATGTCATTGGTTTTGTACAAGAACTGAAGCAGTTTACGAATATTGAAGTAAGCGGACTAATGACGATGGCCCCTTTTACAGAGGATGAGCAAGTGATCAGGGATTGTTTCAGGACAATGAAAAGGCTGCAAGCAGATATACAATCGCTGAAGTTTGATTATGCACCATGTAATGAACTGTCGATGGGAATGTCAAATGATTTTCAAATAGCTGTTGAAGAAGGATCAACAATGGTGCGTATTGGCACTGCCTTGGTAGGCAATGAATCGGAGGTGCATTAATATGAGCTTAAAATCAAAAATTAAGACATTTTTTTTCCTGGAAGATGAATATGACTATAATGATGAGGAAATGCTCGAGGAAGAAGCTGAGCCTTTCAAGCCGAATAAACAGCCTGTTCAGCAAAAGCAGAATGTAGTAAGCCTGCAAAGTGTGCAAAAGTCTTCGAAGGTGATCCTGATGGAGCCAAGAATGTATGCGGAAGCACAGGAAATTGCAGACCATCTGAAAAATCGCCGGGCAGTCGTTGTGAACCTGCAGCGTATCGAACAGGACCAGGCAAGGCGTATCGTAGATTTCCTCAGCGGAACAGTTTATGCGATCAGCGGGGATATCCAGCGGATCGGCATGAATATCTTCTTATGTACCCCGGATAATGTGGAAGTCACAGGAAATATTTCTGAATTGATGCAGGAGCGGGATTACCAAGAGTCGAGGTGGTAGAGTAAATGGATTTAGTAATAGGCATAATAGCTCAATTAGTCAGTCTTTATCAATGGGCCCTGATTATTTATATTTTCATGTCATGGTTCCCGAATGCCAGAGAAACAACAATAGGACAATTTTTAGCACGTATTTGCGAACCTTTCCTGGAGCCTTTCCGACGGATTGTTCCTTCAATCGGCATGATTGATATTTCGCCAATCGTTGCCTTCCTTGTATTGCGTTTTGCTGTCAGCGGGTTGTATCAGCTGGCTGCATGGTTTTAATAAGGATAAATTCTTGTCTTGCAGGGTCTGAATCAGGCCCTGCTTATTTTCTATTAAAGGTATTAAAGGAGTACAAAAATGAGTATCTACCAGCACTTCCGACCTGAAGAACGGGAATTTATCGATCAGGTCATAAACTGGAAGGAATATGTTGAACAAAACTATGCTCCGAAATTGACTGATTTCCTGGATCCCAGGGAACAGCAGATTTTATCTACAGTGATCGGCAAGCATCCAGATGTTAAGTGGGAGCTATTTGGCGGTGCTCCAGGTACAGAGAGAAAACGGGCATTTCTTTACCCAGAGTATATGGAAGCAAAAGTAGAGGATTTCCAGATTAAGCTTTTTGGAATTGATTATGCAAAGAAATTTGTGAATATTGAACACCGTCAAGTTTTGGGCAGCTTGATGTCTCTCGGACTGAAGCGCGGAAAATTTGGAGATATCCTGATTGAGGGTGATGTGGTGCAATTTTTCGCAGCAGACGAAATCGCTGATTACATTCGGCTTCAACTGGAATCAATCGGCAGGGCATCGATTGGCTTGTCCGAGCTTCCACTTGAAAATGCAGTCATCTCTGCTGAAAATTGGAATGAAATGAACACTACAGTATCGTCCTTGCGGCTAGATACGGTCATATCAGCGCTATTCAATCTCTCAAGGCAAAAATCCCAGCTGCTCATCCAGCATGGCCAAGTAAAGGTTAATTGGACTGCGATCGAAAATACTGCTTTTGAATGCGGTGAAGGTGATGTCATTTCCGCACGTGGTTACGGCCGTGCGAAAATTATCACAATTGAAGGGAAAACAAAAAAAGATAAATATCGAGTTATTGCCGGGAGAAAAAAATAATTATATAGTAATAGAAGAAGGATTTTTAGTTTATTTGTCGAATCATTGCTTTAAGTACATAAAGGATTATAACTTAATGGGAGGTGGCGTCATGCCTTTAACGCCGTTAGATATACACAACAAAGAATTCAATAAGGGATTTCGCGGGTATGATGAAGATGAAGTAAATGAATTTCTTGACCAGGTGATCAAGGACTACGAACTAATTATCCGAGAGAAAAAAGAGCTAGAAGAAAAATTGAATGAAATGAATTCAAGGCTTGGCCATTTTACAAATATAGAAGAAACCTTGAATAAATCGATTGTGATCGCGCAGGAAGCAGGGGAAGAAGTCCGCCGCAACGCGCAAAAGGAAGCGAAGCTGATCGTCAAGGAAGCAGAAAAGAACGCTGACAGGATCATTAATGAATCTCTATCCAAGGCACGAAAAATCGCCCTTGAAATTGAAGAATTGAAGAAGCAGTCCAAAGTATTCAGAACAAGGTTCAAAATGCTGATCGAAGCGCAGCTTGATATGCTGAACACTGATGATTGGGATCATCTGCTTGAATATGAATTGGATTCAACAGAATTGAAGGCTGCTGCTAGAGAAGAAGAAGATTCACTGGCTTGACGCGGGGACGTTATTTCGCATATAATTTCATAACAAAGTGCAATACATGACAGAAACGATGACAGGGACAGTATGGCGTTCCAGTTGCTTGCTTTTCAGCGAAATGGGGAAGGTGGAAGCCCATTGCAAGCGGATTGCCAGAAAATCACCCGATAGTTCCGAGCTGAACATCCTTTGGGATCAGTAAGCACAGGCGTGACATTCGCGTTAAGAATGCTAAGAGGACAGGATGGTGAATCCTTGTCTATTTAGGGTGGTACCGCGGGAATATAAACCTTCTCGTCCCTTTTCAGGGATGAGGAGGTTTTTTTATTTTCAGAAATCGTATTCTTTCATGATTGCTACGGTAAAAATAGGAGGATCAATTTAATGGAGTACAAAGATACTTTGCTCATGCCGAAGACCGAGTTTCCAATGCGCGGAAACCTTCCGAACAGGGAACCTGAAATCCAGGCAAAATGGGAAGAAATGAATGTTTACGAAAAGGTTCAAAAGCACACAGAAGGACGTCCGCTGTTCATCCTGCATGACGGACCTCCATACGCTAATGGAGACATCCATATGGGCCACGCACTTAATAAAATCCTCAAAGATTTTATCGTCCGTTATAAATCAATGAGCGGTTTTTGCTCGCCATATGTACCTGGCTGGGACACTCACGGTTTGCCAATCGAGCAGGCATTGACTAACAAGGGTGTAAAACGAAAGGAAATGACTGTAGCTGAGTTCAGGAAGCTTTGTGAAGAGTATGCATACGAGCAAATCAATAACCAGCGTGAACAGTTCAAACGTCTTGGTGTTCGCGGAGACTGGGAAAACCCTTATATCACATTGAAGCCTGAATATGAAGCACAGCAAATCAAAGTATTCGGGGATATGGCCAAAAAGGGATACATCTACAAAGGGAAAAAACCTGTTTATTGGTCTCCATCAAGTGAGTCTGCACTTGCAGAAGCAGAAATCGAATATCAGGATAAGCGTTCTGCATCCATCTATGTTGGTTTCCCTGTAAAAGACGGCAAAGGTGTTCTTGACCAGGATGTCGAAATTGTCATCTGGACGACAACACCATGGACGATTCCTGCAAACCTTGGAATCTCCGTTCACCCAGAATTGACGTACGTTGTTGTAGAAGCTGATGGAAGGAAATTCCTTGTTGCTGAAGAACTTCTAGAAGCAGTTACGAATGAAATCGGCTGGGAAAATACTTCCACAGTTAAAAAACTTGCAGGTAAAGAGCTTGAAGGTGTTCTTGCAAAGCACCCATTATACGATCGCACTTCGCTAGTCATGCTTGGCGAGCACGTAACGACTGATGCTGGTACAGGATGTGTCCACACTGCCCCAGGACACGGGGAAGATGACTTCCATGTTGGCCAGAAGTATGGACTTGAAGTTTTATGCCCTGTAGATGATAAGGGTGTTATGACAGCTGAGGCAGAAGGCTTTGAAGGTTTATTCTATGATCAGGCGAACAAGCCAATCACAGAAAAGCTTGAAGAAGCTGGTGCTTTACTGAAGCTAAGCTTCATCACACATTCATACCCGCATGACTGGAGAACGAAAAAACCTGTTATCTTCCGTGCTACAGCACAATGGTTTGCGTCTATCAAAGATTTCCGCGGCGAATTGTTAAAAGCTGTTGAAGAAACAAAATGGGTACCAGCATGGGGCGAAACAAGACTATTCAATATGGTCCGTGATCGCGGTGACTGGTGTATCTCCCGTCAGCGTGCATGGGGCGTTCCAATCCCGGTATTCTATGCTGAAAATGGCCAGGAAATCATCACGGATGAAACAATCGACCATGTCTCAAACCTTTTCCGTGAGCATGGTTCTAATATCTGGTTTGAAAAAGAAGCCAATGAATTGCTTCCAGAAGGCTTTAGCCACCCTGGAAGCCCTAATGGCAAGTTTACGAAAGAAACGGACATCATGGATGTTTGGTTCGATTCTGGTTCATCACACCAGGCAGTACTTGTAGAGCGCGATGATCTTCAGCGCCCGGCAGACCTTTATCTTGAAGGATCTGACCAATACCGCGGCTGGTTCAACTCATCATTATCTACAGCAGTTGCAGTAACAGGCAAAGCACCTTACAAAGGAGTCCTTAGCCACGGTTTTGCACTTGATGGCGAAGGCCGCAAGATGAGCAAATCAATCGGTAACGTTGTCGTTCCTGCAAAGGTTATGAACCAGTTGGGTGCCGATATCCTGCGACTCTGGGTGGCATCCGTCGATTATCAATCCGATGTACGTGTTTCTGACGCGATTCTGAAGCAGGTTGCTGAAGTGTACCGAAAAATCCGTAACACATTCAGATTCTTGCTCGGCAACCTTTCTGATTTCAACCCTGCAACTGATGCAGTGCCATTCGATCAGCTGCGCGAAGTTGACCAGTTCATGCTCGTGAAGTTGAACAAGTTGATCAAATATGTGCGCAATGCATATGACAATTATGAATTTGCAGGCGTCTACCATGCGGTCAATAATTTCTGTACTCTAGACCTAAGTGCATTCTATCTGGATTTTGCAAAGGATGTCCTGTATATCGAAGCTGCAGATAATTCTGAGCGACGAGCTATTCAGACGGTATTACACGAGAGTCTGCTTGCATTGGTGAAGCTGACAGCACCGATCCTTTCTCATACAGCGGATGAGGTTTGGGGATTCATCCCTTCAGCTGACGAAGACAGCGTCCAGCTGACAGATATGCCTGAACCGAAGGAAATCGCAAATGCAGAAGCACTTGAAAACAAGTGGAATGCATTCATGAAGCTTCGTGACGATGTCCTAAAGGCTCTTGAAGAAGCAAGGAACGACAAGGTCATCGGTAAATCGCTGACTGCGAAGGTTTCATTATACGTAAACGACAGCACTAAAGAGCTTCTGGATTCAATCTCTGAAAACTTAAGCCAGCTGTTCATTGTTTCAGGGTTCGAAGTGGCAGGAAGCTACGACCAGGCTCCTGACAACGCGATGAAGCTTGAAAATACAGCGATTGTTGTTACAAAAGCTGAAGGCGAAACATGTGAGAGATGCTGGGTTGTGACTCCAGAAGTTGGCAAAGTTGAAGAGCACCTAACATTATGTGAACGCTGTGCAACTGTTGTAAAAGAAAATTACTAAATAATTTTTGAACTCCGGGTTTTGGCCCGGAGTTTTTTTATGTTGCCAATTATCATCCTGCTTGGGAAATCCTGCAGTACATGTAAAAAGTTTAGCTGAGTCAGCATCATGACTATGGAAATAATAGCTGTAAACAGGAACGGGGGCAGATATATGGAAGGTAATCTTGATTACATTTACAGTGAGCTCCGCGAAACGAGAACAGAATTGTTAGCGTACCTGAATCATGGCCAGAAAGATGAGAGGATTTTGCAATACATTGTTGATGAATTGAACGACATAGAAACTGCGTTGGAGAAAATGGAATTTGGCGAGTATGGCAAGTGCGAGATATCTGGAGAATATTTACCCTACGAGTTTTTGCAGACCATACCTACAGCCAGATCAGCGAATGAATTGGAGCAACTCGAACAATACTGGCGCAAGCCCATCTACTCGTGACTATTTGTATTGAGAATTGATTTTCAACTTATAGTGAACTGGAAAAAATCATTGATAATTTCCAAGTCGCCAATAAAATTCGGTTTTCGCCAATAAACTGCTCATTATCGCCAATAAAATGAAATTATCGCCAATAAAAATTCTAAATCGCCAATAAAAATAAAAAATCGCCAATAAACCAATTGTTCAGTGCAAACTTTGTTAAAACTCTGGTCCAAGACCGGTAATTTCGTTTGAATTTCTCTTTTATTAGTTGTTTTACCACCTTATGAAATCAATAACATAACTAAAATTTATAATATCTGTCGTTTTAATCTGTTATGTGCTAAAATTCAAAGGTAATGAATTGATGTGGAGGTTACCTTTGTGTTTTATTACATAATTGCACTGTTTGTTATTTTGCTTGACCAGGTTACTAAATGGTTTATTGTCAAAAACATGGAGCTTGGAGACAGCATAAAGGTCATAGAGAATTTCTTGTATATTACTTCGCACCGTAACCGTGGTGCTGCATGGGGAATCCTGCAGGGACAAATGTGGTTCTTCTATGTCATTACCATTATCGTGGTAATTGGCCTTGTCGTCTATATTCAAAAAGCAGCTAAAGGCAAACTTCTGCTGGGTGTTTCGCTTGGTTTCATGCTGGGCGGGGCGATTGGGAATTTTATCGACAGGGTATACCGAAAGGAAGTTGTTGATTTCATCAACACCTATATTTTTGGATACGATTTCCCTATCTTCAATATCGCGGATTCTGCGCTGGTGATCGGTGTGGGTTTACTGATGATTGACATGATCAGGGAAGAGAGAGAGGCGAAAAGAAAAGCTTATGGAGAAAATGGAACACATCATCAGTGAGGACCAGGCTGGTGACAGAATAGATAAAGTAGTTTCGACACTTGATGCAGAATGGTCGAGGAGCCAGGTGCAGCAATGGATCAAGGATGGCAGCGTTCTTGTCAATGGAGCTCAAGTCAAAACAAATTATAAATGCAGCTTGAATGACACGCTGGAAATCACCATTCCGGAGCCAGAAGTGCTAGATGTAATTGCTGAGGAAATGGACCTTGAGATTCATTATGAGGACGCAGATGTTCTTGTTGTGAACAAACCGAAGGGAATGGTCGTCCATCCAGCGCCTGGACATATGACTGGAACGCTTGTTAACGGGCTGATGGCGCATTGCAAGGATTTATCAGGCATTAATGGCGTTCTCCGCCCGGGTATCGTCCATAGGATTGATAAGGATACTTCTGGACTTTTGATGGTTGCCAAAAATGATTTGGCACACGAAAGCCTGGTAAACCAGCTTGTAGCTAAAAGTGTTACTCGCAAATACAAGGCTCTCGTCCACGGAAATATCCAGCATGATCATGGTACAATCGATGCTCCGCTTGGGCGCGATCAAAGAGATCGCCAGAGCATGACAGTGGTCGATAATGGCAAACATGCTGTCACGCATTTTAATGTTCTTGAACGGTTTAAGGATTTTACGTTTGTTGAGTGTCAGCTTGAAACGGGCAGGACGCATCAAATCCGTGTTCATATGAAATACATCGGCTATCCGCTGGCTGGAGACCCGAAATATGGCCCGAAAAAGACGCTCGATCTTGGCGGACAGGCATTGCATGCTGGACTGCTTGGTTTCGATCATCCAAGGACAGGGGAGTACCTAGAGTTTGAAGCTCCGCTGCCTGAATATTTCGTTGAGCTTTTAACCGATCTTAGAGAAAATCGTTGACAAAGTTCAACATCTATTTTAAGATGACTATAGTTTAATAAGTCCTTTAAAGACAGTCCCGTGAGGCTGAGAAGGAAACGGATTTGCGACAGGCATACGATGTGTGCTCTGCAGCATATGACACCACACGTTTACCCTCTTGCCTAAACAGACAAGAGGGTTTTTTAGTTTCCGTTTTCCATAGACAGAGAAGGAGTGAAAACAAATGGCTGAAAAAGCGGTTGTGCTCGACAACCAGGGAATCCGCAGGGCACTTACGAGGATTGCCCATGAAATCATTGAAAGAAACAAGGGTATCGAAGACAGCGTGCTTGTCGGAATACGCACCAGAGGGATTTATATCGCCAAAAGACTGGCGGAAAGAATCCGTGAGATTGAAGGAGCAGATATCCCGGTAGGTGAGCTCGATATCACACTGTATCGCGATGACTTGACGAAGAAGACCGATGACCAGGAGCCTGAGGTAAAAGGATCGGATATCCCGGTCGATATCTCGAATAAAAAGGTGATTCTGGTGGATGACGTTCTCTACACAGGCAGGACAGTCCGTGCAGCGATGGATGCATTGATTGACATCGGCCGGCCGGCGACCATCCAGCTTGCAGTGCTGGTCGACAGAGGACACAGGGAGCTGCCGATCAGGGCAGACTTTGTAGGAAAGAACATCCCGACATCAAGTTCGGAAAGAATCGTCGTCGAACTTCAAGAAGTTGATGAAGAAGAACGCGTAAGCATTTTTGAAAAATAAATAGTACCCTTTTAAATGCAGTCCAGAGAGGCTGAAAAGGGGGGAGCGCATAGCTGATGGCTTTGTGCGGGCTTTTTTACCCAAACCCTCTTTGCACCTTCTGGCAAAAAGGGTTTTTGTTTTTAAAACAGAGAGGGGAATTAATATGAACAAGCCAATCCTAGATATTAAAGATGTACCATCACCATTCCAATGGTTCACACTTAGCCTTCAGCACTTATTCGCCATGTTTGGCGCGACAATCCTTGTACCTTACCTGGTCGGCTTAAGCCCGGCAATCGCTTTGATTTCAAGCGGGCTTGGAACGATAGCCTTCCTGATCATCACTAAATTCCAGGTTCCGGCTTACCTGGGATCATCCTTCGCTTTCATCGCTCCAGTCATAGCTGCCAAAGCGGGCGGAGGACCTGGTGCCGCAATGATAGGAACATTCCTTGCGGGACTTGTTTATGGAGTTGTTGCTCTAATTATCAAGAAGGCAGGATACCGCTGGATCATGCGCTTGCTGCCACCGGTCGTAGTCGGTCCAGTCATCATTGTCATTGGACTCTCACTTGCAGGAACAGCGGTTAGCATGGCAATGAATGTCCCTGGAACTTCTGAGTACAGCTTGATTCATTTCTCTGCGGCATTAGTTACTCTTGCAGCGACAATCGTCTTCTCGATTTATGGAAAGGGAATGCTCAGCATGGTCCCAATCCTTGCCGGAATCATTGTGGGTTATCTTTACTCAATGGCAATAGGCATCGTAGACTTCAGTGGAGTAAAAGAAGCAGATATTTTCGAGATGCCAGACTTTATCTTCCCATTCGTTCATTACAATGTAAGTATCAGCTGGGAAATCGTCATGCTGATGGTCCCGGTAGCAATCGTTACATTGTCCGAGCATATCGGACACCAGCTTGTTCTGAGCAAGGTTGTCGGCAGAGACTACATTAAAGAGCCAGGTCTTCACCGCTCCATCCTCGGAGACGGAATGGCGACGATGATTTCAGGCTTGATCGGAGGACCGCCAAAGACGACTTACGGTGAAAACATTGGTGTACTTGCGATTACTAGAGTGTACAGCGTGTATGTACTGCTTGGTGCAGCCATCATTGCGACAGTATTCGGATTCATCGGGAAAATCACTGCGCTGATCAGCTCAATCCCAACACCTGTTATGGGCGGCGTCTCAATCCTGTTGTTCGGGATCATCGCTTCATCAGGTTTGAGAATGCTTGTCGACAGCAAAATCGACTTTGGCAACACACGTAACCTGGTCGTCTCATCAGTTATCCTTGTAATTGGGATTGGTGGAGCATTCATTAAGCTAAATGAAAACTTTGAAATACATGGCATGGCTTTAGCTGCCCTGATTGGTGTCATCCTTAACCTTGTCCTGCCTGGAAGGCCGGAAATTGAAGAAGATATGTTTGAAGTGGAAAATGAAAAAAAACTGAGCAAAAGAACGATGTAGCATAGTACCACCTTTTAATAGAGTCCAGAGAGGCTTAAAAGGGTGTTATGAGCGAACCGGCTTATTCAAGATGGACGCAAACCTGGCAATACCGGGTTTATGCCGGCAAGCTCATAATCAAGCACCCTGTTGAACAGAAAACAGGGTGCTTTTTTTCTTGCAAAAATAGTAGGGGGGATCAGCGATGAAATGGGATTTGCTGACAACATCACAGCTTAGTGCAAAGGAAATACAGGAAATCATCCTGTCTGCGAGTGAATTTGCCAATGGGAAGACCTGGAAGCCAAAAGAAAAGCTGTTCATCAGCAATTTATTTTACGAGCCAAGCACGAGGACGAAGTCGAGCTTCGAGATGGCGGAACGGAAGCTTGGACTTGAGGTGATCCCGTTTGAGGTCCAGACATCCAGTGTACTGAAAGGTGAGACATTGTACGACACCGTAAAAACACTCGAAGCAATCGGCACCAACGCAATCGTTATCAGGCATAGTGCAGACAGTTATTTTTCAGAACTCGAGAAAGGCATTTCGATTCCAATCATCAATGCCGGTGACGGAAAAGGGCATCATCCAACTCAATCATTGCTGGACCTGATGACAATCCAGCAAGAATTCGGAAGTTTTACCGGGCTTACAGTCACGATCATCGGTGATATCCTCCACAGCCGGGTCGCCAGGTCTAATGCAGATGCACTTTTGAGACTTGGAGCAAAAGTGATTTTTTCAGGACCTGAAGATTGGGTGGATCAAAATCAGCTTCCCGCTGGCAGCTGCTATATGTCAGTAGACGAGGCGGTCGAGTTGGCAGATGTAGTCATGCTCCTTCGTGTCCAGCATGAACGGCATGATGGCAAGCTCCTGTTTGATAAGAATGAGTACCACCGAAACTATGGTTTAACGCTTGAAAGAGAGAGGCTCATGAAAAAGGGAAGCATCATCCTCCATCCTGCACCGGTCAATCGCGGCGTCGAAATCGCAGATGAGCTAGTTGAAAGTCCAAGGTCACGTATTTTTAAGCAAATGGAGAATGGTGTGTACATTAGGATGGCAGTGTTAAAAAGAGCGCTTGAAAATAGAAATGGAGGAATGGAATATGTCGATGCTAATCAAAAATGGCAAACTAGTTACTGAAAACGGATTTGAATCAGTAGATATTTTAATAGAAAACGGAAAAATCACAGAAGTTGGCGCTCAAATCTCTGCAGATGCTGAGCAAATTATTGATGCTAAAAGTAAGCTGGTTGCCCCTGGATTGGTTGACCTGCATGTACACCTGCGCGAACCAGGCGGAGAGAAAAAAGAAACGATTGCAACAGGGACACTGGCTGCAGCGAGGGGCGGCTTCACAACAGTAGCCGCAATGCCGAACACAAGACCTGTTCCGGACTCAAAAGACCAGATGGAATGGCTTCAGAGAAAAATTGCGGAAACAGCTTCCGTAAGGGTTCTGCCATATGCATCAATTACTGTGCGCGAGCTTGGCCAGGAGCTTACTGATTTTGAAGGTATGAAAGAAGCAGGTGCATTCGCACTGACAGATGATGGTGTGGGTGTCCAGTCGGCCGGAATGATGCTTGAAGCAATGAAAAGGGCAGCACAGCTGGATATGGCAATCGTCGCTCATTGCGAAGACAATACATTGATCAATAAAGGTTCACTTCATCAGGGAAGAAAAGCTGCTGAACTGGGAATCAACGGAATCCCTTCAGTGTGTGAATCTGTACATATAGCAAGAGACATCCTGCTTGCAGAAGAGGCAGGCTGCCACTACCATGTCTGCCATATCAGCACGAAAGAATCTGTCAGGGCAGTCCGGGACGCAAAAAGATATGGCATTAAGGTCACAGCGGAAGTTACACCACATCACTTGTTATTAAATGAAGATGATATAACAGGAAATGATGCCAACTATAAAATGAATCCACCCCTAAGGAGCAAGGCAGACCACGAGGCATTGATCGAAGGGCTTTTGGACGGGACGATCGATTTTATCGCAACTGACCATGCACCGCATACAACTGAGGAAAAAGCTGAGGGTATTCAGCTTGCACCTTTTGGGATTGTCGGCCTTGAGACAGCATTCCCGCTCTTATATACACATATGGTCAAAACAAATATCATGACCTTAAAACAGTTGATTGAGTTTTTGACTGTCAAACCAGCAAAAGCATTCGGATTGCCTTATGGGGAGCTAAAAGCTGGCGCGGCAGCCGATGTCGTATTGATTGATCTTGATGAAGAAAAAGAAATCAATCCAGAGGAATTTTTATCAAAAGGAAAAAATACACCATTCGCAGGCTGGAGCTGTAAGGGATGGCCTGTAATGACGATTGCTGAAGGAAAAATTGTCTGGGAAAAGGGAGTTGTGACAACATGAAAAAACAGTTGATCTTGGAAGATGGCACGGTATTTGTTGGAGAAGGCTTTGGCAGTGAAACGACAACGATGGGGGAAGTTGTGTTCAACACAGGAATGACAGGCTACCAGGAAATCCTGTCTGATCCATCATACTGCGGACAAATTGTGACACTGACATATCCGCTAATCGGGAATTATGGAATCAACCGGGATGACTTTGAATCAATCAGCCCTGCTGTCCAGGGTCTCGTCGTGAAAGAAAATGCTGAATTTCCATCCAACTGGCGCTCAGAACTATCTTTGGATGCTTATCTTAAAATGAAAAACATTCCGGGGATCTCTGGAATCGATACTAGAAAGCTGACAAAAATCATTCGTAAGCATGGAACCTTGAAGGGTACAATTTGCGGGATCGATGAAAATCCCGAGGAAATTATTGCGACTCTAAAGAGCAAATCCCTGCCAAACAATCAGGTAATGCAAGTATCTACGAAAACAGCTTACCCAAGTCCAGGTCGCGGCTACAGGGTAGTCCTGGTGGATTTTGGCCTGAAGCATGGGATTTTGAGAGAGCTGAATGACAGGAACTGTGATGTCATTGTCGTTCCTTACAATACGACTGCCCAAGAAATTCTTAGCCTCAGTCCTGATGGGATTATGCTATCAAATGGACCTGGGGACCCGAAAGATGTTCCCGAAGCAATCGAAATGATCAAAGGCTTGCTGGGAAAGGTTCCTTTGTTCGGAATCTGTCTCGGCCACCAGTTGTTCGCACTTGCCTGCGGTGCAAATACAGAGAAAATGAAATTCGGACATCGCGGCTCAAACCACCCTGTTAAGGATCTGCGGACAGGAAAAGTAGCACTGACATCGCAAAACCATGGATATACAGTTACTGAAGACTCAGTCACAGGGACTGAGCTTGAGGTTACGCATATAGCATTGAATGATGGAACTGTCGAGGGACTTGCACATAAAACCGCTGCGGCATTTACTGTCCAGTATCACCCGGAAGCATCACCAGGACCGGAAGATGCGAACGGATTATTCAACCAATTCCTGGAGCTAGTTGAAGCAGAAAAAAAGGAGGCTGTCACAAATGCCAAAGCGTAAAGATGTTAACAGTATATTAGTAATTGGGTCAGGCCCGATCATTATCGGCCAGGCGGCAGAATTCGATTATGCAGGAACACAGGCTTGCATCGCTTTGCGTGAAGAAGGCTACAAGGTAATTCTAGTTAACTCGAATCCTGCTACAATCATGACTGACACGGAAATTGCGGATGTAGTGTACATTGAACCTCTTACTCTAGAGTTTGTGGCAAGGATTATCCGAAAGGAGCGTCCGGATGCCATCTTGCCAACACTGGGAGGCCAGACAGGCTTGAACCTGGCTGTTGAACTTGCAAAAGCAGGAGTATTGGAAGAATGCGAAGTCGAAATCCTTGGTACAAAGCTTGATGCAATCAATCAGGCAGAAGACAGGGAGCTATTCAGAAGCCTGATGAATGAGCTTGGCCAGCCCGTCCCTGACAGCGACATCATCCACAACCTTGATGAAGCCTACACTTTTGTGGAGAGAGTCGGATATCCAGTTATTGTCCGCCCTGCTTTTACAATGGGAGGTACTGGAGGCGGAATCTGCAGCAATGAAAAAGAATTGATTGAGATCGTGACTAGCGGCATTAAAAACAGCCCTGTAGGACAATGTTTGCTTGAAAAGAGCATTGCCGGATTCAAGGAAATTGAATATGAAGTGATGCGGGACAGCAATGATAACGCCATTGTAGTCTGCAATATGGAAAACTTCGATCCGGTTGGAGTCCATACAGGAGATTCCATCGTCGTGGCGCCAAGCCAGACGTTGAGTGACCGCGAATACCAGCTGCTGAGGAATGCAAGCTTGAAAATCATCAGGGCTCTTAAAATCGAAGGCGGCTGCAATGTCCAGCTCGCACTTGATCCTGACAGCTTTAACTACTATGTAATCGAAGTGAATCCGAGGGTTAGTCGATCGTCTGCCCTGGCATCGAAAGCGACGGGCTATCCTATTGCCAAGCTTGCAGCGAAAATTGCTGTTGGATTGACACTTGATGAAATGCTCAATCCTGTTACCGGTAAAACATATGCCTGCTTCGAGCCTGCGCTTGATTATGTTGTAACAAAAATCCCGCGCTGGCCTTTTGATAAGTTTGAATCAGCAAACCGTACGCTTGGAACACAAATGAAGGCAACCGGTGAAGTTATGGCAATAGGCCGTACTTTTGAAGAATCGCTGCTAAAAGCTATTCGTTCGCTTGAAGCTGATGTAATTCACCTTGCTTTGAACAATCAAAGCGAAATTAACGCTGAATTGCTTGAAAAAAGGATTCGTAAGGCTGGGGATGAGAGATTATTTTACCTTGCAGAAGCGATCCGAAGAGGTATTTCGATTGAAACCCTCCACGGCTGGAGCAAAATTGACTTATTCTTCCTTCATAAATTAGAGAGATTAATAGCTTTTGAGCAAGAGCTTGCTGAAAAGAAGTTTGACTTGGAAACAGCCAGATCAGCAAAGCGAAAAGGATTCTCCGATAAGGTAATCGCCAATCTGTGGAATGTGGAAGAAAAGGAAGTATACCAGTGGCGGCTTGAGAATAGCCTTATCCCTGTCTTTAAAATGGTCGATACTTGTGCCGCTGAGTTCGAATCAGAAACGCCATACTTCTATAGCACATATGAAGAAGAAAATGAATCAGTAGTGACAGAAAGAAAAAGCGTCATTGTACTGGGCTCGGGACCAATCAGGATCGGACAGGGGATCGAATTCGATTATGCAACCGTCCATTCAGTAAAAGCGATCAAAGAAGCGGGTTACGAAGCAATCATCGTCAATAACAATCCTGAAACGGTTTCAACTGATTTTAGCATCTCGGATAAATTGTACTTTGAACCGTTAACAATTGAGGATGTCATGAACATTATCAATCTAGAAAACCCAATTGGCGCTGTCGTCCAATTCGGCGGTCAAACTGCGATTAACCTGGCTTCAAAGCTTGTCGACAGGGGAGTGAAGATTCTCGGAACAAGCCTGGAAGACCTGGATCGTGCTGAGGACCGCGACAAGTTTGAACACGCACTATCTGATCTTAAAATCCCGCTGCCGAAGGGAAGCACGGCGAAATCAGTCAAAGAAGCAGCGTTGATCGCATCAGAAATCGGCTATCCAGTTCTTGTGCGTCCATCCTATGTACTTGGCGGAAGGGCAATGGAAATTGTCTATAAAGAAGAAGAACTTCTGCATTATATGAAAAATGCTGTGAAGGTCAATCCGGAATATCCGGTGCTGATCGACCGGTACCTGACTGGAAAAGAAGTGGAGGTCGATGCGATTTCCGATGGGCAAAATGTATTGATTCCAGGAATCATGGAGCATATTGAACGAGCAGGCGTCCACTCGGGTGATTCAATCGGTGTCTATCCGCCGCAAAGCCTCAGCGAGGATGTTAAACAAAAGCTGGTAAACTATACGATTGATCTGGCAAGAGGTTTGAACATTGTCGGTTTGCTAAATATTCAATACGTAATTGCTAATGAAGAAGTCTTTGTGCTTGAGGTGAACCCTCGCTCAAGCCGTACGGTACCATTCTTGAGCAAAATCACGAATGTTCCGATGGCAAAAATCGCAACAAAGGTCATCCTGGGACAGAGCCTGCAAGCGCAGGGATACGAAACCGGACTTGTACCAGAGCAAGAAGGCGTTTTTGTAAAAGTACCGGTGTTCTCTTTTGAAAAATTGCGCCGGGTGGACATTACTCTTGGACCAGAAATGAAGTCTACCGGGGAAGTTATGGGCAAAGATACAACACTGGAAAAAGCTTTGTATAAAGGCATGATTGCTGCTGGTATGAAAATAAAGGAATTCGGCACAGTCCTGCTCACAGTCGCAGATAAGGATAAAGAAGAAACATTGGCACTTGCTAAGAGATTCTCGAACATCGGCTATCAATTGATGGCAACAGAAGGTACATCCAAATATCTGGAAACTGCCGGCATAAAGGTTAAAACTGTTGGAAAGATCGGCTCTGAGGGCCCGAACTTGATAGATGTAATCAGAAAAGGTGAAGCACAGATGGTCATCAACACACTGACAAAAGGCAAGCAGCCTGAACGTGATGGATTCAGGATCCGCCGTGAATCTGTAGAAAATGGTGTGCCTTGCCTGACTTCACTGGATACTGCAAAGGCGATTTTAAGAGTCATTGAATCTATGACATTCTCAGCAGATGCCCTAAAGCCGATGGAATCAGTCAAAGAAGGTGTACTTTCATGATCAGGCAGGAAAACTGCAAGATAGTGAGCAACAGACAAATTGCAGAGAACATCTTTGAACTAGTACTGGAAGGTAAGCTTGCTGCTGAAATGAATCAGCCAGGACAATTTGTCCACGTGAAGGTAGCAGATGGATTCGATCCGCTGTTGCGCAGGCCGATCAGCATCGCTTCCATCAATGATGGATTGTTCACGATCATTTACCGGAGGCAGGGAAAAGGAACTTCCCTGCTTGCCGATAAATCCACTGGAATGACGGTCGATGTCCTTGGACCCTTAGGCAATGGCTTTCCCGTAGATGAAGCAAACCCAGGACAGACAGCTGTCCTGGTTGGCGGTGGCGTCGGTGTTCCACCGATGTATGAGCTGGCTAAGCAGCTGGCTCGAAAAGGAGTAAAAGTCATCAGCATTATCGGATTCCAGTCATCAAATGCTGTTTTTTACGAAAAAGAGCTGGCTGAATTCGGGGAAGTTTATGTGGCTACTGTGGATGGGTCTTACGGAAGAAAAGGATTTGTCACTGATATTATTAATGGGTTAGAGGTTCAGGCGGATATTGTCTTTGCCTGTGGCCCGACACCAATGTTGCGGGCAATCGAGAATGGACAATATGCACCGAAAACATATTTGTCGCTTGAGGAGCGGATGGGATGCGGAATTGGAGCTTGTTTTGCATGTGTCTGCCATACGCAAGAAGACCCAAAAGGTTTCACTTATAAAAAGGTCTGCAGCGATGGACCAGTTTTCCAAGCAGGGGAGGTTGTCATATGAGTTCACTATCAATCCAGTTGCCAGGGCTGAATTTGAAGAACCCTGTAATGCCGGCTTCAGGCTGCTTTGGTTTTGGGCGGGAGTTCAGCCAATTATATGATTTGAGCATGCTTGGGGCAATCATGGTAAAAGCGACGACTCCAGAACCGAGATTCGGAAATCCAACTCCAAGAGTTGCCGAGACGCCGGGCGGAATGTTGAATGCAATTGGCCTGCAAAACCCTGGACTTGAGAAGGTCTTCAATGAAGAGCTTCCATGGCTTGAGCAGTTTGATGTGCCAATCATTGCGAACATTGCTGGTTCAACGGAGGATGATTACGTAAAAGTAGCAGAACAATTATCCCATGCCCCAAATGTCCATGCACTTGAACTGAACATATCATGTCCCAATGTAAAAACAGGCGGGATCGCTTTCGGCACAGACCCCGACATGGCCAAGGCACTTACCCGGAAGGTAAAAAATGTGTCTGAAGTGCCTGTATATGTAAAGCTTTCTCCCAATGTATCTGACATTGTCAAGGTTGCCAGGGCAGTTGAGGATGGCGGTGCGGATGGGATAACAATGATCAACACTTTGCTTGGGATGAGAATTGACCTTATGACAGGGCAGCCGATCCTTGCGAACAAAACCGGCGGCTTATCAGGTCCTTCGGTGAAGCCAGTCGCCATCAGGATGATTTATGAAGTTAGCCAGCACGTTTCCATCCCGATCATCGGAATGGGGGGAATCCAGTCAGCAGAAGATGTCATCGAGTTTTTCCTTGCTGGTGCAAGTGCTGCTGCGGTCGGAACACAGAATTTTGTGGATCCATTTGTATGCCCTAAAATCATTGATGAATTGCCGGAATGGCTTGCCAAGCTTGGTGCAGACCACATTTCAGAATTAACGGGAAGGAGCTGGAAGAAGAATGAAAGACTCGCTTATTATCGCCCTTGATTTTCCTGGGAAAAGCCAGGTCATGGAATTCCTGAAGCCTTTTGAGCAGGAACAGCTATTCGTAAAGGTTGGAATGGAGCTTTTTTATGCCGAAGGGCCGTCAATAATTGAGGAGTTAAAAAAGCAGAATCATAAAATCTTCCTTGACCTGAAACTCCATGACATTCCTAATACGGTAAAAAGTGCGATGAAGGTGCTGGCTGGTTTAAACTGTGACCTTGTCAATGTTCATGCTGCTGGAGGTTTAGAAATGATGGCAGCAGCAATTGAAGGTCTTGATGCAGGTACTCCTTCAGGTCTCAAGCGTCCTGATTGCATAGCGGTCACCCAATTGACAAGTACATCAGAAATCCAGGTCAATTCTGAACAGCTCATCGGGGTATCGCTACAGGAGTCGGTATTAAATTACGCCGCACTAGCGAAAAAGTCCGGACTGAATGGGGTCGTCTGTTCCCCTTATGAAGCCAGGTTTATTCAAGGCCAATTGGGTACGGAATTCTTGACCGTCACACCGGGTATCCGCCCAGCAGCCAGCAGCCAACAGGACCAGAAGCGTACGGCAACTCCTGAGTTTGCAAGAGAACAAGGAATTTCGGCGATCGTCGTAGGCAGGCCGATTACCCGTGCTGCAAATCCGCTTGAAAGCTACCTTAAGATTAAAAATGAATGGAAGGGTGTTTACCAATGAAAAGAGAAATAGCTGAAGCATTGCTGGAAATCGAAGCCGTTAGCTTACAGCCTGACAATCCGTTTACATGGTCTTCGGGGATGAAGTCACCGATTTACTGCGATAATCGACTTACGCTGTCTTACCCTTCTATCCGCAGAAAAGTGGCTGAAGGGCTAAAACAATTGATTAATAAGCATTTTCCAGGAGCTGAGATGATCTCCGGAACAGCTACTGCTGGAATCCCGCATGCAGCATGGGTCAGCGAACTGCTTGATTTACCGATGAGTTATGTCCGCTCGAAAGCGAAGGGACACGGAAAAGGGAATCAGATCGAAGGAAAGGTGACTGAAGGCCAGAAGGTCGTCGTTGTCGAGGATCTTATCTCAACTGGAGGCAGCGTCATTGAGGCGGTCGAGGCATTGCGAGAAGCAGGCTGCGAAGTCCTCGGGGTTGTATCGATTTTTACATATGGATTGGAAAAAGGCATTCAGCAGCTTAAGACAGCTAATGTCAACTCCTATTCTTTAACTGATTTTACTACACTGGCAACTATAGCTGAGGAAAAAGGATTAATCACCAATGAAAACCAGAAAAGTCTCGTTAAATGGCAGAAGAACCCCGTCGAATGGCTGGCTGTAAAAAGTGATACTTAAAGAAAATATAGTTTATCATTTGCGTATCCTTGTGAGAGGGTACGCTTTTTGCATAGGCAGAGAATAGAATATAAGATCTTATACAATTAGTACAGTCAACCAGTTGGCAAAGCAACCAATTAATGTGTTTCAATAGAAGTAGACAGTTGTTTACTGTACGACTAGTAGAGGGGATGGAGGACTGAATGGAGGAAATCATTCAACTGCTGAAAAACATTGATAGTAGTCTCCACTACTACATTGATGAATATGGGGCAGCCATTTATATACTATTGTTTTTGGTTGTTTATTTTAAAACGGCTTTTGTAATCCTTACATTTTTGCCAGGGGATTCGATGGTTTTCGCAAGCGGTACTCTGGCGGCTACCGGAGATTTAGATTTTAAAAGCTTGTTTATGCTCTTTGCGATTGCAACTGTTTTGGGTGATAGCCAGAATTTCTTCATCGGCAAGCAGCTTGGAAAATTACAATCCAATAATCATTTTCTAGATCGAATCACTTCAGATAAATCGATTGGCAAAGCAAGAAATTTTCTGTCTGACTATGGAAAAATAGCCATTACGGCCTCCAGGTTTGTCCCGCTCATGCGAACCTCGGTACCGTTTGTCTCAGGTTACACAGGATATGAGTACAGAACATTTTTGAGCTACAATCTTATTGGAGGAAGCGTCTGGACGGCGTTTTGGCTAACCGCAGGATTTTCACTAGGGAATATTGCCTGGGTAGAGAATAACCTATTCCTTACTCTTTTGATGGTATCTTCTACTGCCTTCATTCCTGCAATCATGGGTTTGGTTAAACAATATAAAAAGAAGAAAGAGGCAATAGCTTCATAGTATGACAGATATGCTAAAAACAAAACCCGCCGGTGGAATTGACCAGGCGGGTTTCTTGATGTTACTGTTTCAATTTCAGAATCATATCTTCATCCGGCGTGACGTATACGGTCTGCTGTTGTTCATAAATCACGAATCCAGGCTTTGCCCCGGCTGGCTTCTTCACATGACGCACTTTGGTGAAGTCAACAGGAACTGAGCTGGAATTCCGTGCTTTGCTGAAGTAGGCCGCCATCTGTGCTGCTTCGAGAATCGTTTCTTCAGATGGCTCTTTACTGCGGATGACTACATGCGATCCCGGGATATCCTTTGTGTGGAGCCATATTTCATCGCGTGCAGCTACCTTGTTTGTTAAGTAATCATTTTGCTTATTATTTTTCCCGACTAAGATTTCTGTATCATCGGAAGAGCGATATTTTTCAAGAAGCGGCTTTAAGTTTTGCTTGTTTTTATTTCCCTTTTTCTGACGGGCGCGGATATATCCGCCCTCAATCAACTCTTCCCTTATCTCCTCAATATCCTTTGGCGAAGCGGCTTCAACCTGCTGCAGGAGAGTATCGAAGTAGGAAACCTCGGCTCTGGCTATTTCAATTTGTTCTTTTACAATATTGACGGATTTCTTCGCCTTTTGGTACTTTGTAAAGTATCTTTGGGCATTTTCCGAAGGTGTTTTCCTGGGCTCCAGCGGAATCGTGATTGATGCACCATCTTCGTCATAATAATTAACGACGGTAATTTCCTTCATGCCCTTTTCGATCATAAAGATGTTAGCAGTCAGCAGCTCTCCATATAATTGATACTGTTCAGCCTTTTGTGCATCTTCAAGAGTTTTTTCTAGTTTTAAGATCTTCTTCTCATTCTTTTCTTTCTCATTAGCGATCAGACGCTCTAGGTCATTGCCCTGCTGCTTGACGCGGTCACGTTCCGCCTTGCCGAAATAATAACGGTCGAGCAGGCTGCTCAGAGAATCAAAGGATTTTGTTTCACCCTTCAAATGTTCAAACGGAATCAGGTAAAATGCCTCTTTATTGCTACCATTAGTAATGGCAGGTTGGTAGTGGTGTTCTCTGAACTCACTCATCACGGAGACGAAGGCCTTTGGAAGGGTCGTGCGGTTTGCAAGTCCAGCTTTAAAGACTATTTCCCTGGCCAATATCGGTGAAACTCCAGCAAAATTTGAAACTAGCTGCTTATCAAGTTTGCCTGCATTAAAATCGATTACTCTTAGTACATCCTCTTCTTGGGCCTCAAACGGGTCCATTTTCTCCTGTTGGGGAGGCAACACATACTCTTGCCCAGGCATGATTGCTCTGTGAGTATTCACAGCAAATGAAACATGTTTGATGCTGTCAAGAATCATGTTCCTGTTTTTATCGACGATGATAATGTTGCTGTGTCGACCCATGATTTCAACAATCAGCTGTTTGTAGGATATATCGCCGATTTCATTTCTTCCTTTTACTTCAAAAATAATCATCCGATCAAGTCCGGCCTGTTTGATATCTTCTATTATGAAGCCTTCGAGGTGCTTGCGCAGAAGCATGCAGAACATTGGTGGTTCGTTAGGGTTATCATACTGCTCATTTGTGATTTGGACTCTGGCATAGCTCGGGTGAGCAGACAATAGCAGCTTATGGTTAACTCCGTTTGCCCTCACAGCCAGGATAATTTCATTTTTGTAAGGCTGGTGAATTTTATTGATTCGTCCCCCTTTAAGAAGGGAGGAAAGTTCGTTTGTGATGGCTCTTGTAAACAATCCGTCAAATGACATATGAAATACATCCTTTTCTATTTATCTGAAGCCTTGTCGAAGCTGACCAAGGCGCTTCCGCTTTTATATTGTCCAGCTGCGGCTCCTAACTCCTCGAGACGCTTCGGTCCTGCCAATGAAGTCAAAGAACGACTTCACTGTCAGGTCCTCCAGCGCTTGTCGGAGTTGGACAGTCGCCTCCGCTTTTCTCTGTCCAGCTTCAGCGCCTAGCTCCTCGAGACGCTTCGGTCCGCCCAATGAAGTCAAAGAGCGACTTCACTGGTCGGCCCTCCAGCGCTTGTCGGAGCTGACCAAGGCGCTTCCGCTTTTATATCTACAAACATCTTATCATTTTTTTGGACAGGGCTGAATAAGCTTTCTTTAGAGTAGGACAAACAAGGAGGAAGTGTGATGGCCCCATGAAGTTCCATGAGATGAATGAAAATGAAATAGCTAGTGCCTTAAGAACAGATTTTACAGAAGGATTGGAAGAAAAGGAAGTAAAACGCAGACGTGAACAGCATGGATATAATGCATTGGCCGAGGGGGAGAAACAATCGGCTCTGCTATTATTCTTCAGCCAGTTCAAGGATTTCATGGTACTGGTGCTCCTTGCGGCAACTTTGATATCAGGCCTTCTTGGTGAAATGGTCGATGCAATCGCCATCATAGCCATTGTTCTTGTAAATGGAATTTTAGGTTTTTTCCAGGAAAGGAAGGCGGAAAAATCACTTGATGCCCTGAAAGAACTTTCTGCTCCGCAGGTCCATGCTTTGCGTGATGGAGAGTGGACCAAGATTCCGTCGAAGGAAGTCGTGCCTGGAGATATCCTTAAATTTATAAGCGGGGACAGGATTGGTGCGGATATTCGCTTAATTGAATCCAGAAGTCTTGAAGTTGAAGAGTCAGCGCTTACGGGAGAGTCAGTCCCAGTACAAAAAAACACAAGTCCGTTGAGGATTCCTAACCCGGGACTTGGTGATATGGAAAATATGGCGTTTATGGGCACGATGGTCACAAGGGGTACTGGAACTGGTGTTGTTGTTGCTACAGGAATGAAAACAGCAATGGGCCAGATCGCTGACTTGCTCCAGACAGCCGAAACACAGGAAACACCGTTGCAGCGCAGACTGGAACAGTTGGGCAAAATCCTGATTACAGCAGCTCTATTCTTAACACTATTGGTAGTAGGGATTGGGGTGCTTCAGGGGCATGATTTATATACGATGTTCCTTGCGGGCGTCAGCTTGGCAGTTGCTGCCATTCCGGAAGGACTTCCTGCAATTGTAACTGTGGCATTGTCACTTGGTGTCCAGAGAATGATCAGGAAGAATGCGATTGTAAGGAAACTGCCGGCTGTGGAGACACTTGGCTGTGCGTCTGTCATTTGTTCTGACAAAACAGGGACGATGACGCAAAATAAGATGACGGTCACTCATCTTTGGAGCGGCAATAAAACTTGGACAGTCGACGGTGTAGGATACTCACCGACAGGGTTGTTCTTTCATAATGACAAAAGCGTCGACCCGCAAAATGAAAAATCACTGCAGCAGCTGCTGACATTTGGCATGCTATGCAACCACGCTGAAATGATTGACAAAGATGGTGAGTACGCAATTGATGGTGACCCTACTGAAGGTGCTCTGCTGGTTGCCGCAATGAAAGCCGGCTACAGAAGAGAGAATTTGCTCAACCAGTTTGAAGTTGTAAATGAGTTCCCATTCGATTCCCAACGAAAAATGATGAGCATGATTGTGAAAGATAATACGGGACGTAAATTCGCTGTTGTAAAAGGTGCACCGGATGTCCTGATTGGATTAAGTGATTCAATCCTTTGGAACGAAAGGCAGCAGCGCCTGACCAAAGATTTGTCCTCTAAAGTCCAGGGGGCGATTGACGAGCTGGCTGGCAACGCATTAAGAACGATTGCAATTGCCTTCAAGCCGATTCCGCAAAACACTGTAGTCCTTCATGAAAATGAAGCCGAAAAAGACTTGGTTTTCATCGGATTGCAGGGTATGATCGACCCGCCGCGGCCTGAAGTGAAGACAGCTGTAAAAGAATGCCGTGACGCAGGTATTAAAACGGTGATGATTACTGGTGATCACGTCATTACCGCAAAGGCGATTGCGATTCAGTTAGGTATTTTAACAGAAGGCAGCAAAGTATTGGATGGAAAAGCGTTATCAGAGATGTCCGTTTCTGAGCTGGAAGATATCGTCGATGATGTCTCCGTTTTTGCGCGAGTATCGCCAGAACATAAACTAAAGATTGTCAAGGCACTGCAAAACAGAGGGCATATCGTCGCTATGACTGGCGATGGCGTAAACGATGCCCCAGCGATTAAAGCGGCAGATATTGGTGTAGCAATGGGGATCGCAGGTACAGATGTTGCGAAGGAAGCTTCTTCACTCGTACTTCTGGATGATAACTTTGCCACTATTAAAGCAGCAATAAAAGAAGGCCGGAACATCTATGAAAATATCAGGAAGTTCATAAGATACCTCCTGGCTTCCAATGTCGGGGAGATATTAGTCATGCTTTTCGCGATGATCATCGGTTTGCCGCTGCCACTAGTGCCGATACAAATACTGTGGGTAAACCTGGTAACAGATGGTCTGCCTGCGATGGCATTAGGGCTGGACCAGCCTGAGGAAGATGTCATGAAAAGGGCGCCACGCCATCCTAAAGAAGGGGTATTTGCCCGGGGATTAGGCTGGAAAGTTGTTTCAAGAGGCTTCTTGATTGGATTAATGACTTTGTTCGCATTTATGATTGTCTATAATAGAAATCCGGATGACCTGGTATATGCACAGACGATTGCGTTTACTACACTCGTGATGGCACAGCTGATCCATGTCTTCGACTGCCGAAGCGAAAAATCAATCTTTGCCCGCAACCCGTTTGAGAACAAATATTTAGTTTGGGCTGTCATTTCATCGTTGCTCATGGTCCTTGTGGTTATTTATTCACCTGTCTTGCAGCCAATATTCCATACTGTTCCAATCCTGGCGGTTGACTGGTTGTTAATCCTTGGATTATCGGCAATTCCTACATTTTTGCTTGCAGGAACATTTTTTGCAAGAAAAACAAAGAGAAATATGATATAATCCGTTAGGTAATAGAGAAGGCTCTATTGCCTTTCTTTTTTTTTCGTATTCTTTCTTGCACTTACTTCTAAAGATTTTATGAAAATGAATATGTTCCTGGGCTCGAGATTTCCTCTCGAGGTGAGGGCGAGAAAAAACAAGTATTAAAGATTACATAAATGAATAAGCCTGTTCCACGGGTCTACAGGAAACTCGACTTTTTAGAAAGAATGGATGTGTCTGAAATGGTCGTCAGTATGACTGGGTTTGGAAGGAGCAGGGCTGAATCAGAGAGGTTCAGTGTCACAGTCGAGGTAAAAACGGTCAATCACCGTTTTTGTGAATTCCATATTCGCATGCCCCGGCAGCTCCTGAAAACGGAAGAAAAGATAAAGAAGAAACTTGGCGAACACATAAAAAGAGGGAGAGTCGAAGTATTTGTAACTTTGGAGGGCGAAGGCATAGTTAGCCGAAGTGTACATATTGACTGGAAAGCCCTGGACGATTTAGTCCATCACATATCAGAAATCAAAAACAGGTACAGCATAACCGGAGAAATTGAGCTTCGTGACATTGTCAGCAGGGAAGAAATCATCCATATTGAGGAAATAGAAGAGGAAAATGAAGAACTTGAACTTCTTGTCCTTTCTGCCGTTGAGGATGCTGGCAGCCAGCTGGTCCAAATGCGCAGGCTGGAAGGGTCAGCGCTTGAAAAGGATGTACTGCAGCATATCGAACAGCTGAAAGAGAACATTTCGAGCGTGAACAAGCTGGCGTCTAATGTTGTAGAGCAGTACCGCGAGAGACTTCAAAAGAAAATGGCTGAATTTATGGATAACCAGACAGATGAGGATAGAATCCTCACCGAAGTTGCCTTCTTTGCAGATAAAGCTGATATCAGTGAAGAAATTTCCCGACTTGAAAGCCATGTAAGTCAATTCAAAGTTATAGTGATGACGAATGAGCCTCTTGGAAGGAAACTTGATTTTCTGCTTCAGGAAATGAATCGCGAGGTCAACACGATCGGTTCCAAGGCGAATGATTCAAGAATTGCCAGGGAAGTTGTCGAAATGAAAAGCCTCCTGGAAAAGGTTAAGGAACAAGTTCAAAATATAGAGTAGCGTTTAGAAAAGGTCTTTAAAGGCCAAAATAAATAACTGATGATTGGGGGACCATCATGGCAATAAAGCTTATAAATATAGGCTTCGGCAATATTGTTTCAGCTAACAGGATCATTTCGATCGTAAGTCCTGAATCAGCTCCAATTAAACGGATCATCCAGGATGCACGCGACCGAGGATCGTTAATAGATGCTACATACGGTAGAAGGACGAGGGCTGTCATTGTCATGGACAGCGACCATGTCATTCTCTCTGCGGTACAGCCGGAAACGGTAGCTCACCGCCTGAATGACCGTGATGATATTATTGATGAAGGGTAGGACTATTTAATGCAGGAAAAAGGTTTGTTGATTGTTCTTTCAGGACCATCAGGAGTTGGCAAAGGCACCGTCCGGAAAGAATTATTTTCCCAGCACGATACAGCTTTTGAATATTCCGTGTCCGCAACAACGAGGCTGCCGCGTGAAGGTGAGCAAAATGGAGTGGATTATTTCTTCAAGACAAGGGAAGAGTTTGAAGAGATGATCAGAGAGGACCAATTGCTCGAGTATGCGGAGTTTGTTGGCAATTATTATGGAACTCCAGTTGAGTACGTCCGCGAAACGCTCGATGCGGGAAGGGATGTTTTCCTTGAGATTGAAGTTCAGGGAGCAAGCCAGGTAAGGAAGAAATTCCCCGAGGGACTTTTCATTTTCCTTGCACCGCCCAGCCTTTCAGAGCTTGAAAACCGGATCGTGACACGAGGCACTGAAACGGAAGATATCATCAAAGGCAGGATGAAAGCTGCAAGAGAAGAACTTGAAATGATGGAATTATATGATTATGTGGTTGAAAACGATCATGTTGAAAACGCAGCCGATCGAGTTAAGTCAATCGTTGTAGCGGAACACTGCCGCAGGGAACGCGTTCAACATCGTTATAAAAAAATGCTGGAGGTAGAATAAATGCTTAATCCTTCTATTGACTCGTTAATGACTAAAATTGATTCAAAATATTCACTGGTATCGGTTGCTGCAAAGCGCGCGCGCAGCATGCAGGTTCACATGGATGCCAAATTAGATAAGTATGTTTCACACAAATTCGTCGGCAAGGCACTTGAAGAAATCAACGCAGAAAAGCTTCACTTCAAGACAGCAGGAAGCCATGAAGAGTTAAATATCAACGAATAACACCGCGATAACAACCTATTTATTGGGTTGTTATTTTTTTATTTATACCTTTTATGGCACATAGTAGTTTTCTATAAGCCCAAAAAGGTGTTTCGCGCGGAAAAAGGTCACATAGAAACATTCTATAAGTCCAAAAAGGTGTTTTGCACGGAAAAAGGTCACATAGAAAAATTCTATAAGCCCAAAAAGGAGTTTTGCACGGAAAAAGGTCACATAGAAACATTCTATAAGTCCAAAAAGGTGCTTTGCGCGGGAAAAGGTCACATAGAAACATTCTATAAGCCCAAAAAGGTGTTTTGGACGGAAAAAGGTCACATAGAAACATTCTATAAGTCCAAAAAGGTGTTTTGGACGGAAAAAGGTCACATAGAAAAATTCTATAAGCCCAAAAAGGAGTTTTGCACGGAAAAAGGTCACATAGAATGATCCTTTATACATAAGTGGCCCAAAACCCTGAACAAATTCATTCAGGACATCCCAGTGTTTCTATGTATATATATAAAAGCATCAACCTTGCCTTTTTCATGCTTAATCCGTGAAAAAATGTTATAGTTCAATCATAATGATAGTTTGTTGTAAAATGGGGGTTCTCTGTCATGCTGAACGGTAAAAAAATTTTATTATGCGTAACCGGTGGGATTGCTGTTTATAAAGGTGCTGCGCTGACAAGCAAGTTGACCCAGGCAGGTGCTGAAGTGAAAGTTATCCTGAGTGACTCAGCAGCGAAATTCGTTACTCCGCTCACTTTTCAGGCATTGTCCAGAAGTGAAGTTTATACAGATACATTTGATGAAAAAAATCCTGAAAATATTGCACATATCCATTTAGCTGATTGGGCTGATCTAATTATAGTTGCACCGGCTACTGCCAACATCATCGGCAAGCTTGCCAATGGAATTGCCGACAATATGATTTCGACAACACTGCTGGCCGCGACTGCTCCAGTTTGGGTTGCCCCGGCGATGAACGTACATATGTACCAACATCCCGCAGTAACAAAAAACATGGAAACGCTCAAAAGCTTTGGCTATGAATTTATCGAACCGGGAGAAGGGTATTTAGCATGTGGATACACAGGCAAGGGCCGTCTGGAAGAACCCGAAACGATTGTTGAGCGAGCAATCCAATTTTTCAAAAAAGAAGACGGGGAACTTTCAGGGAAGACTGTTTTGATTACAGCCGGACCGACACGGGAAAAAATCGATCCTGTTCGGTTTTTGACCAACCATTCAACCGGAAAAATGGGTTATGCCATTGCTGGTGAAGCGGTTAAAATGGGGGCGAGAGTCATACTGGTTTCCGGACCGGTTTCCCTTGATCCGCCTAGTGGAGCAGAACTGGTCAAGGTCGAAAGTGCCGAGGAAATGTACCGTGCTGCCATGGACCATTTCGGGGAAGCAAATGTCCTGATTGGTACAGCGGCCGTAGCAGATTACCGCCCAAAATATATATATGAAGAGAAAATGAAGAAAAAAGAAGGCGAAGAGGCTCTCGAGCTTGAACGGACAAAGGATATTCTTTTTGAGCTTGGTCAGAGAAAAGAGACGCAGGTTATTGTAGGATTCGCTGCCGAAACCAATGATGTCGAAAAACACGCAAGAGGCAAACTCATAAGGAAAAACGCTGATATGATTGTGGCCAATGACGTAAAGCAGGAAGGGGCAGGGTTTGGTACGGATACCAATATAGTGACCATTTTTAAAAGGGATGGCAGTAAGACAGAATTACCGCTTATGGCCAAAACTGATGTCGCACGCAGGATCCTTTCAGAAATCTCCCAGCTGCTAAAAAAGGATGAAAGCCAATGAATATAGCAAGCGTTATTGTCGATGTGCCTGCCAAGCAGACTGACAAGACTTTTGACTATAAAATCCCGGACAAGTTCATAGATGTCATCAAGCCTGGGACAAGGGTCATCGTGCCTTTTGGTCCTCGGAAAATCCAGGGTTTTGTCACGGGACTCAAAGACCAGTCCGATTTTTCCAAGCTGCGGTCCATTATCGAACCGCTTGATTTGACTCCGGTATTGAATGAGGAACTTCTTCAGCTTGGAGAATGGCTGACAGAGCATACATTAAGCTATAAAATCTCCTCTTACCAGGCAATGCTGCCTGCTGCACTTAAAGCAAAATATGAAAAAAAGATTGTGCTGTCAACAGGGGTTGAATTAAGTGACCTGCCTGAAAATCTTTCGGAGCTTTTTAAAGAAAATAGTGAGCTTAAATGGGACGATGCAGTGGCAAAGGGACTTGTCCAGCAGCTGCAAAAGGAAGCTGGGGCCGGCAGGGTTGAGGTTGTCTATCAAGTCAAGGACCGGGTGCGCAAAAAACTGCTCAAGCATGTTTATCCGGCCATTGGTGCAGAACAGCTGAAAGAAGCAAGAAGCAACCTTTCAGCACAGGCATCAGGGCAGCAGGCTGTGCTTGATTTCTTTCTTGAGCATCCCGCGCCTGTGGAACAGAGACTGCTTCTCTCGACACTCGGAATCTCCCAGGCATCGGTTCAATCACTAGCCAAGAAAGGGATCGTGAATGTAGATGAGATGGAGGTATACAGAGACCCTTATTCAGAACGGGAATTTGAACGGAAAGTAGCATTGGAACTGACAACTGAGCAAGAAGAAGCTATTAGTCCAATCCTATCTTCTATTGAAAAAGAACTTCATGAAGTCTTCTTATTATATGGAGTGACAGGCAGTGGCAAGACTGAAATCTATTTACAGTCGATCCAGGAGGTACTGAGCAAGGGAAAAGAAGCCATCGTGCTTGTACCAGAAATCTCATTGACTCCCCAAATGGTCACCCGTTTCAAAGAGCGGTTCGGCGATCTGGTTGCTGTTATGCATAGCGGCCTTTCTGCGGGTGAGAAATATGATGAATGGCGGAAAATCCAGCGCAAGGAAGTCAAAGTAGTGGTGGGGGCAAGGTCGGCCATTTTTGCTCCATTCGAGAACATAGGTATCATCATTATTGATGAAGAACATGAGACGAGTTACAAACAGGAAGAAAATCCGCGCTACCATGCCAGGGATGTTGCGATCCAACGGGCAAAAACCTATGCTTGTCCGGTCGTTCTCGGCAGCGCTACACCATCACTCGAATCATTTGCCAGGGCGCAAAAAGGAAGATATACTTTGCTGTCGCTGCCAAAACGGATGAACAACCAGGCGCTGCCGACTGTTGAAATCGTTGATATGCGGGAAGAGCTGCGAACAGGCAACCGCTCAATGTTTTCCGTGAAGCTTTTTGGAAAAATAAAAGACAGGCTTGAGAGAAAAGAGCAGACTGTCCTGTTTTTGAATAAGCGGGGACACTCCTCTTTTGTCATGTGCCGGGATTGCGGCTATGTGATGAATTGCCCGCACTGTGATATCACGCTGACATACCATCGTTATAATGAACAGATGAAATGCCATTATTGCGGTTATGAAGACAGGGTTCCCACGATCTGTCCTGAATGTAATAGTGAACATATCCGCTATTTCGGGACCGGGACTCAAAAGGTTGAGGAAGAATTGTTAAAATTGATTCCTGAGGCGAGAATCATCAGGATGGATGTCGATACTACGGGCAGGAAAGGCTCACATGAAAAGTTGCTGACTGCTTTTCAGGAGGGTCAGGCGGACATATTACTTGGAACGCAAATGATCGCGAAAGGGTTGGATTTTCCAAACATTACATTAGTAGGGGTCCTTTCAGCTGACACCATGTTAAACCTCCCCGATTTCCGGTCTTCGGAAAAAACATTCCAGCTTTTGACGCAGGTAAGCGGGAGGGCAGGAAGGCATAAGCTGCCCGGTGAGGTTGTGATCCAGACTTATACACCTGAGCATTATAGCGTAGAGTTAGCTGGAACCCAGGATTATGACCGGTTCTATCAGCAGGAGATGCTGATACGGAAGGTTCATCAATATCCACCGTTTTACTACTTGTCCCTTGTGACGGTCAGCCATGAAGAATTGATGAAAGTGGTTTCCGTCACAGAAAAAATAGCAAAATTCATCTCATCCAGGCTTTCGAATGAGGCAGTCGTTCTGGGTCCAGTAGCATCACCCATACCTCGCATCAACGATAGATATCGTTATCAATGTCTGATAAAATACAAAAAGGAACCAGAACTCAGCAATGCCCTAAAAGCCATACTGGATCATTACCAGCAGGAAATGGGAGCAGGAGGATTACAGATTTCTGTCGATCTTAACCCTTACATCCTGATGTAATGGGCATTTTTATGGAAACATTAAAGTTTACGGTAAAAGCTGATTGAACAAGCTAATACTAATATTTAAATGGATTTATTGGAGGATTTATTTTGGCAGTAAGAAAAATAGTTAATTACCCAGCAGACATTTTGGAACAGGAATGCGATAAGGTCACAGCTTTCGATAAAAAACTGGCAAAGCTGCTGGATGACATGTATGATACAATGATTGAATTTGATGGTGTCGGCCTGGCCGCCCCTCAGATAGATATAAAGAAGCAGATTGCGATTGTCGATATTGATGATGAGCACGGTACGATTGAAATGATCAACCCCGTGATTCTCGAAACTCGCGGTGAGCAGACTGGGCCTGAAGGATGCTTAAGCTTCCCGGGGTTATACGGAGAGGTCACTCGCCCCAATTATGTGAAGATAAAGGCACAGGATCGCAAAGGGAAAAGCTTTGAAATAGATGCAGAGGAGTTTTTGGCAAGAGCGATCCTGCATGAGATTGACCATCTGCACGGTGTGTTATTCACCACTAAGGTGTCTAGATATATCGAAGAAGCTGAGTTAGAGGAGTTGAACCAGGAATGACAAAAATTGTATTTATGGGGACTCCGGACTTTTCTGTCCCGGTTTTGAGAAGATTGGTCGACGAGGGCTATGATGTCATAGGAGTTGTTACCCAGCCCGACCGCCCAGTTGGCAGAAAAAGGGTCTTGACACCGCCTCCGGTAAAATCAGAAGCGTTGAAACATGGCATCCCAATTTATCAGCCAGAGAAAATCCGCCAACAGGAAGAGCTGGATAAAATCCTGGCACTCAATCCGGATTTAATTGTCACTGCTGCGTTTGGACAAATCTTGCCAAATCAACTCCTCGAGGCTCCGAAGTATGGCTGCATCAATGTCCATGCATCCCTTCTGCCAGAGCTTCGCGGCGGGGCACCAATTCACTATGCCATCATTGAAGGAAAAGAAAAAACGGGAATAACTATCATGTATATGGTTGAAAAGCTGGACGCTGGCGATATCCTGACTCAAGTGGAAGTACCAATTAGTGAAACAGATACAGTTGGAACATTGCATGATAAAATGAGCGCAGCTGGAGCAGACCTCTTGTCAGATACGCTTCCAAAGCTGTTAAAAGGAGAAATCACTCCTGTTCCACAAAACAATGAAGAAGCTACATTTGCCTGGAACATCAAACGTGAACAGGAAAAAATCGATTGGAATAGAACTGGCGACGATATTTATAACCATATCCGCGGCATGAATCCTTGGCCTGTTGCCTATACGACAATGGATGGAACAGTAATGAAGGTATGGAGCGCCAGTAAGGCAAACTATACGGGAAGTGACCAGCCTGGTACAATTGTCAATATTGAGGAAGATGGTTTTGTTGTCGCAACTGCTGATGATACGGCAATAAAAATCACAGAGCTTCAGCCAGCAGGCAAGAAAAAGATGGATGCGAAGCAATTCTTGCTGGGTGCAGGGGCTAACTTACAGCCAGGCGTAAAGTTAGGAGACATCCATGAGTAAAAAGAAGAATGTCAGGGATACTGCATTGCAGCTTCTCGAAACAATAGAAAAGAACCAGGCATACAGCAACCTGCTCTTGAATAATGCAATTGAAAAAAATGAAATCAACCCAATTGACGTAGGTTTGCTGACAGAATTGGTATACGGCACGCTCCAGCGCAAAATGACCATTGACTTTTACCTAAAGCCTTTTATTGAGAAAAACAAGAAGCTTCAAAGCTGGGTTATCAATCTGCTTCGCATGACAGTTTACCAGATGGTTTACTTAGATAAAATTCCGGAAAGAGCGGCAATTTTTGAAGCGGTGGAAATCGCAAAACGCAGGGGACATAAAGGCATTGCCAGTCTTGTGAATGGTGTGCTCAGGAGCATCCAGAGGAACGGATTGCCTTCACTTGATTCCATTACGGACCCTGCGGAAAGAATATCGATTGAGACCAGCCATCCATTGTGGCTTGTAAGAAGGTGGGTAAACCAATTCGGTGAGGAAAAGACACGGGAAATGTGTGAAGTGAATTTAACTGCACCGCTGCAGACAGGTAGAGTCAATTTGACGAGAATCTCTCGTGATGATTGCCTCGAGCTTTTGGAGGAAGAAGGTTTTGAAGTAGAGCCGAGTCCAATCCTGCCAGAAGCAATAAAGTGTCTAAGAGGCAATTTGGCTTCATCCAAAGCTTTCAAGTATGGGTTGTTGACGATCCAGGATGAGAGTTCCATGCTGGTTGCCCACGCACTAGGCATTAAAGAAGAAGAAGTTATTCTTGATGCATGTGCTGCACCAGGAGGGAAAACTACTCATATCGCTGAAAAGCTGGGCAATAGCGGAAAGGTGATTTCACTCGACCTCCATGAGCACAAGGTGAAGCTCATCTCCGAGAATGCTGGGCGCCTGGGACTCGAAAACATCGAAGCTCAAAAAATGGACAGCCGCCAGGCTGCCGATCAACTTGAAAAAGAGTCAATTGACAGGGTTTTGCTCGATGCTCCGTGCTCTGGTCTTGGAGTAATGAGACGAAAGCCAGATATGAAGTATACTAAGAAAGAACAGGATTTAACACAGCTGCAAACCATACAGCTTAGCCTGCTCGAATCAGTCGCCCCGCTCTTGAAGGCTGGTGGTACACTGGTATATAGTACATGCACGGTTGACCGTGAAGAAAATCAGGAAGTAATCGAAAAATTTTTACGCGAGCATCCGGAATTCGAAGGAGATACAGCATTTGCAGAAAGAATGCCAGTCGCAATCAAACCATTGATCAATGGCTATGATGTGCAGATTTTTCCGCAGGACTTTGGCTCTGATGGGTTTTATATTGCTTGTTTAAGAAAGAAGGTGGAATAACATGGAACAAGAAAACACAACTAGAAAAGAAGAAACCAAGGATACAGCAAAAAAGTCCATTTATTCACTTCAGCTTGAAGAACTGAAGGACTGGCTGAAGGAACAAGGAGAAAAACCATTCCGGGCAGAGCAAATATATGACTGGCTTTATAAAAAAAGAGCCGTTTCCTTTGAAGACATGTCCAACTTATCAAAAGCTTTAAGGGACAAGCTTGAAGAGCATTTTGTATTGACAACACTCGATACAATTATTCAGCAGACATCATCAGATGGAACGATCAAGTTCTTATTCGAGATGCATGATGGCAAGTCCATTGAAACCGTACTTATGCGGCATGAGTACGGAAACTCTGTCTGTGTAACAACACAGGTTGGCTGCAGGATCGGCTGTACTTTTTGTGCTTCAACTCTTGGCGGTTTAAAGAGGAACCTGGAAGCAGGAGAAATCGTGGCCCAGGTCGTAAAAGTACAACAGGCACTTGATGAGACAGATGAAAGAGTAAGCTCGATTGTAATCATGGGTATCGGCGAACCGTTTGATAACTATGACCATATGCTTTCATTCTTGAAAATTATGAACCATGAAAAAGGCATGAATATTGGTGCACGCCATATTACCGTATCTACAAGCGGGATCATCCCTAAGATCTATCAATTTGCGGATGAAAATATGCAAATAAACTTTGCGATTTCCCTGCATGCTCCAAATAATGAATTGCGCAGCAGGTTGATGCCGATTAACCGCGCATACAAACTTCCTGATTTAATGGACGCAGTCCGTTACTATGTGAACAAGACAGGAAGAAGAATCAGCTTTGAATACGGTCTGTTCGGGGGTGTAAATGATCAGGTGGAGCATGCTGAAGAGCTTGCACAACTGGTTAAAGGTTTGAAATGCCATATCAATTTGATTCCGGTCAACTATGTACCTGAACGTGATTACGTAAGAACACCAAAGAGCCAAATCTTCAAGTTTGAACGTGCTCTTCGCGACCGCGGAGTGAATGTGACAATCAGAAGAGAACAAGGGCATGACATTGAAGCAGCTTGCGGACAACTTCGGGCGAAAGAAAGAAAAGAAGAGACGAGGTGACAAGATGAAAGCTGTTTTCATGACAGACAGGGGAAAAGTCCGCCTGCATAATGAAGACAATGGCGGCATTTTTGTTAATCCTCACGGTCAGCGCCTTGCCATCGTAGCAGATGGCATGGGCGGCCACCGTGCGGGAGATGTTGCCAGTGAAATGACAACTAATCATTTAAAAGAGCTTTGGGAAAAATCAACACAGATACATACAGCAGAAGAAGCAGAAAAATGGATGGAAGAAGCGGTATTGCAAGTTAACAAGGAAATATTCGATCACTCTATGAAAAACACCGAATGTGAAGGCATGGGGACGACAATCGTCGCAGCCATTTGTACGAATCTGTTCGCTACCATCGTAAACATAGGTGACAGCCGTTGTTACTTATTAAACGAAACGGGATTCAAACAGTTAACTGAAGATCACTCTCTTGTTAACGAACTTGTTCGTTCTGGACAAATTTCCAGGGAAGATGCAGAACATCATCCGCGGAAAAATGTCCTTTTAAGAGCGCTCGGAACTGAAGAGTCGGTTGAAATGGACGTGAAAACAATCATCTTTGAAGAGGAAGATGTATTGCTGCTTTGTTCAGATGGCCTTTCCAATAAAGTAAGCCAGGAAGAAATGGAAAGTGTCATAACTAACAAAGAAATGTCCCTTGAAGATAAGGCGGAGGAATTTATCAAAAGGGCAAACCAATATGGCGGCGAAGATAATATTACTCTTGCTATCGTCGAATACCAGGAATTCAACGAGGGCAGGTGAAGAATATGATTATCGGAAAAAGAATCAGCGGGCGTTATAAAATCAAGGATATGATTGGCGGCGGTGGCATGGCGAATGTCTACCTTGCCCATGATATGATTCTCGACAGGGATGTAGCGGTCAAGATGCTTCGTCTTGATTTTGCCAATGATGATGAATTCATCCGCAGGTTCCATAGAGAAGCGCAATCCGCAACAAGCCTTGCTCATCCAAATATCGTCAGTATTTATGATGTCGGTGAAGAGGACGGGCTATACTATATTGTGATGGAATATGTCGATGGACAGACGTTGAAACAGTACATACAGCAACATGCACCTGTTCCGGTTGAAGAAGCCCTGGACATCATGAAGCAGCTTACTTCGGCAATTTCAAATGCCCACCATAACCATATTGTCCACCGGGATATCAAGCCACACAATATCCTGATCGACAGCAGCGGTACAGTTAAAATTACCGATTTCGGGATTGCGATGGCTTTGAGTGCGACCAGTATTACTCAAACGAATTCAGTGCTGGGATCTGTTCATTATCTTTCTCCTGAACAAGCAAGAGGCGGCATGGCAAATAAGAAATCGGATATTTATTCGATTGGGATTGTCATGTTCGAATTGCTCACCGGCAGGCTGCCGTTTTCAGGTGAATCCGCTGTTTCCATTGCCCTGAAGCATTTACAGTCCGAGACTCCTTCCTTAAAAAGGTGGAATCCGCAAATTCCTCAAAGCGTTGAGAATATCGTCCTCAAGGCGACTGCGAAGGATCCGTTCCATCGCTATGATAATGTCGATGAAATGGAAGATGATTTGCGGACAGCGCTTGACTCTAAGCGTTTGAATGAAGGAAAGTTCGTCATACCGGAAGACGATGAAGCAACAAAAGCGATACCAATCATAACGAATGACCGACCTTATCATAATCTTGATGAAACAATCGTACGGAAAGATGCTCCTGCCGCACAGGAACCAAATGGAAAGCCTGAGAAAAAGAAGAAAAAGAAATGGCCAATTATCATGACGGTTTTGTTTTTGCTGATCCTGACTGCAGGAATAGTAATGGTGACAATGGGTCCTGACATATTCGGGCCGAAGGAAAAGGAAGTGCCTGATGTAAGTGGCATGGAAGTAGAAGAAGCAGTCGCTGAACTCATGTCCGCTGGGTTTTTTATTGGGGATAAAAAGGAAATAAGTGATGAAGAAGTCGAAGAAGGTAATGTTATCCGCACTAATCCTAAAGCAGGAAAGATGATAAAAGAAGGCAACGAAATCGACTTATACATCAGTACAGGCAAAGAAGCTATGGAATTATCGGATTATACCGGCAGGAATTACGACGATGTCTACGCGCTGCTGGAAGGTAAAGGTTTCAAGGATATCAAAAAAACCGAAGAGCATGACGATAGTGAAGCGGGTACCATCATTGAGCAAAATCCATCTGGCGGTGAATCCGTCATCCCAGAGGAGACAACTTTGGAGTTTACGGTTAGCAAGGGACCTGAATTGGTGACGTTGCGTGATTTAAAAGGATACAACCAAGGTAACCTCGATGTATATGAAGAAACCACTGGCCTGGTCATTGAGAAAACTGAGGCGTTTCATGATACGGTGCAAGCCGGATCGGTCATTTCCCAAAAACCTGAAGCAGGAACTGAGTTGAAACCAGGCAGTAAGGTAAGTGTTGTCATATCAAAAGGGAAAGAACTTGTCCCGAAAGAAGTATCACGTGAAATTACCGTCCCTTATCAGCCTAAAGAAGAAGGAGTCCCACAGGAAATCAAGATCTACATGACTGATCTAAACCATTCTGGCGAAACTCCTGTAGACACTCTTGAAATCACAGAGGACGAACTTATCATTCTTGATTTTCTAATTGAGCCTGGTAAAAAGGGTGAATATAGAATTATGCGGGATGGAGAAATCTTTGATAGTGGCACCATTGATTATCCAGAAGACTAACAGACAGGGAGTGTTGCTATGCCTGAGGGCAAAATTATCAAGGCGCTGAGCGGTTTTTATTATGTTGCCAATGAGGATGGAGTTGTCCAATGCCGCGGACGAGGTGTTTTCCGGAAAAACAAGATAACACCACTTGTAGGTGACGAGGTCGTTTTCCAGGCTGAGAATGACACAGAAGGCTATATCCTGGAAGTCAAAGACCGGAAGAACGAGCTTGTAAGGCCTCCAATCGCAAATGTAGACCAGGCGATCCTTGTTTTTTCAGCTGTAGAACCCGGCTTCAGCTCAGCCCTGCTCGACCGGTTTTTGGTTCTTGTAGAATATAACCATATCGAGCCACTCATCTGCATTACTAAAATGGATTTAACTAATGAAGAACAAAAGTCCCGACTTGAGGAATACGCAAACGATTATCGGAAAGCAGGCTATGAGGTTATTTTTACATCGTCTGAAACTTCAGAGGGTCTGGAAAAGTTAAAGCCCCATATTGAGGGGAAGATCTCAGTATTTGCCGGACAATCCGGAGTCGGGAAGTCATCACTCCTTAATGCGATCCGTCCAGATCTGGAATTGAAAACCGATGATATATCTTCGCACTTGGGCAGGGGCAAGCATACGACAAGACATGTTGAGCTGATTACAATCAATAATGGGCTCGTTGCCGACACACCTGGTTTCAGTTCTCTGGAATTTACCGAAATCGAGGCCGAAGAGTTGAATGCATGCTTCCCGGACATTTCGGAAATCAGCGAGGATTGCAAATTCCGGGGATGCCTCCATATGGCTGAACCTAAGTGTGCAGTCAAAGCGGCAGTCGAGTCTGAAATTCTCCCTGAATACAGATATTCGCATTATAAGGACTTTTTGTTAGAAATCAAAGATAGAAAGCCGAGGTACTGAAACATGGTGAAAATAGCGCCTTCAATCTTATCAGCTGACTTTGCCCGCCTGGGGGAAGAAATCAAGGACGTCGAGAGAGGCGGAGCTGATTATATTCATGTGGATGTAATGGATGGGCATTTTGTGCCGAATATTACGATTGGCCCACTGATTGTCGAGGCAATCAGGCCAGTAACGGAACTTCCGCTTGATGTCCACCTGATGATCGAAAATCCTGATCAATATATTGAAGCTTTCGCAAAGGCCGGAGCGGATTACATCACAGTCCATGTGGAAGCAAGCAGGCATCTGCACAGGACGATCCAGCTAATTAAATCCACTGGTGTTAAGGCAGGGGTTGTCCTGAATCCAGCTACTCCGGTTGAAAGTCTGAAGCATATCATCGAGGATATAGATATGGTACTGCTTATGTCAGTTAATCCAGGCTTTGGCGGCCAAAAATTCATCTCTTCGGTACTTCCAAAAATCAGGCATGTAAAAGAGCTTGCAGATTCACTGAATCCGGAACTCGAAATCGAAGTCGATGGCGGAGTTAACGAAGAGACAGCGAAGCTTTGTATTGAAGCAGGAGCGAACGTACTTGTTGCAGGTTCAGCAGTCTTTAATAAAGAAGACAGAGGAGCTGCTATTGCAAGCTTAAGACCATAAAATAAGGCCAGCCGTCACATGCGGCTGGCTTTATTTAACTTATTGATTTCTGACAATTCCATTTCTTTAATAGGTCAAAAAGGAGAATGTTTTTTTATGAAAATACACTTAGTAGCAGGAGGACCGTCAAACCTGATACCTGATTTCCGCTTGTATGAAGGAACCGACGTTATCTGGATTGGAATTGATAGAGGTGTTTTTTATTTATTGAAGTCTGCTATCAAGCCATCAGCAGCTTTTGGGGATTTTGATTCCGTTTCAGAAGAAGAGTTGAGAGAGATTGAAGTAGCTGTTTCAGACCTTAATAAATTCAAGCCTGAAAAAGATGAGACAGATATGGAACTAGCTTTAAACTGGGCTCTTGAGCAGGAACCAGAATACATAAAAGTGTTTGGCGCAACTGGAGGAAGGCTGGACCATCTAATGGCAAATATTCAGCTGCTGGTCAAGCCCCTTCAGGACGGATCTTCCATCCATATCGAAATAATTGACAAAAAAAATATCCTGTATATCAAAGGTCCAGGCACCTACACTGTCAGCAGGCTCGATGAATTTAAGTATGTCTCCTTCCTCCCTGTAACACCAGCAGTCTCTGGCATGACGCTAGAAAATTTTAAATACCCATTAAATGACTGTCATATTCCTATGGGATCGACACTATGTATTAGTAATGAACTTATTAGAGGTCATGGTACTTTTTCATTTTCTGAAGGCATATTATTAGTTGTAAGGAGCAAGGATTGAAGGTCTTCTTGCAGAGCTCTACTCATGAAATTGAATTCACGGATTCACATGTAAGGAGCAATTTTTGCATAACCGCGAATATACTATACGGATGCAGAAAGAAGACTGGTTTGCGAGAGATGGTGAGGAGGGACGGTATGAGATTCTATACAATCAAACTACCTAAGTTTTTAGGTGGCCTCGTACGGGCAATGTTAGGTGCATTTAAAAAGGATTAGAACCGATAACAAAGAATAAGCAAGCAGGAAAGTATATGAAAACTCTTTGGCACCCTGGAAACGGGGTGCTATTATTTTGCAGCGAATTGGGAAGAATGAGCATGAGGACGAATTGAAAAACACGTTAAAAATAAAAAAGGCACCCTCATTGGATGCCGTGCAGTTTCCTGCCGGCCACTGGAGCCAGGCAGAAGGTCTGCAACTTTTTTTAATTATACGCGTTCAACTTTACCTGATCTTAGAGCTCTTGCAGATACCCAAACACGCTTAGGCTTACCGTCTACAAGAATACGTACTTTTTGAAGGTTAGCACCCCATGTACGCTTGTTAGCGTTCATTGCGTGAGAGCGTGCGTTACCAGAACGAGTTGATTTACCAGTTACTACACATTTACGTGGCATATGATTTCCCTCCTAACTGACAAAAGCTGAAACTATTTTTTGCTGCAATTATTTGCATATCGTCAGAACTGCGATTTAACAGGATAACCTTTTCTCTGACATACTTTAATAATTTATCATAGAAATTTCCCATTTGCAATAGTTCTGGTGAAAGCTATAAAGAAAAAAACCTTGACATATAGTTGAGATTCTTGCTGAATAATAAAGGGAAGGGCAGAATAACTTTAAAAATTGATTGGTTTATAGTAAAATAACTGTAGCATTACGCTATTTTTCCAAAGGGGGAACGAATCATGTCCATCGAGCTAAAAACGAAGTACGGACAAATTGATATATCAAATGACGTCATTGCAACGATCGCGGGCGGTGCAGCAGTCGATTGTTATGGTATTGTCGGGATGGCTTCAAAGAATCAGATCAAGGACGGATTGACAGATATTTTGCGCAGGGAGAATTTCACTCGCGGAGTTATCGTTCGCCAGGAAAATGAAGAAGTACATATCGATATGTATATTATTGTGAGCTATGGGACGAAAATTTCCGAGGTTGCCCACAATGTCCAGTCAAAGGTAAAATACACCCTTGATAAAACTGTAGGGCTGGCTGCTGACTCGGTCAATATTTACGTTCAGGGAGTTCGTGTAACGAACCCGTAAGAGGAGGAAGATTTGTGTCTATTAATGTTCTAGACGGAAAACGTTTTGCGGAGATGGTCATCCAGGGCGCCAACCATTTGGCGGCCAATGCCAAATATGTCGACGCTCTGAACGTCTTCCCTGTTCCTGATGGTGATACGGGAACAAATATGAATTTATCCATGACTTCCGGAGCAAAGGAAGTAAAGAACAATGTACAGGAGCATATCGGGAAGGTTGGGTCCGCGCTTGCTAAGGGCCTGCTGATGGGAGCAAGAGGAAACTCCGGTGTTATCCTTTCCCAGTTATTCCGTGGTTTTGCAAAAGCAATCGAAAGTAAGCCAACTGTGAACTCTGAAGAGTTTGCCGCTGCGTTGAATGCAGGTGTTGAAACAGCTTATAAGGCTGTCATGAAACCTGTGGAAGGCACGATTTTAACAGTAGCAAAGGATGCTGCGAAGCATGCTGTAGCAGTTGCCAAGAACCATGAAAGCCTTATTGGTTTGATGGAAGAAGTGCTGAAAGAAGCGAAGGAATCATTAAACCGCACGCCTGACTTGCTGCCAGTCCTAAAGGAAGTAGGAGTAGTCGATAGTGGCGGACAGGGTCTTGTTTTCGTTTATGAAGGATTCCTTGCAGAATTGAAGGGCGAAAAGCTTCCTGATTCCCCATCTGCAATGCCGAACATGAATGAGCTTGTCAGCGCTGAGCATCATAAGAGCGTCCAGAGCCACATGAATACTGAGGATATCGAATTCGGCTATTGTACTGAATTCATGGTTAGGCTTGAAGGGAAAGAAGCATTTTCTGAGGAAAATTTCCGCCAGGACTTGAGCAAATATGGAGATTCTCTTCTCGTCATTTCAGATGAAGAGGTTGTAAAGGTACATATTCACTCAGAACAGCCTGGAGAGGTTCTGACTTATGGACAAAGATACGGAAACCTGATCAATATGAAGATTGAAAACATGCGCCAGCAGCACACTGATATTGTCGGCGAACCGACTACTCCTCTTCGAACACAGGCTGAGCCAAAGAAGGAAAAACGTGAGTACGGCATCGTCGCTGTCTCAATGGGTTCCGGAATCGCTGAGCTTTTCCGCAGCATAGGTGCCAACGCGGTGATCGAAGGCGGCCAGACAATGAATCCTAGCACAGAGGATATCATTAAGGCGATTAAAGAAGTGAATGCGCGCAAGATCATCATCCTGCCGAACAATAAAAACATCATCATGGCTGCTGAGCAGGCTGCTGAGGTAGCGGAGGAAGAAGTGGTAGTCATTCCTTCAAAGACTGTTCCTCAGGGAATGACAGCGTTGCTATCCTTCAACCCATCAGCTGAAGCTGGTGACAACAAAGAAGCGATGACTGAAGCCATGCAACATGTGAAAACAGGCCAGCTGACGTATGCTGTCCGTGATACAAGTATTGACGGTCTTGAAATTTCAACAGGTGATTTCATGGGTCTTGCCGATGGGAAGATCATCCTGAAGGATCAGGATAAAGTTAAGGCGGCCAAGGACCTATTGGATCAAATGCTTGATGAAGACTCTGAGATCCTGACGATCCTAAAAGGTGAAGACGCTTCTGATGAAGATGTCGATTCAATCGTCGAGTTTGTTGAAAGCAATTACGGCGATGTGGAAGTTGAAGTCCATAATGGAGAACAGCCATTATACGCCTTTATCTTCGCGATTGAATAAATTAATCCAGCAATGGAAAATCTCTCGCTGGACAAATAAAATTGTAATATGGTACTAAGAAATAGAAGGGGACTCCCCTTCTATTTCGTTTTGTATATAAAGAAGTTTTTATAGGTGATTGCAAATTTTAGTTAAACGTAATAGCAGCTGCATTACCCGAAAGTGAGCAGCATAGTCAAAAACGGTAAAAGCAGAGTCTCTGCATTACCCGGAAATGAGCTGCACAGGCGAAAACGGTAAAAGCAGAGGCCCTGCATTGCCAGAAAGTGAGCCGCGCAGTCAAAAACGGTAAAAGCAGAACTCCAGAAACAGCGTGAGGAGGGGGAGCGGCAACACCGATTGGCCGGGAGCTGGAGGCCAGAATTTTCGGTATACCGCTTGATAATCGTGAATGAACAACTAAAACAACCTGTAACAGCAGTAAAAGGGATCGGTAATGAAATGGCGGATACTCTGGCAGATATGCAGATCAGGACTGTCGGTGACTTGCTTGAATACTTCCCGTACCGATATGAGGATTATCGCCTGAAGGACCTGGCAGAAGTCAAGCATGAAGAAAGAGTCACGGTTGAGGGGAAAGTTCACAGTGAACCTTCTGTAGTATATTATGGTCGTAAAAAAAACCGCCTTACAGTCAGGCTGCTTGTAGGCCGGTACTTAATCATTGCCACTTTCTTTAACCAGCCGTATTTAAAACAAAAAATAAATGTTGGAGAAACAATCACTGTTACCGGGAAATGGGATCAGCACAGGCAGACAATAACCGCTACTCAAATGACGGTGGGAGAGCAAGCGAAAAGTCAGGATTTTGAACCTGTGTATGCTGTGAAAGGGAAAATGACTGTGAAAACGATCAGGAGGCTGATCAAGCAAGCATTTTCGCAATACGGCTATGAAATAGGTGAAATACTTCCGTCAGAGCTACTGCAGAAATATAAGTTAATTAATCGAAGAGATGCATTAAGAATCATGCATTTCCCATCAGGGTCTGATGAGATGAAGCAGGCGAGAAGAAGATTTGTTTACGAGGAGTTTCTCTTATTCCAGCTTAAAATGCAGTCATTGAGGAAGCTGGAACGTGAACAAAGTCCGGGAATTGCCATTTCATATGAATTGGATAACCTAATGGCGTTCATCACAGGGCTGCCTTTTCCATTAACAGGGGCACAAAAGCGAGTGGTAAATGAAATTCTTGGTGACATGAAATCCCCTTACCGAATGAATCGTCTCCTTCAGGGGGATGTGGGCTCAGGTAAAACAGTAGTTGCTGCGATAGCTCTCTATGCAGCAAAGTCCGCTGGTTATCAAGGTGCATTGATGGTCCCGACCGAAATCCTGGCTGAACAGCACTCGCAGTCACTGACACAGTTACTTGAGCCGTTTGGAATAACAGTTGCTTTGCTGACCAGCTCTGTTAAAGGCAAGCGAAGAAGAGAGATGCTCGAACAGCTAAAACTTGGTGAAATTGACGTATTGATTGGAACGCATGCTTTGATTCAGGATGAAGTGGATTTTCAAAACCTTGGTCTCGTCATTACGGACGAACAACACCGTTTTGGCGTTGAACAAAGACGGGTTCTTCGGGAAAAAGGGGAAAACCCTGATGTTCTGTTCATGACTGCGACTCCAATACCAAGAACTTTGGCAATTACCGTATTCGGCGAAATGGATGTCTCTGTGATCGACGAAATGCCAGCTGGCCGTAAAACGATCGAAACATATTGGGCCAAACATGAAATGCTTGAGCGAGTACTTGCCTTCATGGAAAAAGAGCTCGCAAAAGGAAGACAGGCCTATGTGATTTGTCCTCTTATTGAGGAGTCTGATAAGCTGGATGTCCAGAATGCAATCGATGTCCATAGCACATTGAGTTTTTATTTTAAAGAGCGTTACAAGGTCGGTCTTATGCACGGACGCCTTCATTCGGATGAGAAAGACCAGGTCATGAAGGCTTTTAGTGAAAATGAGGTGCAAGTCCTCGTTTCGACTACAGTTGTCGAGGTAGGAGTCAATGTCCCGAATGCGACTGTCATGCTCATTTATGATGCTGAGAGATTTGGTCTCGCACAGCTTCATCAATTAAGAGGCAGGGTCGGCCGTGGCAGTGACCAATCGTACTGTATATTGCTTGCAGATCCTAAAAGCGAAGTCGGAAAAGAGCGAATGAAAATAATGTCCGAAACGAATGATGGGTTTGTTCTTAGTGAAAAGGATTTAGAGCTGCGGGGTCCAGGCGATTTCTTTGGCAAAAAACAAAGCGGCCTGCCGGAATTCAAGGTAGCAGATATGGTCCATGATTATCGTGCGTTAGAAACAGCAAGGAATGACGCGACCTTGCTGGTCCAGTCAGAAGCTTTTTGGCATGGTGAAAAATATAGATTATTGCGGGAGTATCTAGCGGAAACGGGTGCTCTTGCCAATGAGAAACTGGATTGACCTGACTGAATCTATTTACTCTTACAAGATTCATAGCATGGACTTAAGCAGATTCAGTTGTGAGTCTGCTTTCTTTTTTTGAGGCATTTTAGAAAGTATCAACTTATTGCATAAAGATAAGTGTCTAGCTGCGGCTCCTAACTCCTCGAGACGCTTGTCTAGTGTCGCCTCCGCTTTTCTATTTTTTCTTCTTGCAATCTCTTTTTATAATATATATACTACTATTAGTACCTAGTCTTAATAGCTCGGGCGGTGTTAAATAAATGAAACGCAACAAAAGAGAACGACAGTCAATGTTGACTGAGACGATAAAAGAAAATCCTTTTATAACCGATGAGGAACTGGCTGAAAAATTTACTGTCAGTATCCAGACAATAAGGCTGGATAGACTAGAATTATCTATTCCAGAACTTAGGGAAAGAATAAAGAACGTGGCAGAAAAACGTTTTGAAGATGAAGTCCGTTCATTGCCGCTTGAAGAAGTAATTGGAGAAATCATTGATATCGAACTTGACCAAAGTGCTATATCAATACTTGATATAAAAAGTGAACATGTATTTAGACGAAATAAAATCGCCAGGGGGCACCATTTGTTTGCGCAGGCGAATTCACTGGCGGTAGCAGTCATAAATGATGAATTGGCATTGACGGCTAAAGCGAATATCCAATTCACAAGATCGGTAAAAGAAGGTGAACGGGTAATAGCCAAAGCCAGAGTCGAAAAAATCGATGATGACAATGGCCGGACCCATGTAGAAGTGAAGAGTTATGTGAACAATGAGCTTGTTTTTAAAGGTGAATTTGAAATGTACCGTTCAAAAAATGAAAAGTAAGGGATGAAATGCGATGAGGCTAGCAGTAGATGCGATGGGCGGAGACAATGCACCAAAAGAAATCGTCCTCGGAGCAATGAAAGCAGTAGAAAAATATAATGACATACATATCGTGCTTATCGGCGACGAGAGTAAAATCAAAGAGCATCTGACGAATGAAGAGCGGATTGAAATTCATCATACAGAAGAAGTAATCCTCGGGACAGATGAACCTGTCAGAGCAGTGCGCCGAAAGAAAACAGCTTCAATGGTCCTTGCAGCCCAGCTAGTTGCAGACGGAAAAGCAGATGCCTGCATTTCTGCCGGAAATACGGGAGCATTGATGGCTGCTGGTTTGTTCGTGGTTGGAAGAATAGAAGGGATCGAAAGGCCGGCCCTTGCGCCTACTCTCCCTACAATTGGCGGAGAAGGCTTCCTGCTTCTTGATGTAGGAGCTAATGCTGATGCTAAGCCTGAACATCTCGTCCAATATGCGATTATGGGATCGATTTACAGCGAGAAGGCAAGAGGAATCACAAATCCGCGTGTTGGCTTGTTGAACATTGGCACAGAAGAAAAGAAGGGCAATGAGCTTGTACGTAACACGTATGAATTATTGAAGGATGCAGACATCAACTTCATAGGTAATGTGGAATCAAGGGATTTGCTGGATGGAGTCGCTGATGTTGTGGTGGCAGATGGATTTACTGGAAATATGGTCCTGAAGACGATTGAAGGTACTGCAATGTCGGTGTTTAAAATGCTTAAATCAGCTTTGACTTCCAGTTTTAAAAGCAAGATGGCTGCGGCTGTTCTAAAGCCGGATCTGAAAGTGCTCAAAAATAAGATGGATTACACAGAATATGGCGGGGCTGGTCTTTTCGGCCTTAAGGCACCTGTAATCAAAGCTCATGGATCATCTGATGCAAATGCGGTGTTTAATTCAATCCGTCAGGCGAGAGAAATGGTAGAGAAGGATGTTTCCGGAACGATCAAAACTGCCGTGGAAAAATGATAATTTGAAAAGTAATTGAAGTTATGATGAACGTAAAAATAACGAGTTAAAGGGGAATCTTTCATGGGGAAAATCGCTTTTTTGTTTCCAGGTCAGGGATCGCAGACAGTTGGGATGGGACAGGCCCTTGCAGATTCAGAGCAATCAGTCTCAGAAACTTTTAAAAAAGCGGACGAGGTTCTGGGTGAAAGCTTAAGCAGCTTGATTTTTGAGGGACCGCAAGAAAAGCTCACGCTCACAACAAATGCTCAGCCTGCTCTTTTGACAACTAGTATTGCGATCTTGAATTATTTCAGCCAGTTTGGAATCAAGCCGGATTACACTGCCGGACATAGCCTGGGTGAATATTCTGCATTGGTCGCTTCTGGAGCTATCTCGTTCGAAGACGCAGTGTATGCAGTCCGCAAACGTGGCGAATTCATGGAAGAAGCTGTACCGAATGGAGAAGGAACAATGGCTGCTGTCCTAGGCATGGACCGCCAAAAGCTAATGGATGTAACCGAAACAGTTACAGCTGGCGGAAAACCTGTTCAGCTGGCGAACTTGAATAGTCCAGGACAAATCGTAATTTCTGGTTCGAAAAGTGGAGTAGAAGAAGCTGCTGTAAAAGCAAAGGAAGCTGGTGCAAAACGGGTTATTCCTCTTGATGTCAGCGGTCCATTCCATTCATCACTAATGAAGCCGGCAGCTGAAAGATTTGAAGCTGTGTTGGACAATATTGCAATAAACGATGCGTCTGTCCCGGTGATTGGAAATGTAACTGCTGAACCGATGACTGAAGCTTCCGAATTCAAAAAAAGACTAGTGGAGCAGCTTTATTCTCCAGTACTATGGGAGGATTCAGTGTCCAAAATGCTGGAACTCGGCGTAGATACTTTTATCGAGATCGGACCAGGTAAGGTTTTGTCTGGGCTTGTAAAGAAAGTAGACCGTTCGGCAAAGACGTTCGCAATATATGACGCAGAAACATGTGAAGCAGCTGTTGCTGCCCTGAAGGAGGAGAAGGAATGAGACTAGAAGGTAAGGTGGCGCTGGTAACAGGAGCATCACGCGGGATTGGGCGCGAAATTGCTTTAGAACTTGCGAGGGAAGGCGCGTCTGTGGCTGTCAACTATGCAGGCAGTGAATCAAAAGCGCTTGAAGTGGTAGATGAGATCAAGGCGATGGGACGGGATGCTTTTGCTATCCAGGCAGATGTCTCCAACTCTGAATCAGTGACTGATATGACAAAAGAAACAATCGAGCGTTTCGGCAAGGTTGACATACTTGTTAACAATGCGGGTATAACAAAAGACAACCTATTGATGAGGATGAAAGAGTCCGAATGGGATGATGTAATCAATATCAATCTAAAAGGTGTCTTCTTGTGTACGAAAGCAGTTACAAGACAAATGATGAAGCAGAGAAGCGGCAGAATCATCAATATCTCTTCTATTGTTGGCGTCAGTGGGAATCCCGGTCAGGCAAACTATGTTGCTGCAAAATCCGGAGTAATCGGGCTTACGAAAACAACCGCGAAGGAACTTTCGTCAAGAGGCATCACCGTGAACGCTGTAGCTCCAGGCTTTATTACGACAGACATGACCGATAAGTTAAACGAGGATGTAAAAACTGAAATGCTGAAGCAAATACCGTTGGCTCGTCTCGGAGAGCCAAAAGACATTGCAAGAACCGTCATCTTCCTGGCATCCGAAGACAGTGCCTATATGACAGGCCAAACCCTCCACGTAGACGGCGGCATGGTGATGTAGAATATCTGGAAATAACCAGTGTAAGATTTATTGATAATTTGGACACTCTTTGGGTGAGAGTGAAATAATTTTTCTTAGTTAAAAAATTATTACAGCCATTTATTAATTAAATGAAATCAACTATAATGGCTTGAGGGGAGGTGAACAAGCATGGCAGACGTTTTAGAACGCGTAACAAAAATTATTGTTGACCGTTTGGGAGTAGAAGAATCTCAAGTAACTTTAGAGGCATCTTTTAAAGATGATCTTGGTGCTGATTCCCTTGATGTTGTTGAATTAGTTATGGAATTAGAGGACGAGTTCGACATGGAAATTTCTGATGATGATGCTGAAAAAATCGGTACAGTTGGTGACGCTGTTAACTACATAAATAGCCAAATGTAATTGATCGATTTACTAAGAAGCTCCGTTTTTATAAACGGGGCTTTCTTCTGTACATGGTCATCTCATACTCGGCTGCCGGATCAGAAGGTGTATTAGGCTAAGGCGGTCATGAAGAAGAAGCCTGTTTATATCCGGCAAATATTTTTATACGAAAAGCGACCATCCCCGCGAAACTAGCTTCTGTATAAAAAACTCCTTATGTTTTCCTTATAATTAAGTAATCTACTGGAATTAAGCCAAGTTTTTTTGCTTTATATACGATGTTTTTTGTAAACTGTTATTAGTCTGTATTGTTTTGTAAAATGCATAATCATTTAAAACAGCAATTCATGCAATGACAGCTTTAAATTATGAGCAAGGTGGAATAAATCATGCGCAACAATGGAAGAGAAAGAGAAAAAAAGAATATCCGCGCAAAGGAGCAGAAATTCAAAGAATTCCAGGACACTATTGGTATTCATTTTGATAGTGATAAGCTTTTAAGACAGGCTTTTACACATTCATCCTATGTGAATGAGCATCGCAGGAAGCCCCATGAAGATAATGAGAGGCTAGAGTTTCTTGGTGACGCTGTTTTGGAACTGACTGTATCCCAATTTTTGTATAAAAAGTATCCAATGATGAGTGAAGGAGAGCTTACAAAGCTGCGCGCAGCTGTAGTTTGTGAGCCATCGCTGGTGGCCTTTGCCAACGAGCTTTCCTTTGGTGAACTCGTTTTGCTTGGTAAGGGAGAGGAAATGACAGGCGGAAGAACCAGGCCGGCTCTTTTGGCTGATGTCTTCGAGGCTTTCATCGGTGCCTTATACTTGGACAAGGGAATTGAAACAGTCACTACCTTCCTAGAAGAAATTGTGTTTCCAAAAATCAATGACGGTGCTTTTTCTCATGTGATGGATTTTAAGAGCCAGCTTCAGGAGCTCGTTCAGCGGGATGGTGCAGGCTCGCTTGAATACCGGATTATGAAGGAGATTGGTCCAGCGCACAGCCGTGAATTCGAATCCCGCGTTTTCCTTAATGGGCAAGAATTGGGAACAGGGACAGGGCGCTCGAAAAAGGAAGCAGAGCAGCATGCAGCCCAGATGGCACTTGAGAAATTGAAGTCCCATATGGAAGCGAACATGGAAGCGGGCGACAAATAGGACGGTTCTCGCAAAAAGAAGATATATCTAGAAAGTATTACAACTGTCTAGCTCCAGCGCCTAGCACCTCGAGTCGCTTGTCGGGGCTGACAAAGGCGCTTGCGCTTTTCTTGTCATCTTAGAAATAGTTTAACTGGAAAGGGAGAGCCATATTGTTTTTAAAACGATTAGATGTGGTCGGCTTTAAATCGTTTGCCGAGAGGATCTCAGTAGAATTCGTTCCTGGTGTGACCGCTGTAGTTGGTCCTAATGGAAGCGGGAAAAGCAATATTACTGATTCCATCCGCTGGGTTTTAGGGGAACAATCAGCTAAGTCGCTCCGTGGTGCAAAAATGGAAGATATCATCTTTGCCGGAAGTGATTCGCGGAAGCCGCTGAATTTTGCGGAAGTAACATTAACCCTCGATAACGAAGATCAATCTTTGCCGCTCGATTACAATGAAGTGAGCGTAACAAGGCGTGTTTACCGTTCAGGTGACAGTGAATATTTGATCAATAAGCAGAATTGCAGACTTAAGGATATTATTGATTTATTCATGGATTCCGGACTTGGCCGTGAAGCTTTCTCCATTATCAGCCAGGGCAGGGTTGAGGAAATACTCAACAGCAAGCCTGAGGATCGCAGGACGATATTTGAAGAAGCTGCTGGTGTTCTAAAATATAAATCCAGGAAGAAAAAGGCAGAAAGTAAGCTTTTTGAAACGCAGGAGAATTTAAATCGTGTAACAGACATCATACACGAGTTAGAAGGCCAGGTAGAGCCATTGAAGATTCAGGCTTCGATTGCAAAGGATTATCTACAGCAAAAAGAAGAGCTTGAACAGATTGAAGTTGCGCTTACTGCTTATGAAATCGAAGAACTGCATGGCCGATGGGAACAGCTGTCCAAGCAGCTTGAACAGCATAAAGAAGGTGAAATCCAGCAGTCTGCCGTACTTCAGAAAAAAGAAGCGGAAATTGAAAAAATGAGGGACCAGCTTGCTGCGCTGGATGAATCGGTCAGCGACTTGCAAAACGTGCTCTTGCATGCCAGTGAAGAGCTTGAAAAGCTGGAAGGCAGAAGAGAAGTTCTAAAGGAACGAAAGAAGAACGCTTCACAGAACAAAGGTCAGCTCGAAAAGAATATCGAGGAACTGACTTCTTCTGTTTCCTTGTTGGAAAAACAGAAGGCTGAGTACCAAGAATCAGTAAATGTATTATCAGCGGAAGCTTCTGCTCTTCAGAAAGAACTTCAGGAGAAACAGGAGCAACTAAAGCTTTACAGTGAAGATGTCGAGATTAAGATCGATTCAATCAAAAGCGACTACATCGAGGTGCTGAACGAACAGGCAGGCGCTAAAAATGAAAAAATCTATATCGAACAGCAGCTGCAGCAGCAAGCAGCCAAAGGGTCAAAGCTGGACAATGAAAACGATCGTTTTGTCTCGATTCGCGACGAAATCAATGAAAAGAAAGCAGAAATAGAGAAAAAAGTCGTTTCTTCACAGCAGGAATTAGAGGAACAGGCAAGGATCTATTTTGAAGAACAGAAGAAGCTTGAATCTTTCAAAAATAACTATGAGAAGCAAGAGAAAACACTCTATCAGGCATATCAGTACCTCCAGCAAGCTAAATCAAAGAAGGAAATGCTTGAAGAAATGGAAGAAGATTATTCTGGCTTTTTCCAAGGTGTAAAAGAAGTGCTGAAAGCCCGGGACACTCGTCTTCAGGGAATTGAAGGAGCGATTGCAGAATTAATCCATGTTCCTAAACAATATGAAACAGCAATTGAAACAGCTCTTGGCGGTGCAATGCAGCATATTGTTGTCCAAAACGAAGAGAATGCCAGAGTTGCAATTCAGTTTCTGAAGCAAAAATCCTTCGGCAGGGCAACCTTCTTACCTCTTAGCATCATCAAGGGCAAGTATCTCGCCTCATCACAGCTCGCGCTTCTTTCTGGGAATAGTGCGTATATCGGCACTGCTGCTGATTTGATTCAATTCGATCAAAAGTATGCTGAAGTCGTAAAAAGCTTGCTTGGCAATGTTGTGATTGCCAGAGATTTAAAGGGTGCAAATGAAATTGCCAAAATGCTGCAATACCGCAGCAGAATCGTCACGCTTGATGGAGATGTGGTCAATCCTGGAGGTTCTATGACTGGGGGGGCCGTTAAACAAAAATCGAGTTCATTGCTTAGCCGTAAGGGTGAATTAGAAGAATTAACAAATAAGCTAGCTGATATGGAAGAAAAGACAAACTTGCTTGAATCGAAAGTGAAATCATTAAAGGCTGAAACGCAAGCCAGTGAAGCAAGGTTGGAAGAGCTGCGAAAAACAGGAGAAGAGCTTCGTTTTAAGCAGCAAAGCTTGAAGGGTGACTTGCGGGAAGTGGAGCTGGAACAGAAGAATATCAATGAACGCTTATCGGTATACGATTCCGAAAAGACCCAGCTAGACTCAGACAAGGCAAAGCTAGAATCCAGATTGGGTGAACTTGACGGCTTATTAGCAAAGTATCGGAAGGATCTTATTCAATTTGATAAAGAAATAGAACGTTTGACTGCGCTGAAGAACTCGAATTCTACTTCCAAGGATACTCTTATTTCGGAAATCAGTGATTTGAAGATCAGCCTGGCATCCAAGAAAGAACAGCGTTCCCATGTGAAGGAAAAGCTGGATTCTGCAGTTATACAGGCAGAAGAGCAGTCGAAGAAATTGGATACCCTTATAGAAGATTTATCTCTTCTTTCCTCTGAAATGACCGATAGCTCCTCCGGAGAAACGCAATTGGAGGAAGCGGCAAAAAGAAAGCTCCAGGACAAAAATGAAACGCTTATGCTGATTTCTTCACGGAGAAATGAGCGGCTTGAGCTTCAGAATAAGCTGGAAGATCAGGAGTTAGAATCAAAGGAGCTTAGGAGATTGCTTAAGGGCATCAATGGGGTGCTCAAGGACGAAGAAGTGAAGCTGAACAGGCTTGATGTAGAATTGGACAATAAGCTTGCCCATCTTCGAGAAGAATACCTGCTCTCATTTGAAGCGGCAAAGGAACAGTATCCTTTGACAATTCCTGCTGATGAGGCAAGAAGAAGAGTAAAGCTCATCAAAATGGCGATAGAGGAACTAGGAACAGTAAATCTGGGTGCGATTGAAGAATACGAGCGTGTATCAGAGCGTTATGAATTCCTGTTGGAGCAGAGGAATGATCTCCAGGAAGCGAAGGACACATTATTCCTTGTCATTGAGGAAATGGACCACGAGATGAAAAAACGATTTGAACATACATTCACTGCCATCCGCTCACACTTTGAGTCTGTGTTCCAGGCGTTGTTCGGTGGCGGAAGAGCGGACCTGCGGCTGACACAGCCTGAAGACCTGCTGAACACAGGGGTCGAAATTGTCGCTCAGCCTCCCGGAAAGAAGCTGCAAAACCTCGGGCTATTATCTGGCGGTGAGCGGGCGTTGACCGCGATTGCTTTATTGTTCTCCATCCTGAAAGTCCGTCCAGTACCATTCTGTATCCTTGATGAGGTTGAGGCTGCATTGGATGAAGCCAATGTATACCGTTTTGCTCAATACCTGAAGAAATACCGTGAAGAAACACAATTTATCGTCATCACACACCGTAAGGGTACAATGGAGGAAGCAGATGTCCTATATGGTGTAACCATGCAGGAATCAGGGGTATCCAAGCTGGTATCCGTCCGGCTTGAAGATTCGAATGAACTTGTGAAGGCCTAAGAAAAGCGAAAACACCTTGTTCCGTCTCGAGAAGCCTGGAGCCGTAACTAGTCTATTCATCTAACGGAAAGAGATATTTTTGAATTAAAGTAGGAAGGCGATGGAACCATGAGTTTTTTTAAGAAATTAAAAGAAAAGTTTACGACACAGACTGAGAGCGTCACTGAGAAATTTCGAGATGGCTTGACGAAAACAAGGGATAATTTCTCTAACAAAGTGAACGATCTTGTATCAAGATACCGGAAAGTGGATGAAGAATTTTTCGAAGAACTTGAAGAAATCTTGATCCAGGCTGATGTAGGCTTTGACACAGTAATGGAACTTGTCGAGGAGCTGAAAAAAGAGGTTAAGCGCCGCAACATCCAGGACACAAAAGACGTACAGTCTGTTATTTCCGAGAAGCTAGTTGATATCTATGAGGCCGGGTCTGATGATGACTCGTTCCAGCTGAACATCCAGGAAGATGAGCTGACAGTCATTTTATTCGTCGGTGTCAATGGTGTCGGCAAAACAACGACAATCGGTAAATTAGCCCATAAATTCAAAAGTGAAGGAAAGAAGGTCCTTCTTGCAGCAGGAGATACATTCCGCGCCGGTGCAATCGAACAGCTTGAAGTCTGGGGTGATCGCGTTGGTGTCGACGTCATCAAGCAGGCAGAAGGGTCTGACCCCGCTGCTGTCATGTATGATGCTGTCCAGTCCGCGAAGTCACGAAAGGCAGATATCCTGATTTGCGATACTGCCGGCAGATTGCAAAATAAGGTCAATCTCATGAAGGAGCTTGAAAAGGTTAAGCGTGTCATTGAGCGCGAGGTTCCGGGCGCTCCTCATGAAGTCCTGCTTGTGCTTGATGCAACGACAGGGCAGAACGCCCTGATCCAGGCTAAAACCTTCAAAGAAGCAACTGATGTGAGCGGCATCGTCCTGACTAAGCTTGATGGTACGGCGAAAGGCGGAATTGTACTTGCAATCCGCAATGAGCTGAACATTCCGGTTAAATTTGTAGGGCTAGGCGAAAAAATGGATGATCTTCAGGAATTCGATGCTGAAAGATATGTTTATGGACTGTTCGCGGACCTTGTTGAGGAAGAGGAAGCAGCGGAGGAATCTTGATATACCAACAAATCTCTGTAAAGAACATTTCTTGACAGGGAAGATGATCGTGTGTAAACTCTTAATGTAAAGGTATTTCACTTAACATGGGGGAATCGAAGTGCTTGAGAAAACGAACCGCATGAATTATTTGTATGACTTTTATCAGGCATTGCTTACTCCAAAACAAAGCAGTTATATGGCTCTATACTATCTTGATGACTATTCGCTCGGGGAAATTGCTGAAGAGTATGATGTTAGCCGGCAGGCTGTATACGACAACATCAAACGGACGGAAGCCATGCTCGAGGAGTACGAAGAGAAGCTGTTGTTGTTCGAGAAATTCCAGAAAAGAAGTGAGCTTATTTTAAAAATGAAAGAGCTTATGGACAATGGAGAAAACAACTACGATTTAAATGAAATGATAGCCGAGCTTGAGAAATTAGACTAGGGAGGCACATTATATGGCATTTGAAGGATTGGCCGACCGACTGCAAAATACAATGCAAAAAATCCGCGGAAAAGGCAAGGTATCGGAAGCGGATGTAAAAGAAATGATGCGAGAGGTCCGTCTGGCTCTACTTGAGGCTGACGTTAACTTTAAAGTTGTAAAAGACTTCGTTAAGAAAGTCACTGAGAGGGCAGTTGGCCAGGAGGTTGTAAAAAGCCTGACACCAGGCCAGCAGGTCATCAAGGTTGTTAAAGAGGAACTTACTGAGTTAATGGGAGGCGAGCAAAGCAAGATTGCTGCCGCAAATCGCCCGCCGACAGTCATCATGATGGTCGGGCTGCAAGGTGCAGGTAAAACGACTACAACCGGAAAGCTTGCGAATCTCTTGCGTAAAAAGTACAACCGTAAGCCATTGCTTGTAGCGGCGGATATCTATCGTCCAGCTGCCATCAAGCAGCTTGAGACGCTCGGCAAGCAATTGAGCATGCCGGTTTTCTCACTGGGAGACCAGGTCAGCCCTGTTGAAATCGCAAAGCAGGCAATTGCCAAAGCGAAGGAAGACCATAATGACTATGTTCTGATCGATACAGCTGGTCGTCTTCATGTTGACGAAAACTTGATGGATGAGCTTAAGCAGATCAAGGAGCTTTCAAAGCCTGATGAGATCTTCCTTGTCGTCGATGCGATGACAGGACAGGATGCCGTCAATGTTGCCCAGAGCTTCAATGAACAGTTAGGTTTGACGGGTGTCGTCCTGACAAAGCTTGACGGTGATACACGAGGCGGTGCCGCGCTGTCAATACGCGCTGTTACCAATACTCCGATCAAATTTGTCGGTCTCGGTGAAAAGCTTGATGCACTAGAGGCTTTCCACCCTGAAAGAATGGCATCAAGAATTCTCGGTATGGGTGATGTCCTAACGCTAATCGAGAAAGCCCAGGCAAACGTCGATGAAGAAAAAGCGAAAGAGCTCGAGAAGAAAATGCGTACAGCATCATTTACCCTTGATGACTTCCTGGACCAGCTGGGCCAGGTAAAGAAGATGGGACCGTTGGATGAAATCCTGAAAATGATGCCGGGTGCGAATAAAATCAAGGGCATGAACAATCTTCAAATCGATGAAAAACAGATTTCGCATGTCGAGGCGATCATTCAGTCGATGACCGCAAACGAAAAGACTCATCCGGAAATCATCAACGCCAACAGGCGGAAACGGATTGCAAAGGGTAGCGGAACATCCATACAGGAAGTCAACCGCCTGCTTAAGCAGTTCGAAGATATGAAAAAGATGATGAAACAGATGACAAACATGCAGCAAAAAGGCAAGAAAAAAGGCGGTTTCAAGATGCCGTTCAACCCTTTTTAACTTGTAAATTCAGGTATTTCCAGTCTGTAAAGAAAAAACACTTTACAAGCTGTTTTCAATTTGGTATTATTCTATCTTGTGTGAAACTATTCGGAGGTGCTTATTTAAAATGGCAGTAAAAATTCGTTTAAAGCGTATGGGAGCTAAAAAGTCTCCTTTCTATCGTATTGTAGTAGCTGATTCCCGTTCACCACGTGACGGTCGTTACATCGAGTCTATCGGAACTTACAACCCGGTTGCTCAACCAGCAAAGGTTGAACTTAACGAAGAGTTAGTTCTTAAGTGGTTGAACGACGGTGCAAAACCATCTGATACAGTGCGTAACTTGTTCTCTAAGCAAGGTATCATGGAAAAATTCCACAACGCTAAGCTAAGCAAGTAATTGTGGACACGCCCATGAAAGAATTAATCGAGACGATCGTGAAGCCACTTGTTGATTTTCCTGAAGATGTCCATGTAAATGAACATGAAGAGGATCAGCGCGTTACCTATAAGCTTTCCGTCAGCAAAAGTGATATGGGCAAAGTAATTGGTAAGCAGGGACGCGTTGCAAAGGCGATTCGAACAGTAGTCTATGCAGCAGGCTCATCACAGCAAAAGAAGATTTTCTTGGAAATCGTCGAATAACAATCAGATACGATAATACAATATGATTGTTTGAGAAGGGAGGGGTAACCCTCCTTTTTTCTATTTGTAGAAATTAAGGTATAATAGATACTTGTAATAATGATAAGTATTAAGATGCAATTGTAACCAGGAACCAGCCTTGAGAAAGGTCTGGAACAGCCCGGGAGAGGTCTGGAAAATAATGCTGTGATAAGGTTGGCTTTAAGGAGGAAATGCTTTGAAGGTACTGCAAACAATCATTGTCAAACAGGTACTGACAGAAGAAAGCAAGGGAAAAATCCACCAAAAATATCACTCCAGAAAGCTTCAGCTGCAAAAAGAATGCGATCAACTGAGATTTGAATTGAAGAAGCTGGAAAAATCCAGGAAATTTCCGCCTGAAACACTGAAGAAGCATTTTGAACAAGAAATTAAAGTTCACAAAGAAAAAATCAAACTCCTGGATTTTCAAATAGAACAACTACATATTCTCCCGCTAGGGAGTGAAATTAAAGAAACGGAGTTGCAGGGTGTCGTCGATGTAAGCGTAGGTGACCAATGGGATGAGTTTCTTTCAGGAAAGACTATTATTGTGAAAGATGGCATCGTGTCCGAAATTCGCGAGAGGTGATTGAACAATGGAAAAGTATTTTAATGTCGGAAAAATTGTAAATACACATGGGATACGTGGGGAAGTTAGGGTGATATCGAGGACTGACTTTCCTGAGGAACGCTACAAGATAGGGAATACGTTATTTTTATTCATGCCTGGTTCAAAGGAGCCGGAGGAATTGGTAGTGAAAAGCCACAGGACCCATAAGAATTTCAACCTGCTGACATTTGAAGGTTTCGAAAATGTCAATCAGGTAGAAAGAATGAAAGGCGGCATCCTTAAAGTGCCGGAAACACAGCGCGGCGAACTTGAGGAAGGCGAATTTTACTTTCAGGATATTATCGGCTGCAACATGTTTACAACTGAGGGGGAAGAGCTCGGCAAGGTAATTGAGATCCTCACTCCAGGTGCCAATGATGTCTGGGTTGTAAAGGGAGCCAAGGGCAAGGAAGTCCTGATTCCTTATATCGAGGATATAGTGAAAAAAGTAGACGTCAAGGAAAAGGTTATTATCATTGAGCCAATGGAAGGGCTTCTTTCATGATGAACATCGATGTCCTGTCTATTTTTCCAGAAATGTTTGAGGGTGTACTTGGTCATTCAATTCTGAAAAAGGCTGCTGAAAAAGGGGCAGCACAATATAATATCGTCAACTTTCGGGACTTTGCTGATAATAAACACCAGACTGTGGATGACTATCCATATGGCGGCGGTGCTGGCATGGTGTTGAAGCCTCAGCCAATTTTCGATGCCGTGTCTGATTTAAAGGAGCGCGCAAAAAGCACTTCCCCAAGAGTGATTCTCATGTGCCCTCAGGGAGAACGGTTTACACAGAAGAAAGCGGAAGAGCTGGCAAAGGAAGAGCATTTGATTTTTATCTGCGGCCATTATGAGGGATATGATGAGCGAATCCGTGAACATGTGATCACCGATGAAATTTCGATCGGAGATTATGTACTGACCGGCGGAGAGCTTGGAGCGATGGTCGTCATTGACAGTGTGGTGCGCCTGCGTCCTGGTGTACTGGGCAGTGAAGAGTCGCATATCCAGGATTCCTTCAGCACTGGCCTGCTCGAGCATCCTCACTATACAAGACCGGCTGACTTCCGCGGATTGAAGGTCCCTGATGTTTTGGTTTCTGGGAACCATAAACTGATTGAGGAGTGGCGGATGAAAGAAAGCCTTAGAAGGACCGTGCAGCGAAGGCCCGATCTTCTTGAAGAAGCAGAGCTGACAGAGCAGCAGAGAAAATGGCTTGATGAACTGATAAAACTTAATGAATAATATTGCAGTCAGGCCCTGTTTATGTTAAGATACTTCTTGTGGCTAAAAGCAAACGTGCTGTATGCCGCTTATAACAATGTTCCGCTGCAACGAAAGTGTGCAAGAGCATTCGTGGGAGGAGTTGAAAACGATGCAACAATTAATCGAAGAAATCACAAAAGCACAACTTCGCACTGATCTTCCATCTTTCCGTCCTGGTGACACAGTACGTGTACACGTTAAGGTTGTCGAAGGAACTCGCGAACGTATCCAGTTGTTTGAAGGTGTAGTGATTAAGCGTCGTGGTGGTGGAATCAGCGAAACTTTTACAGTTCGTAAGATTTCTTACGGAGTAGGCGTTGAGCGTGCTTTCCCTGTTCACACACCAAAAATCGCGAAGCTTGAAGTTATCCGTCGCGGTAAAGTACGCCGTGCGAAACTTTACTACCTACGTAACCTACGTGGTAAGAAAGCGCGTATTAAAGAAATTCGATAAGAATGATTGTCAAAAAGGAGCTTGCCTAGCCAAGCTCCTTTTTCATTCAAATTCTTTTGGCGAAATGCAATATTTATAAAAAACGGAACTCGATTTAAAAGTATTATTAAATTTATTTTAAAAAATCATAGCCCATCGTGTTTATCTTGTCTGACTTATGTAAAATAAAGTTATGTACTCAAACAACATATATTTTGGAATGGTGGGAAAAGAATGGCCGAGAAAAAGAAGAATGAACTATGGGAATGGACGAAGGCACTTCTGATTGCTGTCGTGCTGGCAGCGGTTATTCGATACTTTTTATTTGCGCCAATAGTGGTGGACGGTTTATCGATGATGCCTACACTCCACGACCAGGACCGAATGATCGTGAATAAGCTTAGCTATAAAGTTGGGGAGCCAGAAAGATTTGATATCATCGTCTTTCATGCACCCGAAAACAAAGATTACATAAAAAGAGTAATCGGTCTTCCCGGTGATAAAGTAGAATATAAAAATGATACGTTATATGTGAATGGGAAAGCATACGAAGAACCATACTTGGAAGAATATAAAAAACAGGTGATCGATGGACCGCTGACTGATCCTTTCACACTGGAGGAGAAAATCGGCAGGGAGACTGTACCTGAAGGCCATCTTTTCGTTATGGGTGATAACCGCCGTTTCAGCAAGGATAGCCGCCACATTGGCACTGTACCTTTTGAAGAGGTGCTGGGAAAGACCAGCATCATCTATTGGCCTATTGAAGATATTCGTACAATAGACTAGGACATGACAAGATCCCAAGAGGCATACGGGAGATTGCTAAACAGATAGGAGGTGGCTGCTTTGACGATCCAATGGTTTCCAGGCCATATGGCTAAGGCTCGCAGAGAGGTCACGGAAAAATTAAAGCTCGTGGATGTCATTTTTGAATTGGTGGATGCGCGGATCCCGTATTCGTCCAGAAATCCAATGATAGATGAAATCATCCAGCATAAACCAAGAATCGTTTTACTTAATAAAGCGGATATGGCCGATAAATCTGTAACAGAACAATGGCTGCGATACTACCGCGAAAAAGGAATCACTGCTCTGGCGATCAACTCTCAGGCCGGTACAGGCTTAAAGCAAATAGTCCAGGAGTCAAAGGTTCTCCTGAAAGACAAGTTCGACCGCTTGAAATCAAAAGGGGTCAAGCCGAGAGCCATCAGGGCGATGATTGTCGGAATTCCAAACGCAGGGAAATCGACACTGATCAACAGGCTTGCTGGTAAAAATATCGCCCAGACCGGGAACCGGCCTGGCGTCACAAAATCACAGCAATGGATTAAGGTCGGCAAGGAACTGGAACTGCTAGATACTCCGGGAATCCTTTGGCCAAAGTTTGAGGACCAGGAAGTAGGAACAAAGCTAGCAGTTACTGGGGCAATCAAAGATACGATTCTCAACCTTCAGGATCTGGCCGTATATGCTTTGAGATTCCTGGAAAAGCATTATCCAGAACGCCTGCAGGAGAGATACAAGCTTTCCGAGCTCCCAGAGGAAATTGTCGAGCTATTTGATCAGATTGGCGATTTTCGAGGCTGCAGAATGCCTGGTGGATACGTTGATTATGATAAAGTCGCAGAGCTTGTAATCAGGGAGATACGGACAGAAAAATTAGGTCCGCTATCCTTTGAACGACCTGAGGACTTGACTTCTGTGGAAGAAATAGAAAATGACACTCAAAAATAAAGGTCCTGAGTCCAGGGCCTTTATTTTTGGTTTAAACTGCCGATACATAATAAAGAAGTATTACTAGGAGATTTTTTATGGAGAAATATACAATTGGTGAAATTGAACAGCAGCTTTTCGGGAAAGAGGAAGTAAAGAAAGAGTTCCTGAAAGGCTTAAGAAATGATAGCCGTAAAGGCGTACAAAAACTAGTCCTGAAATGGGAAAGACAGGAAGAGCAAAAGAAACAAGTCCATGAACAATTCGTCAACATGACTTCCTTTGAGAGGAAATATCGATCGGAAGGGTTCGAGTATATAGCCGGGATTGATGAGGCCGGACGAGGTCCTTTAGCCGGGCCAGTGGTTGCAGGGGCAGTCATCCTCCCGGAGAACTTTTATCTTCCAGGTCTCAATGATTCAAAAAAACTGACAGAATCAAAAAGGGATGAATATTTTGAGGTCATCATGTCTGAAGCCCTGGCAGTCGGGGTAGGACTGATCAACGCTGCAGAAATAGATGAAATCAATATACTCCAGGCCAGCAAGAAAGCGATGCTTTCAGCTGTGAATCAACTGGGGATCACTCCTGATTTTCTTTTGATTGATGCCGTCAAGCTGGACACACCTTATCCGTTTGAAGCGCTGATTAAAGGCGATTCCAGAAGCATATCCATCGCGGCAGCCTCGATTATTGCCAAAGTTACGAGAGACAGGTTGATGAAGGAGCTCAGTATCGAATTCCCGCAATATGGATTCGGGGCAAATATGGGGTATGGAACCGCTGAACACTTAAGAGCTATCAAGGAGCATGGTGTCACAGATCATCACAGGAAGACATTCGCTCCCGTAAGAGAGTATATACAGTAGAACTTGGTAAAGCAGGTGAACCATGGAAGCAGGAGCGCTGCAAGGCTTATTTAACCAAAAAACAACACAGCAAATAAAAACAGCTGAATTTCGGCCCGGCCAAATCATTAATGGGAAAATCCTGAAGCTCTACCCTGATCAAGTTGCAGAAGTGCAAGTCGGCAGCCAAAAAATGATCGCAAAATTAGAAACTCCATTATCTGCAAATGAGCGATACTGGTTCCAGGTTCAGCCTGGTGAAGGAAAGGTTCATTTGAAGGTGGTTGGATCAGGTAGTGAGGATAAATTCCAGCCGGGGAGCATGGCAAAGATTCTCGGAGAATTTGCGATGCAGCCGACAAAGGATAATTTGGACCTTGTCCGTTTTTTTATCAAAGAGCAGCTTCCTGTTAACCGAGAACTTCTAAAGCAGGCGGCAGAGTGGCTGAGTACGGCGGATTCACGCAGTGCTGGTCAAGATGCTATAAAATTGATCTTTACTAGAGGGTTTCCTGTTACACAGTCCTCGTTTGATGCCCTCTATACCACCACCAAAGAACCATCTTTGGTCCAGTTGTTGGATAAACTTGAAAAGACTTTAGACACGGCGTGGAGTTCTGCGGCAGGTACAAGTCTTAAAAAACTTTTGAATGAAATGCTGCCATCCAGTAAAGTAATGAATTCTGAAGCAGCCGTGAATAATTTAGCGGCAATATGGCTTAATCGGAAAGGTCAGGAAAGTCAAGCTGCTCTGGAACTGCTTGAACAGTTTGGTGCGACTACTTCGAAAAGCAGTGAAAGAAATCTTTTACAGCAAATGCTGGTCAGGCTGCAAAGTTCAGGCACAGTCGGAGATAAACTGCCTGAAAGGCTGAATTTCGCGAAAAATATCATAACACTCATAGGAAATGGCGATAGTTCTACTGCCAGACAGATGATCTCAAATTTCTTTCCTGAAAAAACATTACCAGCTAATGAGCTGGCAGAATCACTTAAAATGTTATTCTACCGAACTCCTGGAAAAGAAGTGGAGGCACAGCAAGGACTCCAGGCTTTCAAGCAGTTAATCTCAATGGTGAGTGATGGAGAGTCCCTATCCTTCCTGATGGGCGAAAAGGATACGTGGCGACAAGCTGGAGTAAACTTGCTTAGGGCTGCGGGACAGTCCCAATCAGGCAATTTAACAGGCCTGCATGCACAGCTGCTGTCAGAAGCAGTTGCCAAAGCAGAACAGCCAGCTTCGCTGCAAGAAACGGGCACCACACTCCTCACAGATACAAGGATAAAACAATTCCTGTCAGCCCTGGGGCTATCTTACGAACAACAGCTTAGCGAAGTTATAAAAGATGGTGAGCTTGGCAAGGCACAGGTATCAGAGACACTTAAATCCCTTGTTCTGCGCCTTTTAAACGAGAATCCTCCACCTGCTGTCAAAGAAGCGGCTGAGCTGGTCTTACACAAAATAACAGGATTCCAGCTGCTTTCCCAGGAAGCTGGTCCGATCCAGCAGCTTGTCGTGCAAATACCCTTTATGCTGGGTGGGAAAACGAATGAACTCACGATGCAGTGGAGTGGGAAAAAGACTGAAGATGGAAAAATAGACGCTGATTTTTGTCGTGTTCTCTTTTACCTGAAACTTAAACATTTGGATGATGTTATCGTTGATATGCAAGTACAGAATCGCATTATGAGTGTCCAGATTTTTAACGAAAATCCCACTCTGAAAAAGATGGCAGAAGAAATGACACCGTTATTGAAATTGAAGCTAGCGGAAATTGATTATCATCTGTCCTCTGTTCACTTCCATGTTCCAGGGAAATCCCAGACAGGGAGAAATCAACGCAGCCTGGCAGATCTATATGGCCAAAAAGAATATAGCGGAGTGGATATTAAAATATGAAACCACCTAAGCATACAAGAAAATCAGCTGTAGCCCTCGGGTATAATGCTGGAAATATGGACGCTCCTAAAGTAATGGCGAAAGGTAAGGGTCTCGTTGCTGAACAAATCATTGAAAAAGCGAAGGATCATGATATTCCCATTCAGGAAGATCCTTCGCTCGTTGAAGTCTTGAGCCAGCTGGAATTAAATGAGCGAATACCAGAAGAATTGTACCAAGCAGTAGCTGAAGTATTTTCCTTTGTCTATCATTTGGATAAACAAGCAGGAAGACAAAAATAATATTTTAACAATGAAAACCAAAAGAATGAATATAGCTTTTTTAGCAGGATTTTTCACTGTCAAAGCCGGGAAACGCAATCATCCCGGCTTTTTAAATTGGTGAGCATTTGCTTGGATATTTTTTTGCAATATTTAAAATGGCGAAATATTTAAATCATAAAGGTAGACAATCAATAGTTCATTATATAAAATGAAAGCGCAGTCTATTTTTTAAAAAATTAAATGAATTATATTTTCTACTTAGGAAAATGAATTGATGCAGCTAATCGTTAGGCGATTCTGTATTTTTGTTTGTTTTTCTAATAGATAGGAGGATGGGAAATGAATGTCCATGAGTATCAAGGAAAAGAAATCCTCAGAAAATATGGGGTAAAAGTACCGAATGGGAAGGTTGCTTTTACAGTTGAGGAAGCTGTTGAAGCAGCTAAAGAGCTTGGAACGTCTGTTGTTGTCGTAAAAGCTCAAATCCATGCTGGCGGAAGGGGTAAAGCCGGCGGAGTCAAGGTTGCAAAGAACCTTGATGAAGTACGTACATATGCTTCTGAGATTTTAGGTAAGACACTGGTTACTCACCAGACTGGTCCAGAAGGTAAGGAAGTAAAACGTCTATTGATTGAGGAAGGCTGCGACATCAAGAAGGAGTACTATGTAGGCCTGGTGCTTGACCGTGCTACTTCACGCGTTGTCCTTATGGCTTCTGAAGAAGGCGGAACGGAGATCGAAGAGGTTGCTGAAGCGACTCCTGAAAAAATCTTCAAGGAAGAAATCGATCCTGTATTAGGACTTATGCCATATCAGGCTCGCCGAATCGCATTCAACATCAACATCCCGAAGGAACTAGTCAACCAGGCTGTAAAGTTCATGATGGGCTTATATAACGCTTATGTCGAAAAGGATTGCTCCATCGCTGAAATCAACCCATTGGTTGTAACTGGTGACGGACAGGTAATGGCACTTGACGCTAAATTGAACTTTGATTCAAACGCGTTATACCGCCAGAAGGATATCCTTGAGTACCGCGACCTAGAAGAAGAGGATCCAAAAGAAATCGAAGCATCGAAGTATGACCTGAGCTATATTTCTTTGGATGGAAATATCGGCTGCATGGTTAACGGTGCCGGCCTTGCTATGGCAACTATGGACATCGTTAAGCATTATGGCGGAGACCCTGCAAACTTCCTTGATGTTGGGGGCGGCGCTACTGCAGAGAAAGTAACGGAAGCATTCAAAATCATCCTTTCAGATCCAAACGTAAAAGGAATCTTTGTTAATATCTTCGGCGGCATCATGAAGTGTGATGTAATTGCTACTGGTGTTGTGGAAGCTGCAAAGCAGGTTGGACTTGAGGTTCCGCTTGTTGTTCGTCTTGAAGGTACTAACGTAGATCTTGGAAAACAGATTCTTAATGAGTCTGGCTTAAATATCATTGCTGCTGAATCAATGGCAGACGGCGCTGAAAAAATCGTTTCATTAGTTAAGTAGGATCGAAAGGAGAGAATTTGACGTGAGCGTATTCATTAATAAAGATACAAAGGTTATTGTTCAAGGGATTACGGGTTCTACTGCCCTTTTCCATACAAAACAAATGCTTGAATATGGTACAAAAATTGTTGGAGGAACATCTCCAGGCAAGGGCGGTACAGAAGTAGAAGGCGTTCCTGTATTCAACACAGTACAAGAAGCTGTTGATGCAACAGGCGCAAATGCGACAGTAATCTATGTACCAGCTCCATTTGCTGCAGATGCTATTGTCGAAGCTGTTGATGCAGAGCTTGATTTGGCTATCTGTATCACTGAGCATATCCCAGTATTGGATATGGTCAAGGTTAAGCGATACATGGAAGGAAAGAAAACTCGCCTAGTTGGTCCTAACTGCCCGGGCGTCATCACTCCTGAAGAGTGCAAGATTGGAATCATGCCTGGATATATCCATACAAAAGGACATGTTGGTGTTGTATCACGTTCTGGAACGCTGACATATGAAGCGGTACACCAGTTAACTCAAGAAGGAATCGGCCAGTCTACAGCTGTAGGAATCGGCGGAGACCCAGTTAATGGAACGAACTTCATCGATGTCCTGAAGGCATTCAATGAAGATCCTGACACATATGCTGTCATCATGATTGGTGAAATCGGCGGAACGGCTGAAGAAGAAGCAGCTGAGTGGGTCAAGGCAAACATGACTAAACCAGTTGTAGGCTTCATCGGCGGAAGAACTGCACCTCCAGGGAAGCGCATGGGCCATGCTGGTGCGATTATTTCTGGCGGAAAAGGTACAGCAGACGAAAAGATCCGCGTAATGAACGAATGTGGTATTCAGGTTGCTGAAACTCCATCCGTAATGGGCGAAACGCTAATCCGCGTTTTGAAGGAGCAAGACCTTTACGACAAGTGCAAAACACACTAAAGCATTCAATCAGACAGTCCCTCCTAACAGAGGGGCTGTTTATTAATCCCAGGGGGAAGCATATGGATAAAATGAAAAAGAAACTGATCCAGCTTGTCCATAGCAGACACGCCAGCTGGAAATCAATTTACTCAATCCTCAAAACAGATTCTGCAATAATTAATAATGAAGATGAAACATATTCCTCTAATAATCCTCGAGTAGAACGACTCAACAGAGACCATCAATTTATTTCCATCGATAAACTTCTCAATGACTACACCAAACAGAATATTCATCTAATCACTATTTTTGACGAAGACTACCCAGACAGGCTTAAGACTATCTATCAACCTCCATGGATGCTGTTTGCCAGAGGAGATCTATCCTTGCTAAAGAACAGAAAAAACCTTGCTGTGGTTGGCTCTAGGTGCGCCACAACATATGGCATAGGAGCGGTCGACTATTTATTTCCTTCATTAATAGATAAAAATGTACAGATTGTTAGTGGTCTCGCAAGGGGGATAGATGCCCATGCCCATAAAGCAGCTATTAAATTGGGCGGGAAAACAATAGGTGTCATAGCTGGCGGGTTTCATAATCTATATCCTAAGGAAAATGTTAAGTTGGCAGAATTCATGATGGAAAAACAACTTGTATTATCGGAATATCCACCTGCGACAATGCCTGCAAAATGGCAATTTCCGATGCGGAATAGGATTATCAGCGGCATTTCAGAGGGTACACTTGTTATTGAAGCAAGGAAAAAGAGCGGCTCATTGATCACAGCGGATTTTTCCTTGAATGAAGGCAGGGACGTATTTGCTGTCCCCGGCAGCATTTTGAGTCCGGATTCTGATGGAGTCCATTATTTAATCCAGCAAGGAGCCAAACTGGTGAAAAGTTCAGAGGATATTTTAGAGGAACTTGGTATGTAATGTGTAATAATCGTATAAAATGCTTAGAAATAGTTATAAAAGTTTCAGAAATATACTTTTTTACTAAGTTATTTTTATATTTGAATGAAAATTTACATCAAAAAGGTTGAAATAATTTTCAATCTGTTATACATTTTGCATCAGGTATTTTAAAATTTCTAGGCTCTGTTAAATCTTAATTTGATATAGAGCCCTGTTGATTGTAGTGGAAGGCGCGTAGACTCCTCCGAAAATGCTAACGCATTTTCGTCGTGCGTGGGCGAGTTCGAGGAAGCATAATCAATGTCCTGCGGGATGAGCGAGTCATGGGGAGACCCCGCAGGCGCATAAAGCGCCGAGGAGGCTCCCCGACTGCCCGCGGAAAGCGAAGCGCCTGGAACGAAAATCAACAGCCGTGTTTAACAGAGCAGCTCTAGATGAGTTGAAACCGTTTACTTTAATGGTTGATTTGACAACATTATGATATGTTGATAATAATTAATGTAATTTTATACCTCTAAGGAGGACAATTGGATGTCGGATTTTTTAGTAATCGTCGAATCGCCTGCAAAGGCTAAGACGATTGAGCGTTATCTTGGAAAAAAATATAAAGTGAAAGCCTCTATGGGGCATTTGATAGATTTGCCTAAGAGTCAGATGGGAATTGATACGAAAAATAACTACAACCCTAAGTACATTACAATCCGGGGTAAGGGACCAGTACTGAAGGAATTGAAATCTGCAGCTAAAAAAGCAAAGAAAGTCTATCTCGCGGCTGACCCCGACAGAGAAGGGGAAGCAATTGCATGGCATTTGGCCAAAAGTCTTGACGTTGATGTCCATTCTGATTGCAGGGTTGTATTTAATGAGATCACAAAGGATGCAATCAAGGAATCTTTTAAACATCCCCGTGCGATCAATATGGATCTCGTAGATGCCCAGCAGGCACGTCGTGCTCTGGACAGACTAGTAGGATATAATATCAGTCCGCTACTTTGGAAGAAAGTCAAGAAGGGGCTGAGCGCGGGACGCGTACAATCTGTTGCCTTAAGGATGATCATTGATCGTGAGAAGGAAATCGCTGCGTTTGTTCCAGAAGAATATTGGACAATCGGTGCGGAATTCCTCAAAGGAAAAAGTGCTTTTGAAGCTTCTTTTTACGGAATTGGCAAACAAAAAACTGAGTTGAAATCAGAAGACGATGTCAAAAACATCCTTAAACAAGTAAAGGGGAACAAATTCACTGTTGAGTCGGTGACGAAGAAAGAACGTAAACGTAATCCTGCACCACCATTCATTACTTCTTCGTTACAGCAGGAAGCAGCACGAAAGCTTAACTTCCGTGCCAAAAAGACAATGATGCTTGCCCAGCAGCTTTATGAAGGTATCGACCTTGGAAAAGAAGGTACAGTCGGTTTAATCACCTATATGAGAACGGACTCTACCAGAATTTCTGAAGTCGCACAAGGCGAAGCAAGGGAGTATATCACTGGTCAGTATGGAGAAAAGTTCATACAGACAGAGGCCAGGAAAGAAAAGAAACAGTCCAATGCTCAAGACGCCCATGAAGCGATTCGGCCAACAAGTACATTGAAGGTTCCTGAGACGATCAAGGAATTCCTTTCAAGAGATCAATACAGACTTTACAAACTTATTTGGGAACGGTTCGTCGCGAGCCAGATGGCTCCAGCAATTATGGATACGATGAGTGTTGATTTAAAGAACGGCGAAGTTACTTTCCGTGCGACAGGCTCGAAAGTTAAATTCCCGGGCTTTATGAAGGTTTATGTAGAAGGTTCAGATGACCAGGTGGAAGAAAAGGATAAATTCCTTCCCGACCTTAAGCAAGGTGACGAGGTCACGAAGAAAGATCTCGAACCGAAGCAGCACTTTACACAGCCGCCTCCAAGATATACAGAAGCAAGGCTCGTCAGGACGCTTGAGGAAATGGGGATCGGCCGGCCATCAACATACGCGCCAACCCTGGATACGATCCAGAAGAGAGGCTATGTATCGCTCGATAATAAACGATTCGTGCCAACCGAACTTGGCGAAGTAATCCATGAGCTTATGCTGGAATTTTTCCCGGAAATACTTGATCTTGAGTTCACCGCCAAAATGGAACAGAATCTCGATAATGTCGAAGATGGGAAAATCAATTGGGTCAAAGTCATTGACGAATTCTACCGTGATTTTGAAAAGAATCTTGAAGTAGCGGAAAAAGAAATGCAGGAAATTGAAATCAAGGATGAACCCGCTGGGGAAGATTGTGATCAGTGCGGTTCACCGATGGTATTCAAAATGGGGCGCTACGGCAAGTTCATGGCCTGCAGCAATTTCCCTGACTGCAGGAACACGAAGGCAATAGTCAAGGAGATAGGGGTCAATTGCCCTAAGTGTGAGAAAGGCAATATCATTGAACGGAAGAGCAAGAAACGCCGGATTTTTTACGGCTGTGACCGCTTCCCTGAATGCGATTTCCTTTCATGGGATAAACCACTTGCAAGGAAATGCCCAAAATGTGAAAATATGCTAGTTGAAAAGAAGCTTAAAAAGGGCGTCCAGGTTCAGTGTACAGAATGCGACTATAAAGAGGAACCACAAAGCTAGAGTGAGCCCATGGCTCACTCTTTATATTTGTAAAAATGCAGTCAGGGCTGACCAAGTCGCTTGCGCTTTTCGTTTTTTGAAACTTTTTTCTTTCTTTTTCGTAAATGAAAGTGCAAAATGATACAAGTATCAGGGTAAAGTAAGTAATATTGATTGTGGAATGGGTTGTCTTAGGGGATTTATGTTTGAATGAGTGTCTATTATAGATAAATGCTCTGTAAAAAATGAAAATGTAAAGATATTAATGAATTCACTTATATAATAGAAGATTTATGTGAATGCAGATGGTATAATAATTCTTTTGATAAGGCTCTTTTCGTAAACTTTGTTGCTTTCTGGATATGCGAAAACCACCAATCAATGAGAAAACAGCCTTTGAAAAGGCTGACTACAAAGATTTTATCAATTTTTACAGCTACTGGAGGAAATAGATATGACTGAAGCTACAGTAAATGTCGTCGGTGCCGGATTGGCCGGAAGTGAAGCTGCATGGCAGCTTGCCGAAAGAGGCATCAAAGTGAACTTATATGAAATGAGACCGGTAAAGCAGACACCTGCTCACCATACAGATAAATTTGCTGAGTTAGTATGCAGTAACTCTTTGCGTGCAAATACCTTAACAAATGCAGTTGGGGTATTAAAAGAAGAGATGAGAAGGCTTGACTCTGTCATCATTGGCGCAGCGGATGCGTGTGCTGTACCAGCAGGCGGAGCTTTGGCGGTAGATCGCCATGAGTTTGCGGCACATGTTACTAGCCGTGTAAAGGAACATCCCAATGTTACTGTATTTAATGAAGAAATCACTGAAATTCCACAGGGGCCTACTATCATCGCTACAGGGCCTTTGACAAGCCAGGCGTTGTCCCAACAACTAAAGGAGCTTACAGGGGAAGAATATTTATATTTTTATGACGCAGCAGCTCCTATTATTGAAAAAGACAGCATCGACATGGATAAGGTCTATCTGAAATCCCGATATGACAAAGGAGAAGCAGCATACCTTAATTGTCCGATGACTGAGGAAGAATTCGACCGTTTTTATGAAGCGTTGATCTCTGCTGAAACAGTTCCGCTTAAGGAATTTGAAAAAGAAATCTTTTTTGAAGGTTGTATGCCTATCGAGGTCATGGGCCAAAGAGGTAGGAAGACAATGCTTTTCGGACCGATGAAGCCGGTTGGCCTGGAGGATCCTAGAACTGGAAAGCGGCCTTATGCCGTAGTGCAGCTTCGCCAGGATGATGCTGCTGGAACACTTTACAATATTGTAGGCTTCCAGACTCATCTGAAATGGGGACCGCAAAAGGAAGTCATTCAATTGATTCCTGGTTTGGAAAACGCTGAAATTGTACGGTACGGTGTTATGCATCGTAATACATTTATCAACTCACCTAAGGTTTTAAAAGCAACATACCAATTCAGGAATAGAGAAGATTTATTCTTTGCAGGACAAATGACTGGGGTTGAAGGGTATGTGGAATCTGCAGCGAGCGGCATGATTGCTGGAATCAATGCTGCACGTCTTGTAAAAGGTGAAGAGCCGGTTGAATTCCCTCATGAAACAGCAATGGGAAGCATGGCCAGGTATATTACAACAACGAACGCTAAAAACTTCCAGCCGATGAATGCAAACTTCGGGCTTTTCCCTGATCTGCCAGAGAAAATCAAGGGTAAGCAGGAACGTAATGAGAAGCATGCTTCCAGAGCGTTGGAAACAATTCAGAAATTTGTGAAAAATTTGTAATTTATATTGCGAGGGCTATATAAATATGATACTATTTAGTAGCCCTTGTGAGGTGACGATATGGAAGCAAATGTGAACAATTCTTTAAACTTATTTATTGAATATTTACAAATCGAAAAAAATTACTCACAATATACAATTGAACATTACCAACATGATATTAGGGAATTTTTTTTGTTCATGTCTGAACAAGGCCTGACCAGTCTCGATGAAGTAGAGTATGCTGATACAAGGATTTACCTCACGAAATTATTTGACCAGCAGCTCTCCAGAAAGTCTGTCGCCCGCAGGATTTCATGTATGCGCAGCTTTTATAAGTTTTTGCTTCGTGAAAAATTGGTTGAAGACAATCCCTTTTCCCTGGTATCTATACCGAAACTGGAAAAGCGATTGCCAGATTTTTTTTATGAAGAGGAACTTTCCCAGCTATTTAATGCATGTGAAACCGAAACTGCGATTGGGAAAAGGAACAAAGCTCTTTTGGAACTGCTTTACGCTACAGGAATCCGTGTAGGTGAGTGCTGCAAAATCCAGCTGAAGGATATAGATTTATCCTTATCTACAGTTTTAATCCATGGAAAAAGGAAAAAGGATAGATATGTGCCTTTCGGAAGTTTTGCTCAGGATGCGATTGAAGACTACATAGTGAATGGAAGACCAGAACTTCTGAAGACTAAAGATGATCATGGCCAATTGTTCCTGAATTTCCGGGGAGGGCCTCTGACAGATAGGGGAATCAGGGAGATCCTGAATAAGCTGATTGAAAAGTCAGCCCTGACAGGGAAAATCCATCCCCATAAACTGCGCCATTCCTTTGCCACACATATGATGAGCAATGGAGCAGATATGAGAACTGTCCAGGAGTTGATGGGCCATGCGTTCCTGTCTTCAACGCAAGTATATACCCATGTTACGAAAGAGCACTTGCGCAATATTTATATGTCACATCATCCGAGGGCATAAGCCAGAAGGAGGACGAAGGAATGTCAGAATTCCATGCCACAACGATTTTTGCTGTTCAACATAAAGGCCAATGCGCAATGTCAGGCGATGGCCAGGTGACCTTTGGGAATGCTGTAGTGATGAAACACACAGCAAAGAAAGTCCGAAAGTTGTTTAATGGTAAAGTAATTGCAGGATTTGCTGGTTCTGTCGCAGATGCGTTCACCCTGTTTGAGATGTTCGAAGGCAAGCTTGAGGAATACAACGGAAATCTCCAAAGAGCCGCAGTCGAACTTGCAAAGCAATGGAGAAGTGATAAAGTCCTAAGGAAACTCGAGGCAATGCTAATCGTATTGAATGAGACAGATATGCTTCTTATTTCCGGAACAGGCGAAGTAATTGAACCTGATGATGGTATTTTGGCGATCGGTTCTGGAGGTAATTATGCCTTGTCTGCTGGCCGTGCATTAAAGCAATATGCTGGAGAACATTTAACAGCAAAAGAAATCGCGAAGTCTTCATTGGAAATTGCTGCTGACATTTGTGTTTACACAAACCACAATATTATCGTGGAAGAACTGTAACGGAAAAGGAGTGTTGAGTGTGAAACAAACGACAAATTTAACTCCAAGGCAGATCGTGGAAAAGCTGGACCAGTATATTATCGGTCAAAAGGATGCTAAAAAAGCTGTTGCAGTTGCTCTCAGAAATAGATACCGCCGTGGCTTGCTCGCTGAAAATATCCGGGATGAAATCATACCGAAGAATATCCTGATGATTGGACCTACTGGTGTAGGTAAAACAGAAATTGCCAGAAGGATGGCTAAGTTAGTTGGCGCTCCTTTCGTCAAAGTAGAAGCGACCAAGTTCACTGAAGTAGGTTATGTTGGCCGTGATGTTGAATCCATGGTGCGGGATCTTGTTGAAACCTCCATCAGGCTTGTAAAAGAGGAGAAAATGGAGCGTGTCAAGGAACCGGCAGAAGAAAATGCAAACCGCCGTCTTGTCGAACTGTTAGTCCCTTCAGCGAAAAAATCAGTGAATTACAAAAATCCACTTGAAATGCTGTTCGGTGGAAGCCAGCAGCAGCCTGAACAAGAGCAAAACCAATCAGAAGATTTAGGGGTTTTCGAAAAGCGTAAAGTCATCAAGGAAAAGCTCTCAAAAGGCGAACTTGAGGATGAACTGGTAACCGTCGAAGTCGAGGAGCAGACGCCTTCCATGTTTGATATGCTCCAGGGTTCTGGAATGGAACAAATGGGAATGAATATGCAGGATGCTTTGAGTGGCTTGGTGCCTAAGAAACGCAAGAAACGAAAGCTGCCTGTACGTGAGGCCAGGCAGGTATTAATCAATGAAGAAGCCCAAAAGCTGATTGATATGGATGAGGTAACTCAGGAAGCTACATACCGTGCTGAGCAGGCAGGAATCATTTTTATTGATGAAATTGATAAAATTGCCAGCAAGAATTCCGGTGGGTCCAGTGCAGATGTTTCGCGTGAGGGTGTTCAGAGGGATATTCTTCCGATTGTGGAAGGGTCGACTGTTAACACCAAGTACGGTCCTGTAAAAACAGATCATATCTTGTTCGTTGCTGCAGGGGCGTTCCACATGGCGAAGCCTTCCGATCTGATACCTGAATTGCAAGGGCGTTTCCCAATCAGGGTGGAGCTTACTAAGCTGACAGTTGAGGACTTTTACAGGATTCTTGTTGAGCCCGATAATGCACTAACAAAGCAATATGAAGCTTTATTGGAAACAGAAGGTATACAAATTGAATTTTCTGACGATGCTATTCGTAAGATAGCTGAAGTCGCTTATGATGTGAATCAAAATACGGATAACATCGGAGCGCGAAGACTGCAGACAATACTTGAGAAGCTGCTTGAAGACCTGAGCTTTGAAGCTCCAGATATCAATCTCGAGAAGGTAGCGATCACTCCGCAATATGTAGAAGAAAAACTTGGCGCTATCTCAAGAAACAAAGATTTAAGCCAGTTCATATTATAATGGTTAATCGTTTTAATGCATACTCAATAGGGTAGACAAATAAAAACTGCTTATTGTGCTTAAGTATTGAAACTAGCCAGGATTAAAATAAATGTATTTTTGTTTGAAGCAAATAGGAGGAAGAAACAATGGACTTACTATCAAAAACTAGAAAAATTAACGCCCTGCTCCAAAAAGCTGCCGGCAAACCGGTAAACTTCAAAGAAATGTCAGAAACTTTAAGTGAAGTAATCGAGGCTAACATCTTTGTTGTCAGCCGTAGAGGGAAGCTTTTAGGTTTAGGAATCAATCAGCAGATTGAAAACGAGCGCATGGTAAAAATGCTCGAAGACCGCCAATTCCCTGAAGAGTATACAAAAAATCTCTTCAATATCCAGGAGACTTCACCGAACCTGGATGTTGAGAGTGAGTACACAGCATTCCCAGTTGAAAACAAAGAACTTTTCAAAAACGGCTTAACAACAATCGTGCCGATTATCGGCGGCGGTGAACGTCTGGGAACATTGATCCTTGCTCGTCTTGAAGAACAATTCCACGACGATGACCTAATCCTTGCAGAATATGGCGCAACCGTTGTAGGGATGGAAATCCTTCGTGAAAAGGCAGAAGAGATTGAGGATGAAGCACGAAGCAAGGCTGTAGTCCAAATGGCAATCAGTTCATTATCCTACAGTGAACTTGAAGCGATCGAGCATATCTTTGAAGAGCTTAACGGAAAAGAAGGCCTTCTAGTTGCTTCCAAAATCGCCGACAGAGTCGGGATCACACGTTCTGTAATTGTTAACGCACTACGCAAGCTGGAAAGCGCAGGTGTTATCGAGTCCCGTTCCCTTGGAATGAAAGGAACTTATATCAAGGTATTAAATGATAAGTTCCTATTTGAACTTGAAAAGCTTAAAAGCAACTAAATAGATGATGAAAAAAAATCCGCTGAACATCAGCGGATTTTTTTTGTCTTAATGTTTTACGCAGTGTTAGTTAGAAAAGTAACAGATTACAATCAGCTAATATTACAAAAATGTTGCGATTTTTTTACACTGTTCAAATTATCAAATCACAAACAAGAGATGATTAATAGGAAATAATGGAAAAATGCTAATCTTATGTAGGTAATTTAACCTTTCATCCAGCTAGAAAAACAAAAGATAATAATTCGTTATTCCTACATTTTTTTAAAAACTTTACAAAAAATTGGGATCAATTAATAAAATTATAAAAATAAGTAAACAAGTAGGTCTTTTATCCTATTTTGAAAAATGAGCATTATGCATGATAAAAATTAACTGAAAGTACATAGACAGATTATTTCAGATTCTTTACAATTAGGAATATAATGACGAAATTCAGCAAGGAATTACAAAATTCAGCAAAATAATCCAGTGTGGCAATTGAGAGGTGCAAAAATTGAAGTTGTTTTCAAACACTGTATCAACCCTCGAGCATGCGTTGAACTATTCTTCTGCGAAGCAAAAAGTCATTTCGCAGAATATCGCGAATGTTGATACACCGAATTATAAAGCAAAGGACGTGTCCTTCAAGGCTGTATTTCAGGATGTGATGGGTAAATCCTTTCAAGCGAATAGATCAGATGCCCGCCATTATGAATTTAGCAGCAAAGCGAGTCGTTTGCCTGGAGTCGTCACTAATCCAAACGTGAATTATAACGAGAATGGGAACAGCGTCGATTTGGATAAAGAAATGGCCGATCTGGCTACAAACCAAATTTACTATAATGCGCTGACTGAGAGGATTAATGGCAAATTCAACTCTCTCCAAACAGTCATTAGGGGAGGTAAGTAAGAATGACCATGTTTCATAGCATGAATACGACTGCATCTGCGTTAACTGCACAGCGTCTAAGAATGGATGTCATTTCTTCCAACATGGCGAATGTAGATTCTACCAGAGGTGTAAATGGAGAGCCATACCGCAGGAAAATGGTCGTCCTACAACCTAAGGAAGGAAACTTTTCTTCATTCCTTAATAAAGCAATGGGAAAAACAGACGGATCAGGGGCGGGAAATGGAGTTAAAGTATCGAGAATAATAGAGGATAGAGAAAATCCTCTTAAGATGGTATATGATCCTGAACACCCAGATGCAAATCAAGAAGGGTATGTTGCGTATCCCAATGTCGATCCATTAAGAGAAATGGTGGATTTAATAAGCGCGACACGTTCTTATGAAGCAAATGTCACAGTTTTCAACGCCTCCAAGGGCATGATGATGAAAGCCCTTGAAATAGGAAAATAAGGAGAGAACTAAATGAACTCAGCTGGGATTAATTCTGTTAGCCAAATGGTCAGGCCATTTGATACAAAAGTGTCTACTCCCACACCTACACCATACGAAGCACAAAAGAGCTTTTCGTCCGTACTTAAGCAATCTATTGATAATTTAAATAAAACGCAGCTTCAGTCAGATGCAATGACGGAAAAACTTGCCCGGGGGGAAAACGTTGACCTCCATCAGGTAATGATTGCGAGCCAAAAGGCGAGCATTACACTGCAGGCTACAATGGAAGTCAGAAATAAAGTGGTTGAAGCATATCAGGAAATGATGAGAATGCAAGTTTAATAATATGAGCTAAAAACTAAGTTTATATCGGTTATTAGCTATATAAAAAGAAGAGACTTAATAACCGGGGGATTGAAATGAAAGAAACCGTTCAAAAGTATATACATACAATGAAGGATTTCTGGCAAGGGCGCACCAGAAAGCAAAAAATCAGTCTTGGTGCGTCAATTTTCTTTGTTTTGACAGTAGCCGTCCTTACAGCCTTCTTTACCTCGAGGACATCCCTTGAGCCGCTTTATAGCAATCTTTCTCCAGCCGAGACTGGAAGTATCAAAGAAAGCCTTGATGCAAGGGGCATAAAATCTGAAATTGCTGATGGAGGCAACACCATCCTAGTTCCCAAGGAATCGGTTGATAGCTTGAAAGTTGAGCTGGCAGCTGAAGGAATTCCTAAATCAGGAAGTATAGATTATTCATTTTTCAGCCAGAATGCCGGCCTCGGTATGACAGATAATGAATTCTTTGTCTTAAAACTGGATGCTATGCAAACAGAGCTTGCTGATTTGATGAAAGGAATAGATGGCGTCAATGATGCGAAGGTAATGATTAACCTGCCTGAAAAAGGGATTTTTGTTAGCGATAATGAGCAGCCTGCATCGGCATCCATCGTGCTAAATACAAGCCCAGGTTATCAATTCAAGGAAGATCAAATAAATGCACTCTATCACCTAGTGGCTAAAAGTGTACCCAACCTTCCTACAGATAATATCGTCATCATGAATCAATATTTTGAGTACTTCGATTTAAAAAATGAAAATAATTCCAGTGGAGCATCTTTTGCTTCTCAGCATCAGGTCAAACAGCAAATTGAGAGAGATGTGCAAAGGCAGGTCCAAAATTTGCTTGGCACTCTTATGGGGCATGATAAAGTAGTTGTTTCCGTTACCGCCGATATAGACTTTACCCAGGAAAACAGAGAAGAAAACATCGTTGAGCCTGTTGATAAAGAAAATATGGAAGGAATTGCAATCAGTGCACAGCGAATTACTGAAACCTTCACTGGGAATGCAGATCAAGCTGGCGGGATTCCAGAAGGAGGAAACCCTGGAGAAACGACTGGGTCTCAATACCTTGAGGGAGCAACTGGCAACGGAGATTATGAAAGAGTCGAAGAAACAATAAATAATGAGGTCAGCAGAATTCGTAAGGAAATTACCGAGAGTCCATACAAGGTGAGAGATCTTGGAATTCAGGTGATGGTCGAACCGCCAACTCCAGATGACCGTAATTCATTGCCGCAGGAACGTGTAGAGGATATTACAAAAATCCTTGGTACCATCGTCAGAACGACCATTGATAAAGAGTCTCTAGGCGAAGAGCTGACAGATGAATTGATTGAAGACAAGGTCGTTGTATCAGTGCAGCCGTTCAATGGAAAGGTAACCTTCGAAAGCCAGGTTGTAGAAAAGCTGCCTTGGTGGGTATACCTAGTTGGCGGATTATTGTTAGCAGGTATTGTAGTATTACTACTTCTATTTATGAGATCGAGGAAGAAAGAAGTAGAAGAAGAATTTGTAATGGAAGAAAAATATGAGCCAATTCGTGTTCCTGATGTGAACAAGGAATTTGAGACAGAAGGCACAATGAAGAAAAAGCAACTGGAAAAAATGGCGAAAGAAAAGCCAGAGGATTTCGCAAAGCTATTGCGAACTTGGATTTCTGAGGATTAGGAGGAGGACCAATGGTGAGGAAAGACCAAAAGGAATTAACAGGAAAACAGAAGGCAGCAATCCTCCTGATCTCACTTGGCCCAGATGTTTCTGCTTCGGTTTATAAGCATTTAAGTGAAGAAGAAATTGAGAAGCTTACACTTGAAATATCAGGTGTGAAGAAGGTTGACTCGCTGGCAAAGGAAGAAATTCTGGAAGAGTTCCACAGCATTGCGCTGGCTCAGGATTATATCACGCAAGGTGGAATCGGTTACGCGAAGACGGTTTTAGAAAAAGCGTTAGGGACCGATCAGGCCGCTGTGATCATCAATAGACTGACATCATCGCTGCAAGTAAGGCCATTTGATTTCGCACGAAAAGCGGATGCTGGGCAAATTCTCAATTTTATTCAAAACGAGCATCCACAAACGATTGCACTCATACTTTCTTATTTAGATTCGGCACAAGCGGGCCAGATTTTATCTGAACTGCCGCAAGACGTCCAGGCGGATATTGCACGCCGTATTGCAGTGATGGACAGCACATCACCAGAAATTATTAATGAGGTCGAGCAAATCCTGGAAAGAAAGCTTTCAGCCACTGTTACTCAGGACTATACGCAAACTGGCGGTATTGAGGCTGTAGTGGATGTATTGAACGGAGTGGACCGTGCAACCGAACGTACGATTCTAGATGCACTGGAAATCCAGGATCCTGAACTGGCCGAGGAAATCAAAAAGCGGATGTTCGTATTTGAAGATATTGTCACACTTGATAACCGTGCAATCCAGCGCGTTATCAGAGACTGTGAAAACGAAGATCTCATGCTTGCTCTTAAAGTTTCAAGTGATGAAGTCAAAGAAATTGTCTTTAAGAATATGTCTAAGCGTATGGTCGAAACCTTCCAGGATGAAATGGAATTCATGGGTCCTGTAAGGCTTCGCGATGTTGAAGAAGCACAATCCAGGATTGTAGCTATTATCCGTCGTCTGGAAGAAGCTGGTGAAATCGTCATTGCCCGTGGCGGAGGAGATGATATTATTGTCTAGGCTTATCAAATCCCAATACACCAGTAGTATGCCAGCAGAAAAGAAGGTCATCTCTATCAGGGTGTTAGAATCATCGGAACAACAAGAAGTCCCACAGGTCTTCACTCATACGGAAGATGAAAGAAGGCGAATCATCGAGGGGGCTCTAGCTGAGGCAGATAATATTGTGTCAAAGGCCATTGAGGAAGCAGAACAGATTCGCCAGCAAGTCCAACTGGAGCAGCAAGAATGGGAACAGCAAAGATCTTTATTGGTCGAAGAATCCAGGCAGCAGGGCTTTGAACAAGGCTATCAGGAAGGTAGAACCCAGGGGTATGAAGAGTACCGCCAAACAATCATGTTTGCTAAAGAAACGGTTGATGCGGCGAAAAGAGATTACGAGAATCATATTGAATCATCAGAAAAGGTAATTCTTGATCTCGGGGTGAAAATAGCCGGGAAGATAATCGGGGAAAAACTAGCTGCAGATGAAGCTTTCCTTCCCCTTGTAAAAAGGGCGTTAAAAAACTCCAGGGATTATAAGGATATTCAGCTTCATGTACATCCGAAATACTATCAGGAACTGCTAAACCAAAAGGATGAACTGATTGCCATCTTTCCAAAGGATATTGATTTCTATATTTACCCGGATGATGAGCTTGAGGAGACATCGTGTATCATCGAATCTGAAAATGGCAGGGTCGACGCAAGTGTAGACAGTCAATTGGAAGAAATCAAAAATAAGCTTTTTGAAATGCTGGAGAGTGAACAATAGTGAAGGCCGAAGATTTATTGGAACATGTCGATTTTCTGGATAGTTTTAAACGTTATGGACGTGTAAAAAGAGTTGTCGGCCTGATGATTGAGTCCCAGGGGCCTGAAAGTTCAATAGGCGATGTCTGCTTTATTCATGTGGGCACAAAGAAAAAGCGGAAAATCCAGGCGGAGGTTGTCGGTTTTAAAGATGAAAACGTCATTTTGATGCCTTATACATCTCTTCACGATATATCACCTGGAAGTCTGGTTGAAACGACGATGAAACCACTTGAAATAAAAGCAGGGCCGGGATTGATTGGCAAAGTCGTTGATTCGCTAGGTGTTCCATTGGATCAATCCAGCCTGCCAAAAGGATTGGCTTCAGTTCCTACAGAACAAGATCCCCCCAACCCTTTGAGCAGACCGCCAATCTCGGAACCGATAGAAGTCGGAGTCAGGATGATTGACAGCCTGCTGACAGTTGGCAGCGGCCAGCGTGTTGGGATATTTGCCGGTAGTGGTGTCGGGAAAAGTACTTTGTTGGGAATGATTGCAAGAAATACTACAGCAGACCTGAATGTCATTGGGTTGATTGGTGAACGTGGTCGAGAAGTCAGAGAGTTCATCGAACGCGATTTAGGTCCAGAAGGACTAAAACGTTCGATAGTAGTTGTTGCCACTTCAGACCAGCCTGCATTAATGCGGATCAAAGGAGCCTATACAGCAACAGCCATCGCAGAGTATTTTCGTGATAAAGGATTGAATGTCATGCTGATGATGGATTCAGTTACTCGAGTGGCTATGGCGCAGCGTGAAGTAGGTCTGGCAGTTGGTGAACCTCCTACCACGAAAGGATATACTCCTTCAGTGTTCGCCATCCTTTCAAGGCTTCTTGAAAGGACAGGGACGAATGAATTTGGATCAATAACTGGCTTTTATACCGTCCTTGTAGATGGTGATGACATGAACGAACCTATTGCTGACACAGTAAGGGGAATTCTGGATGGCCACTTTGTTTTAGACAGGGACTTAGCCAATAAAGGCCAGTACCCTGCAGTGAATGTGTTAAAAAGCATAAGCCGAATCATGAACAATATTGTCGCCGATGAACATGTCAAAGCAGCTGAAAGATTGAGGGAATTACTAAGTACTTATATCAATGCCGAGGATTTGATTAATATCGGGGCATATAAAAAAGGCACTTCTGCCGAGATAGATGAAGCGATTATGAGATACCCTCAAATTCTTGATTTCTTAAAACAAGGAACCAATGAAAAAGTCTCAATAAATGAGAGTGTTCAGGCTTTATTGCAGTTAGTAAGGAAAGGTTGATGGATCAATGCGGTATCAATTCAAGTTTGATAAGATCCTTTCACTCAAGTCGAGAGAAGTGGACGAAGCACAAGTCGTATACCAGGATTCAGTAAAAAAGTTCGAAGAGGTGGCTGACAGACTCTATCATCTTCTGAAGAAAAAAGAAGATCTTGAGAGCTTTCAATCAGACCGGCTTCTAGATGGTTTGCCGGTCCAGGAAATACGACACCATCAACAGTTTATCGGTAATCTTGAAAAATCGATTGCCCACTATCAGAAAGTCGTGATGAATGCGAGAAACATCATGAATTATCAACAAGTTCAATTGATGGAGAAAAATCAGGAAGTAAAAAAGTACGAAAAAATCAAAGAGAAAGACCATCTTCAATTTCTGGCAGATGAAAAGTATGCAGAAAGCAGGATGATGGATGAAGTCTCGATTCAGCAATATATGAACCGGGAAATTAGGTGATCAGCGTGGAGGAAAAAGAAAATCAGGATGGTAACAAGCTCCAATGGTTTTTATATGTGATAGCAATTCCAACCTTGTTTGCGATTGTTATTGCTTTGGTTGCGCTTTCGATTCTAGGGATCAATATTTTCGATACAGCGAAAGACATAGGCGGGAAAGTACCCTTCATATCCCAGTTTGTAAAGGAAGAAAAGCCGCTATCCATTGAAGAATTTGAAAAAGATATCATCAGCCTTGAAGCAGAAATTAAAGACCGCGAAGCAAAAATGGATCAACTGCAGTCTAAAATCGATAGCAAGGATACACAGCTAAAACGAATGGAACTAGAAAAAGCACAGCTGCAAGCACAAATAGAGGAATTAACCGCGATCCAGGAGGAAAACAAGCGAGCTTTCCGGGAAATCGTCAAAACCTATGAAACGATGTCAGCAAAGAGTGCTGCTCCGATTATTTCTAAAATGGATACCGAGGAAGCAGTGAAGATTCTTACAAACATAAAGCCAGAATCACTTGCTGCCATAATGGAAAAGCTGCCTGCCGAAGAAGCAGCAAAGTATACAGAGATATTGACGAATGAAACTAACGGAAATTAGCTGACGAGAATCTGAGAGGAGGTGAAAAAATGGAAATTGGGGGTCTTGGATTTTTTAATACAATTGCTGCGGGAAAACAGAAACTGTCTGGAAATGTGGGGGCAGAGGCAAGCTTTGCCGGGTTAATGTCAACAGTCTTATCCGGAAAAGCAGAGTCAATACTATCAACTCAAACTGCGCAGGGTGAAAACCTTGAAAGTCTGGGTGCCTTGGCAGAAATGATCAATATAAATGATCTTTTAGACTTGGAAGATGGAATGAAGTTGCTGGATCTATTGAATTCAGACTCTGGAAATCTATTAACTAAGGCGCTGGCGCATTTTGGTATAAACAAAGAAGATTTGAAGCTTTTTATCCAGAAATGGACCGGTAACAGTGAAAATGATATCGAGAGTGCCTCTGAAGATGAGCTCTTGTCATCCTTAGC